>DASYWM010000040.1:0-4230 GCA_035936075.1 Thermomicrobiales bacterium
CGCCCTGGAAAGGTGCCCCTCCGCCCGTGCCACCTCACCAAGGTGACCGGGAATGCAACACGCAAGCCCCCAGGAAAAACCGAGTGATTGCCAGGATGCCAACGCATCCTGAAAATAGCTGGCGCTCAGCTGGTAGTCCCCGTCCTTGTAGGCGACCAACCCCATCCCGTGCAGCCCGTGCGCCAGGCCGCTCCTGTCGTCGGCCTGCTCGAAGAGTCGGCTGGCCTCTTCGAACCGACGTCTGGCCCCATCCTGTTTCCCCTGGTCCCACGCTAGTCGCCCGAGAGCCAGCTCAACATGCCCGATGGCAGCCGGGTCATCTGTCTCCTGATACATTGCCAGCGAGTCCGTAAGCATCGTCCCTGCTTCGGCGTACCGGCCATGGGCCCATGCGAGCGATCCTGCGCCGAACAATGCCTTGCGCAGGACAGGGGCCGATACATCCTGGCCGAGCGCCAGGGCGCGTTGTATCCACTCCTGACCCGAGCTGGAGAAAAAGCGAAATCGCCAAAACTGCCAGAGCGCTCCGCTAAGTCGCAGTGCAAATTCGGCATCCTTGTGCTTAAGCGCCCAATCGAAAACGTTCTGCAGGTTTCCTTGGTCAGCTTCGAGCCGATCCAGCCAGATTTCGTGCTCGTCAGTGTTCAGCATCACTTCGGCATGTTCGGCAAATGCGAGGAAGTATTGGGCGTATTTCTGCCTTAGAATGTCCCCTTCACCACTTTGGTCGAGGCGCTCCATGCCGAATTCACGGATGGTTTCAAGCATCGTGTACCGCGATTCGCCACTTGGCAAATCCATACGCCGGACCAGGCTGTGAGCGACCAATCGATGAAGCCCCTGCAGGGGCTTCAGATTCTCATCTCCGCAGACTTCATTGATGGAGTCCAGGGTGCAGCCACCGATGTAGATTGCCATCCGCTGAAATAACGTCTGTGATGAAGTGTCGAGCAGGCTGTAACTCCATGCGATCGTGTCCCGTATGGTTCGTTGTCGGATGTGCGCGCTGTGTGAGCCAGCATCAGGAAGGGCCAAAGGACGTTCCATCTGGGCCAGCAACTCGGATGGCGAAAGGACTGGTGCCCACGCGGCTGCCAATTCGATTGCCAACGGCAACCCGTCCAGACGTTGGCAGATCTTGGCGATTGTCGCGGCATTCGCGCTCGAGAGGGCAAAGTCGGGCTGCAGGGTCCGCACACGGTCGACAAAGAGCCGAACGACATCGTGGCCGGCGAGTGCATCAACAGACAATTGACCGTCTGGTCCCGGTAGGGCAAATGGTGAAACATCAACGACATACTCGCCGGGGAGTCCTAACACCGCTCTGCTGGTAACCAGCACCTTCACTCTGGGTAAGGCGTCTAAAAGGTGGACCAGCGACGATGCGGCTGAAAGAATTTGCTCAAAGTTGTCGAGCACGAGCACATGATCCCCATCGCGTAGCACAGCCGACAGCGCGTCGATGACTGAGCGCCCATTCGGCGCACAGTCAAATGCAGAGGCAATCGTGGGGAGCACGAGCGAGGGCTCATGGACATCGACCAAATCAATGAAATGGACAGCGTGAGGAATTGACTGAGCAACGCGAACGGCGATGCGTGTCTTGCCGACACCACCGGGGCCAGTCAGGGTGACGAGCGAGATATCATCGCGATTCAGGAGCGACTGAACGAGCCTGATTTCCCGTTCCCGTCCGATGAACGATGTTCGGGACAATGGCAGTCCCTCCGGTCCAGGGCGCCTGTGGACCGGTGTTGAGAAGATACAGGTGGGTCCCTCCGAGCTTGGCTCGGGAACCACGAAATCTGCCATAGGCTCGCGCCCCTCGCGACATGAAGGATGATCCTCCATCATCATGAGGTGCAGCGAACCATATGTCAATTCATGGCCACTCACTCGCGTCGTTTTAGCAAGGTTCGTGAATTCTATGGCGCTTTCGGCGGCAGGATCCCAGTTCGGCCTACGAATCTACGCAAGCGGTGAGGGACGACGTTTCCTTGCCTCCAGTCCCTTGCTGTCTATGAGCGCTTTGGTGATGATCTCTACGCTCCCTCAAAGGGGTTGTGTTCTGCTTGCAGGAGTGTCCCGACAGGATCGTAACGTTCCTCCCCGCGTTGATGTACGCGAGAGGGCCGCCCTATTTGCGGCCCTCTTGAGTGGAAACATCACGGTCGATAGGTGTGGTTCCGGAAGAGGCTGGATCTCGTCCACCTGCAGGTTACACAGCCCTCGCGGTTAGCCCTTGATACCGGTGTGGGCGAGGCCTTCCATGAAGTAGCGCTGGAAGAGGAAGAAGACAATCACCATCGGGATCGTGAAGATGACCGAGGCGGTCAGGAGCAGCGACCATTGGGTACCCAGCTCCGCGAAATTGCTCTTCAGGCTCTGGAGACCGAGCGCCAGCGTGTAGCGGTCCGGGTTGTTCAGGTAGATCAACGGCCCCATGAAATCGTTCCACTTGGCATTGAATTCGAAGATCGCCACGGCGACGATTGCCGGCCGGACCAGCGGCAGCATGATCGCCCAGTAAATGCGGAGGTAGCTGGCGCCATCAAGTCGGGCTGCATCCACCAGATCCTGTGGGATCGTGAGCATGAACTGCCGCAGCATAAATATGTAGAAGGCGGACCCGAAAAGATTCCCGGCCCACAACGGGTAGAGGGTGCCGACCAGCCCAAGCTCGTTCCAGATAAGGAAGGTCGGGATCATCGTGATCGAACCGGGAAGCAAGTAGGTACCGATCACCAGGGCAAAGAGCGCGTTCCTGCCCTTGAAGTGCAGGCGGGCGAAGCCGAAAGCCACCAGCGAGCTGGAGAGCACCACCGAGACAACGCCAAGGAGGGCGACGAGAAAAGTGTTGCCCATCCAGCGCCACATCGGCACCTGCGTGAAGACCTGCTCGTAGTTCTGGGTCGTCCAGCGGGATGGGAAGAACTCGCCGGAGAAGACCTCGGCCGGCGGCTTGAACGAGGTCATGATGAGCCAGACGAAGGGAAAGATGAACGCAAGGGCAAGCAGGACCATGAGGATCCCGAGCACGATGTCCTTCCCGTTTACCCGTGGCTCCGGCTTACGCTTTTTCGGGGTCATGACCCCGACGTGCGGGACCGACTGGGCCTGTTCCTCATAGGAAAGCGATGGCGTCGCCATGATCAGGTTTCCTCCCTAGTTCCGCGTATCGTGCTCGTAGTACACCCAGCGCTTGGAGAATTTGAACTGGATGAAGGTTACGACCAGGATAATCAGAAACAGCACCCAGGCGATGGCTGAGGCGTAGCCCATTTGGAAGTAGCCGCTGCCGAAGGCGCGTTTGAAGAGATACATCACGACGAAGAGCGCGGAATTGTCAGGGCCACCGTCTTCGTCGAACATCACGTAGCCCTGGGTGAAGACGTTCAAGGCCGAGATGACGCTAATCGTGGTGACAAAGAAGGTGATGCCCGAGATCATCGGCAAGGTGACGTCCTTGAATTTTCTCCAGGCGCCGGCGCCGTCCAGCGTGGAAGCCTCGTAGAGGTCTTTCGGCACGCCCTGGAGTGCGGCGAGATAGAGGAGCATGGAGGCGCCGAGTGTCCATATCTCCGTGATCACGATCGTTGGCTTGGTCCAGAATGGATCGACTGTCCAGCCCGGGGCGGGGAGACCGATCGAGCGCAGGGTGCTGTTTACGATGCCATCGTTCGGATTCAGGATCCAGACCCACAGATACGCGGTCGCGACGCCAGGTGTGATTGACGGCAGGTAGTATGCCGTTCGGAAGAACCCGGTGAAGTGCCGCGCCTTGTTCAGCAGCATTGCTACCGCAAGCGCGGAGATGATATTGAGCGGCACGTACATCATCGCGTAGATGAACGTGTTCTGGAGCGCTTTCGGCAACAGGCGATCATCCGTCAAGAGGCGTTCGTAGTTCTTAAGCCCCACCCATTCAGGAGGGTTGAGGACGTTGTAGTCCGTGAAACTGAAGTAGAGGGACGCAAGGAACGGTGTCGCGGTGAAGACGACGAACCCGATCAGCCACGGAGAAATCGAGAGCCATCCGGAGATAGTTTCGTCTGAAAACCGCCGCTTGGTTGTCGAAGGCGCATTGGGCCTGGAAACTACAGCCATATCCGTGAATCCGTTCAAGAAATCGCACCGGGTACCGACTGCGGAGGCTGTTACCCTACCGGCGATCGGGTAGGTGAATCGATTCGCCGCGCGGGATGGCCTGGAAAGCATGCTCTCCAGGCC
>DASYWM010000041.1:0-15487 GCA_035936075.1 Thermomicrobiales bacterium
GAGGTTGATCTCCTGGTAGATGGTGCTGACCCCGCTCGCCTGCGCCTGCTGAGGCGTCCGGAAGTCCACAGGTTGGCCATTGAAAACAATCGTCCCTGAATCCCTGCGGTATGCGCCGGCGAGGATCTTCATCATGGTGGACTTGCCTGCGCCGTTCTGGCCGACGAGCGCATGGACCTCGCCTCGCCGTACCGTGAGACTGGCGTTCGAGAGCGCGATCACGCCGGGGAATGCCTTGGAGATATCCTGCATCTGGAGCAGAGGTTCTGACTCTTGCCGGGACTCCATGAGCACACTCCAAGCATGAGAAACAGGGCTATCGCAACCGGGACGCATGGTTCCGTGAACACGGACGGGGAGCGGCCCATCGGAACGCTCCCTGCCCTGGCGTAACTCGGCCATCAGAGGTGCTCACGGCTCGCTTCCGCGGATACCGAGCCGTGCCGCGAGGTTGCCGCTGACAATCCGCTAGTAGGCTTCGTCGATGAATTCCTCGGCGTTCGTGGCGTCGAAGAACCGATCCGGATTGATGATCATCTCCGGGATCTCTTCGCCGTCCGCGTACTTATCCATCGTCTCGAAGGCTTTCGGCCCGAAGCGAGGATTACACTCGACTGTCGCGCCGAGCTTGCCGTCGATGATGGCCTGCAGGGCATCACGCGAGCCATCGACTGAGACAATAATGACGTCCTGGCCCGGCACCTTACCAGCTGCCTCAAGCGCTGCGATCGCGCCAAGGGCCATCTCATCGTTGTGTGCATACACCGCATTCGCGGTGGGGTTGGCCTGGTAGAGGGTTTCGAAAACCTGTCGCCCCTCGTCCCGTGCGAAGTCGCCCGTCTGTGAGGCGATGATCTGCATATCGGGGAAGCCGCCGGCAGGTACGGAGGCCGGGGTGCCGCCGTTGTCCTCGGGAACGTATGTCCCGGCGAGGTAGTCGCGGAACCCCTTCTGGCGATCGATGGCAGGGGAGGATCCGGTGGTCCCCTCAAGCTCGATAATCGTTGCCTTTCCGTCCATTGTCTCGGCTAGCCATTCCGCGGCGCGTGCGCCTTCCTGCACGAAGTTGGAACCAATAAAGCAGACGTAATCTTCGCCCGGCTCGGCGATGGAATGATCGACGTCGCGGTCGAGCAGGATGACCGGGATACCGGCTGACTTTGCCTTCAGCACTGCCTGGGCGAGCGGTTTCTCGGAGCGTGGAGCGAGGAAGATCAGGTCCACCTGCTGCGCGATCATCGAGTCGACGTCCGCGATCTGCTTCGCTTCCGATCCTCCGGCATCGGTATAGACAAGCTCATGGCCGAGCTCTTCGGCCTCAGCCTGCATGCTTGCCGTCTGGGCTGTGCGCCAGGGATTGTTCATCTCCACCTGCGAGAAGCCCACCTTGTACTTGGCTTTCTTCTCGAGCGGTGGCGGCGCGGCGAGAGCCGTTCGCAGGAGCATTGGCGTCAGCATGACAGCGCCTGCTCCGGCCGCGGAAACCTGTACCAGCCGCCGACGTGTAATCACTCGGTCCATGCGTTCGATCTCCTCTACTGAATGATTCCCTTCAGCGGGCGAAATCGCCACGCCAAGCACTCACAGCGCAGGTTAGGCACGTGTCCTTGCGCGCCAGAATCAGTGACGATTTCACTGGGAGTCCGCAACAGCCTGTTCCCAATGATCTTTCCTCAATATCCGATGGATAGACCTTACCGGCGTTACCATTCCACCGTTGTCCAGGCGCTCCTACTGATGTATATCTGGTTGTGAGTTCTGAGCAAAATTGTAGACATAGCACCTTGCCCTGTCAAACCTGGGATGACTTTCCGGTATTTGTGTCCTTTATATCTCCCGTGCGTTACCCTGTAGTCCGTTTGCCGCCTGGTGGAGACGGACGGCACTGTATATCACTCCTTGTTGGGAGGTCTTTGTGCGGATCACTGACGTCACGACGATCAAGCTCAAGTACGACATGCCGGTCCCGATGGCCGACGCCGTTCATTACATGCCCGACCGACCGACGTTGCTCGTCCAGGTTCATACGGATGAGGGCATTGTCGGCCTGGGCGAAGCCGCGGTCTATGGCGGCTATCTTGAAAGTATCGAGGCGCTTGTTCTTGGAGAGTTGCGGCAGACGATCCTCAACCAGGACCCGTTCCGGGTGGAGAGGCTCTGGAGCATGATGGCTTCCCGCGCCCACCAGCGTGGTCGGGGCGGCATGCTGATGATGGGCATCAGTGGGATCGATATCGCTCTCTGGGACATCATCGGGCAGGCAACACGGACGCCTCTCTACCGGCTGCTCGGTGGGTACCGGGATACGCTTGACGCCTACGCATCGGCGGGATTCTATGCCGGGGGCAAGGACGCTAGGGCACTTGCGGAGGAGGTCGGTACATACGCTTCCCAGGGGTTCAAGGTTGTCAAGATCAAGGTCGGGCGCAATCCCGAACTCATGACCAACATGCTGCATGACATGGTTCGGCCGGAGTATGCGGCGGTCTCCCTTGAGGAGGATATCGAGCGCGTGCGGCTGGCACGGGAAGCAATCGGAGGAAAAGTTGGCCTCGCAGTCGATGCCAATAATGCCTGGACGCCCTCAGTAGCACTCAAGTTCATGCGCGAAGTGGAGTCGTTCGACATCCGGTGGCTGGAGGAGCCGGTACCGACCGACGACATCGAGGGAAGCGCGCTTGTGGCCCACCACCTCGACACACCGGTAGCGGGGTACGAGACCGAGACCGGTCTGCCGAGGTTCCGCGAGTTAATCGCGCGTCGGGCCGTGGACATCGTTCAACCCGACGTAATCTGGACGGGAGGCATCACGGAGAGCAGGAAGGTCGCGGCCTTTGCCCAGGCGTACGGGATGCCCATTATCCCGCATGTCTTCTCGTCGGCGGTCAGCACCATCGCGAACATGCACCTCATCGCCTCGTTGCCGAATGGGGGACTGCTGGAGTTCGACCAGAACCCGAATCCGCTGCGAACCGAGCTCTTGGAGGAGCACATCGCGCCCTCGTCCGACGGCACAGTCGGGCTTCCGGTACGTCCCGGCTTGGGAGTTACGCTCAACCAGGCCACTGTAGACCGTTACCGGATCGATCGACACACACCATAGACCTATCCACCCTGCGCCAACTGTCCTTCTTCACTGTTACTGAGAGGAGTCGGCTGTGAGATTGAACGGCAAGATCGCGATTGTGACCGGCGGCGCCCAAGGCATGGGACGCGCCATCAGCCTCCGCTATGCCCAGGAGGGCGCCAGTGTGGTGGTGGCAGACATGAACCTCCAGGGCGCCGAGGCGGTCGCGGAGGAGATCACGGGAGCTGGCGGAAAGGCCGTCGCCGTCGCTGTAGATGTGCGCGACCAGGACCAGGTGCAGGGGATGGTAGATGCCGCGGTGGAGCACTTCGGCGGTCTCGACATCCTCGTCAACAACGCGGGGGTGGGGAAGATCATCCCGTTCCTCGAAACGACTGAGGCCGACTGGGATTTCATGTTCGATATCAATTGCAAGGGGCTTCTCTGGTGCAGCCAGGCGGCGGCGCGGCAGATGATCGCCCAGGGGCGAGGGGGCAAGATCGTCAATCTGGCTTCACAGGCGGGGCGCCGGGGTGAGGCCCTCGTACTTGCCTACTGCGCAAGCAAGGCGTGCGTTATCAGCATGAACCAATCAATTGGATTGGCACTGGCTCCGCACAAGATCAACGTCAATGCGATCGCGCCCGGCATTGTCGATACGCCGTTTTGGGACGAGGTCGACAAACAGTTTGCGAAACTGCTCAATATGGAAGTCGGTGAACCCAAGCGCACTTTCATCCAAGGTATTCCCCTTGGTCGAATCGAGCAGCCTGAGGACGTTACCGGCGCAGCCGTCTTCCTTGCTTCTTCGGATGCCGATTACATCACGCAACAGACATTCAACGTGGACGGCGGCAACTGGCCAAGTTAATGTCCAACTCGATCGAGGAGACTATGGGGTCGTGCTGCAACGATTGAAGAAGAAGGACCCGGATCCGCGAGAGATCTCCAATGCCGAAGCGGCGAAAGCGTATGAGGAGCAGGGCGCGACGTTCGTGGATGTGCGCGAACCGGACGAGTGGGCCGAGGGACACATGCCTGGTGCACTACACATTCCACTCGGGGACCTGGTCCGGCGCGAGAACGAGATTCCGCACGGAGGAAAGATCGTGACCGTCTGCCGGATTGGTGTTCGCAGCCTGGACGCGGTCGAAATCCTCCGGCGCACAGGCCGGAAGGATGTCAAGTCCATGGCCGGTGGCATGATCGAGTGGACGAAAAACGGCCGCGCCGTCGAGTAGTTCGGCTCTTTGCAAGGCACAGCAGGGAAACGGGCTGTCACGAAGGTGACTGCCCGTTTCCCTGTTCGGCAGACTCGCTATCCGAACAAGACGAAGCCATCTTCTTCCAGCGCGATCACCATCTGCAGGCCCCGCTTCGCGACGCGAGGGAACCTGGCGCCACCGAGGATGGAGTGGAGATTGCTGGTCAATGCGACCCCAGTGGCCGCATGGAATACAGCGTCGTTGTCTCACCAGGGTTTCGCCTGCAGCAATGTATTGACAACATAGGAAGAGCGAGAACGATCCCAGAACCCTAGTGCGTCATGTTGGCGCAACGTCGTTGGTCATAACTTTTCAAAAAGATCCATTGACAAGCAACGGAACTTACCGGTGCCCCTCTTCGTAATGACTCCTTAGAGGCTTGTGTTCCTATACCCGCAGGAGTACAGTGTTTTATTACCGTTAAATCACGTGGAGGCAGATAATCACATGGTGCGCAGCAGCTTGGGTCCGCACCTACATTTGGTTTGGCTCGACCAGTTTGCGTATGATCGTGCCATCGTTGGAGGAAAAGGAGCCAGTCTCAGCCGCCTTATCGCTTTAGGAGCATCTGTACCCAAAGCTTGTGCGCTGACGACTTCGGCGTACACCGAGTTTGCCGCATCGATTTCTTTGCCTCCTCGCGCTACGGATGCTTGTGTGTCGGAGCTTCCACGCATCCGTGAGGTTATCCAATCGACACCGCTTCCAGAATCCGTGGCGGGGGCTATTGCTTCTGCCTACGACCAGTTCGAAACGCTTCCCGGAGTGCCGATGTCGCTCGCCGTTCGGTCGTCAGCTACAGCGGAGGATTCTGCTAACGTCTCGTTTGCGGGCCTACATGACACCATGCTTGGCGTGAGGTCTCATACGGCCCTCGAGGCAGCAGTACGACAGTGCTGGGCGTCTCTATGGTCAGAACGGGCATTCAACTACCGGCAGTCGCGGGGGCTGGAAACCGATGTCGCTGAGATCGCGGTAGTTATCCAGCAGATGGTGCGAGCAGATGTGTCCTTCGTATTGTTCACCTCCGACCCCGTTACCGGAAGCGGCGAGCATCTCGTCATATCCGCGAGTTGGGGACTTGGCGAAGCTGTCGTCTCTGGCGTGGTCAATCCAGACCACATCGTGGTGGATCGGTGTGGTTGCGTAGTGGACTACAGGGTGGGCCACAAGCAACAGATGGTTATCGCCGATGCGGCTCCGTCTGAGGGTACGCGGCAGGTGACCGTGCCCCGGGCGCTCCAGAACATGCGCGTGATGTCGGATGACCAGGCGTCCGAGATCGCCGCCGTTGGGCGATTGGTCTCCGCTCGGCTTGGGTTTGAGGCAGATATCGAGGGTGGGTTCGCCGACGGCAAGCTCTACCTGTTCCAGGCGCGACCGATCACGACACTCGGGGTTCCTATCCGAATGTCACCAGCTGCAGCATCGCAACAAACGTCTTTGGCAGCTGCATGGGTCTCTAACGACATCCCAGCCGACGAGCTACAAAGGAGCAGCATTTAATGGCGACATCAGTACCCAGCACTGGAACGACGTTCCCGGCTGATTGGTAGAGTGAGGAGGATGCTGGCGGCACCTTTTCCCTGGACCGGATGCATAATCCTCATCCGATCAGTCCCCTAGCTGCATCCACCATGGGCCGTGCATTCCCGGGCGGTTTCATGACGGCTACCAGAGAGTATGACCTGCCGATCCAGGATGTGAGGGTACGCCACCGGAACTACTACTATTACACTTCGATCGTCATGGCAGAACCGGAGAGCGAGGAGGAAGCCCGGCAGATCGGTGAAGCCGCCGAGGCAGGGATTAAGCCTGAGCTTGGCCGGCTTCTCGAGCGCTGGCATGGTGAGCATTTGCCAGCCATTTCCGCGCACCTCGATCGGCTCAAATCCATGGAGGTCCGTGGCCTGCCTCGCAACGAGATGATGGCGATACTCGATGAGGCGGACGCAATACACCAAGACCTCTGGGCCATACACTTTCGTATCGCTCACGTTATGTTGGTGGTCATCGAAGTCTTTAGTGAGTTCTATACGGATCTTTTTGACGGGGATGACGCCGATGCTCATGCCCTGTTAGTGGGGGCTAACTCGAAGAGTGTGATGGCGGGGATCGCGCTTTCCGATTTGGCAGAGACCGCCAGGGAACTTGGACTCGAGGAGGTATTTCAGGAGACTCCTGTCGAGAATCTCCTCCCTGCATTGCAAGCGACCGACAAAGGGAGAGAATTCCTGGTGAGCCTGCATTCCTTCCCTGATGTCTACGGTCTTCGTCAGGACCTCTTTGATATAGCAACTCCTACCTGGAGAGAAGACCCGTCGATTGCGCTCTCCAGTGTTCGAAACTATCTCCGCGCCGACCACGACGCACGGGCTCAACAGATCGCCATCGCGAGAGGCGCGGACGAGGCAGTAGCCGCTGCTTGTGAAAAGCTCGCCCTGTATCCCGAGGCAGTCCGGGAACAGTTCGAGGCGATGCTGCAATCTGCCAGGCACGGTGTATTCCTGCAAGAGGAGCATAATTTCTATATCGATCAGCAGGGTCTTGCCTCCCTGCGGTTCTTTTACCTTCGAGTCGGGCAGTACCTGAAGGATCTCGGCATCCTCGAAGCGGCCGAGGATATCTTCATGTTGACGGTGGACGAGGTGCGCGATGCCCTCGCGACGGACGACGCATCGCAGGACCATGGTGGCGTCCGCACATTGGTTGTCCAGCGCCGGACGGAGATGGATATCGCCCAAACACTGACGCCTCCGCCGTTCCTCGGCGATCCTCCCTCAGGACCACCACCAGGTGATAACCCACTTCAACGAACCGGGACGAAGTTCTTTGGTGGTCCTCCGCAGCAGGCAGAACACGCAAACCAACTCAAGGGGAACCCCGGTTCCCGGGGCTTGAGAACCGGGGTGGCCCGGGTCGCCCGCACTCTTGAGGAGGCGTTACATCTTCAGCCGGGCGAGATCCTCGTTGCCATCACGACAATGCCGCCATGGACCCCACTGTTCGGGGTTGCCGCCGCCGTCGTCACGGAAACCGGCGGTTCGCTGAGCCATTGTGCCATCGTCGCTCGAGAGTACGGCATCCCTGCTGTGGTCGGGGCATACAGTGCTACCCAACGCATCACGACAGGCCAAATGATCACCGTCGATGGAAGCAGCGGCGTGGTGACGCTGGGATAATATACAAGAAGTGTCTTGTTGATTGACTTCGGCAAGGGAGCGTGTGTCATGCCATGTGACAGCGCTCCTTTGTTTCATTTCGATGTTCGAAGGGCGGCTGGAGCTCCAGTGCGGGGCGCTATTCAACCTGGTCTCTTTACCGGGCAATCGCAGGGAGGTGGGATTGAGCGTAGAAATCGGGGCTCAACAGGCCCCAGCGCCATCACGGTGGCTCCTGCCCGCGATCGCCATTGGGACCACGGTGGCGCCCCTGAATTCCACCATGATCGCCATTGCGTTGCCAGAAATACAAGAAGTATTTGACGTTTCGATTACCTCGACGGCATGGTTGGTCACCCTGTACCTCGTTGCAATGGCAGTTGGACAACCGGTGGGAGGGCGACTTGGCGATCTGTATGGGCGGCGGGTCTATCTGCTCGGGCTGATCTGGTTCGCGGTCGCCTCGGCAGGTTGCGCCTTCGCGCCGACGCTCCCCTGGCTCATCGGCTTTCGTATCCAACAGGCGCTTGCCGGCGCACTGAGCTTTCCTAACGGGGCTGCCATCATCCGCGCCACCTTTCCCAAAGCGCGTCGCGGCGTGGTCTTTGGTGTCGTTGGGCTGGCTGCCGGAAGTGCCGCTGCTGCCGGGCCCCCACTTGGTGGGGCACTGGTATTCGCGTGGGGATGGTCGGCAATCTTCTGGGCGAATCTCCCAGTGATCGGCATTGCGTTCCTCCTGGCCTAGCGAAGCCTGCCTCGCGATGCGTTCGGATCCATCTCACGCCCGCAATTCGACTATCAGGGCACGGGACTCTTTGCCCTGTCTCTTGGCAGCGTCATCGTCATCCCTTCACTGGTGAGGCTCGGGTATGGGCGGATCTCGATTGGTGCTGCCGTAGCAAGCCTCCTTCTCGGTCTCGCGTTTCTTCGAAGGGAGATTCGAGCTCAAGCGCCAGTCGTGAATTTGAAGTTATTTCGCCGGAGCCGTTATACGTTTGCCTGCGCATCGATTAGCCTAAGCAACCTGGTGAGGTACACCACGCTGCTCGCACTACCGATCTTCCTGGAGCGAGTAAGGGACCACAGCGTACAGACTTCCGGTCTCATCCTCGCTGCCATGTCGGCATTCGCGGCATTGCTCGGGCCGCTGGGCGGTAAGTGGGCTGACCTGCGTGGTTACTGGCCACCTGCCTTCTGGGGAGCCATCGCTCTTGTGACCGGCACTCTGCTGTTGACTGCCAGCACAGTCTTCCAGGAAGTCGTGCTGACAATCGTGGCTCTTGCAGTCATGGGATTTGGTCTCGGGGTGAGCGGTGCACCGGTGCAGGCGGCAGCAATCGAGGCAGTGCCCGGGGAGACTGCAGGTTCTGCCGCAGGAATCTTTTCAACCTCGCGGTATGTCGGAAGCGTATTGGGATCCACCGTTTTGGCCCTGGTGTTTACTCGTGAGGTCGGTCCCGGTGACACTCGAGCGTTTGCACTGCTCTTTGGAGGTCTTTCAGTTGCGGCATTGGCAGGTGTGTTTGCAAATGCGCGCGTTGCAAATCGACACATATGCCCCAAGGGTGATCCTCAGGGATATGGGCCGGAGGTTCCCGCGACGGTATTCGTGTCCAAGGGTCGAGCGGATCCCTGAACAGTCGGCTCGAAGCACAGAGCCAGGTTTGCCAGCGAACGACGGACGCGGAGGAGTACGTCGGCATAGAATCGCGGCATGTGAGCGTCTGCTGCCGCTTTAACGGCGACCAAATGGCTCTGCGCGGAGCTGTCGGTGAAGAACGGTTTGATGCGGTTGATGGCCGATCCGATCTGGTGATGACCATTGGGGGATGAGGACCCGGGCCTTGGATTTTCAGCAACCCTCCTGAAGCTAGGCTCCTCAGTCCGACCGGGGTGCGCGAGGGTCCATGAGACCGGCGGCAATTGCGGCCGTCACAGCGGCGGTGCGGGTTCGGACTCCGAGTTTGGTGCGGATGCGGGTGACGTGGGCCTCGACGGTCCGCACACTCAGGAAGAGCTTCTCGGCGATTTCCCGATCCGATTCACCGGCACTCACCAGGCGAAGAACCTCCTCCTCCCTTCCCGAGAGGTGGATGTGCGAGGGGTCGACGGCTTTCCTGGAGCCCGCAATTGATGGCGACATGGCCAATACTTCTGCGATCGCTTTTCCCACATCCTGTTCCCGCCCGATCGTCCATGCCGTTTCGAATTCCTGCTCCTCCATACTCGCGCGGATCAGCGCCAGCACCCGCGTGTGCGCCGCCTGGTCCGTCGCAACGGTGGCGGTGGCGCCGAAACGATCCGCTATGGCATCGGCTGCCCCGACCAGCCGAGCTGCCCGCTCCGGTTGATCCCAGACTGCCGCAGCCAGTGCCGACCCCAGGAGCGCGTCGACGACAATGCGCCGATCTCCCCGGTCACCCATCAGCGTGAGGCACTCGCGATAGTAGGCAAGTGATGCAGTGTAATCTCCCTGGTCCCGCGCTACATCGCCTCGATCCCGTAGTGAGCGAATGGCACCAAGCACGTATCCATGCTCCTGGCATACGCGGAGTGCCAGTTCATGTCGCACGATGGCGACATCCAGTTTCCCTTGCAGGTGTGCGGAAATGCCCAGGTTCGCTAATGCCCGGGCAGTCATCGATGCAGCGATGGATGCATCGGGGATCTGCTCTGCCAGCCCAAGGGCCTCCTCCAGCACGCGCTCGGCCCGATCGTGGTCTCCAAGGTAGTTGGCTATCGCCCCCTGCCATACGAGAGCCAGGGCAATGGCCGCGGCGTCGCCTGATACGCGCAACAGCCTGATACCCTCGGCGAAAAGCTCTTCAGCCCTTTGGGTGTTTGTCTGAAAGCCAAGGAGCAGGCCGAGCTTTACAAGTGCGGGAGCCCGTAGCGTATCGGGGGCAGCCGACGAATTAGCCAGAGCCAGCTCCAGCCATTCGCGGCCCTCGCGGTAGTGATTGTGCTCAAACCAAAATTCGCCCAGCGCGGTGGCCAGCCGAAGCAGTCGGTCGCTGTCCTCTCGCTGGTGCAGCCAGTCAAGCGCCGCACGCATATTGGGGTGCTCGATCTCCAGGCGTGACAGCTCCTGCTCGCCTCCGGGGATAACCGCGGCCATTTGACTCTGTTCCGCCAGTTCCAGACACCAGGCAGCATGCGCCTCACGAGCCGCGTCGTTTTCGCCGCGCGCTGCCAGCTCTTCCGCCGCGAAATCGCGGATCGTCTCCAGCATGAAGAACCGCGCCTCCCCATCCCACTCTTTCTGCTGCACCAAGCTGTTGTCGACGAGGGAGGCAAGGCCGCCAAGGATGTCGTGGACAGGTGCCGGGCGCGGCGAGAGGTCGTCATTGCCGTCAGGTACTGCGTCCTCTAGGGACGCCTTTGATACCTTATAGAATCTCTCACCGACGGCTTCAGCAGCGTCAAGACCGAAACTTCCAGCGAAAACACCAACAAGGCGAAAGAGTTGCTGGATATCAACCGGGAGGTAGGCGTAGCTCCAGGCAATGGTGTCGCGCATCGAGCGGAGGCGAACGGGTGCATCCCGTGGTCCGGCCAGTGGCAAGGGGAGGCGTGCCTCGATCCGGGCGAGCAGCGTTGCAGGCGGAAGAATGCTGCTTTGCGCGGCGACAAGCTCGATTCCCAACGGAACCCCGTCCAGGTGCTGGCAGATTGCGGAAACGATCGGCATGGTCGTAGTGGTGACCTTGAAAAACGGTGCAACAGCCTTTGCGCGGTCCACAAAGAGTTGTACTGCTGCAGTCTGAGCTGCGTGCTCGGACGACGTGGTGGTCCCGGGATCCGGAAGGGCCAGGGGCGGGACCGGGAGAATATGCTCCCCGCTGACTCGCAGCGAGGCACGGCTTGTCGCCAGCACCTTGAGATAGGGACACTGAACGAGGAGGTTAGTGACGAGAGGAGCTGCGGCGAGGACATGCTCGAGATTGTCAAGAATGAGCAACAGGTGCGTGTCGCGGAGCGCAAACGCCAGGGACTCAACAACCTCTGCGCTTCCAGATTCAGGTATCTGGAGGGTGCTTGCGATAGTCATTGCAACGAGTCCACTGTGGGGAACTGGCGCCAGGGGAACGACGCGGACGCCGGCGCCAAAGGCCGGAGCCATCTGGCACCCGATCTCAATGCTGAGGCGTGTTTTTCCAATGCCCCCGGGCCCGGTGAGCGTCAGCAGGCGAACGTCGTCGCGACGCAGCAACTCTATGGCCATTGCCAGCTCGCCTTCGCGACCTATGAGCGGTGAAAGTGCGGGTGCGAGTGCCGCTCCGGCAAGAGGGTGCAAGTGGTCTCCTCGTCTGGAGTCGGTGATCATGCTCGGGCAAAACCAGTATTGGACAACGCTGCAATGACGGAAAGGCAGCACCGGTTGAGGTCGTGCTTATCGAATATTTGTGATGCCGAGCTTCTGCTATCTTATTCTACCCTACCGATTTGAACGTTGAAGAGGACCAATATTTGTCCTCGTAGCGGTGCGAGGGCCTCCTGAGCATGGAAGGTAGGGGCTCCAAACAGGAAGCGGCATGGCGGGAGTGTCGGTGCACCGGGTTGCTCGGTATAACGATTGAGTGGGTCCACCTACTGGTCCCACCAAGCACCCGTTGCGTGATGAATATCCATCCATCGAGGACAGGAGGATTTGACCACCTTGTTCTGATGGCCTCGTAAGCAGTCCGCAGCGCATGAGCAGTCCGCGGCGCATGCTCACTCCTCCTCGCCTTTACTGGCTGAGCTCACAGCCAGCCGCGCCGGCTGAATACCAAGTAGAGCCCAACGCAAACGGCGGCCATCAGCAAGAGGGCGAATGGGTAGCCAAGGAGCCAACCGAGTTCCGGCATGTGCTCGAAGTTCATCCCGTAGACCGTGCCAACGAGAGTCGGGGCGAACAGGATGGCCGCCCAGGCGCTGATCTTCTTGACTTCCTCGTTCTGATTGATACTGACTTCGGTCAGTTTCTGCATCTCCTCATTCTGGGCAAGACTCACGATGGTGAGATTGACGCTCAGGATGCTCTGCAGCAACTGACGGAAACCCTCGACCTGCTCATTGATGCGTACGACGTGATCCTGGGCATCGCGCAGGTAACTCTGCAATTCGGGCGCTATGCCGTATTTGTCGAAGCCAGCGGTGAGGGCGTTCAGCATACCAGTCAGGGGCTTGCTTGCGCGCTGGAATTCTATGACCTCCCGGGAAAGCTCATAGATGCGTCGTGAGGCGTCCGGGCTTCCAGAGAACACTTCTTCCTCAATTTCATCGATGTCGTTCTCCAGGCCCGCGACGACCGGTGCGTAGCCATCCACCACCCAGTCGATGATCGCGTAGAGGATGGCTTCTGAGCCCCGGCAGAGGAAATCCCCCTGCTGCTCGATGCGGTTTCGCACTCCGGCAAGGTCAGGCGCACCGTTATGACGCACTGTTACCACGAAGTTCTTTCCCGTGAAGATGTGCAACTCGCCGAACTCGATGACTTCCGGCTCGTCAAGGTAGCGAGCGGTCTTGAGAACGACAAAGAGCGTCTCGCCATAGCGTTCGAGCTTCGCCCGCTGGTGAGCCTTGATCGTGTCTTCGACCGCCAAGGCGTGAAGTCCGAATTCAGCCGCTACTGACGCGAGGTCGTCTCCGGATGGCTGGAAGAGACTGATCCAGGCGAGGCCGCCCTGCTCTCGCGCCACGTCGTAGGTTTGATCCAGCGGGAGCGGGCCCGGGAGCCTCTCGCCATCTACGTATACAGTGTTGTCTACCGCCAAGAATGCACCTCTCGTTATGCGCCGTGACACCGCAGTGCCACGGAAGACCGCCCTGTCGCGGCTATTCCAGGTACTCTAACCGCTGTGGACTTACAACGATCTTAACGGCGCGCTCGGGGGCATCAGGAGCCCATGGACTTGATGGCCACTGGCGTTGCCACGGGTGTTGCTCTGTCGCATGCCTCTGCTTGTTTGCCTACCTCACCGCCGAACTCGGCTACCCAATACCAGTCGTACTTCGCCTCTGCATTATGAGCTCTCCCGATACCTACCGCCGTGTAATTTTCACCGAGCATGGTCTCACGGTGTTCGGGCGAGTTCAGCCATTGTTTGAAGGTTGCTTCGGCACCTTCATGACCCGCGGCGATGTTCTCGCCGGTGGCGGTGTTGTAGTCGTAGCCCACTTCGTCCAGGAGTTCCTGCGGATCTTGCCCGTCCGGCGACACATGTGCCACGTAATCGTGTTTCGCCATGTCGTGAGCCTTCTGCTCCGCGGCGATGCCCAGAGGTTCGGAGAGGACAAGCGGATGCAGCCGGTTCTCCTTTCGAAGGTGATTCATGCGCTTCAGCATCTCAATCCCAGCCTCCCCCGCACAGTATCCGGTGGATCCGTCCTGAGCCCCGGCGGAGGGGTGATTGTCCCCGGCTATCAGGAGCAGGAAGAGTAGCGCGGACACGGTCACAACCATGCGTTTGTGCATTCTCATTCTCCTTTCCCAACTGGAGGTTGCAGAACCGATGCCAGTCCTCTTCGAGCAGGACTAGACGTGTGATTCTGGATCATCGCCCTCAGGGCCGCTCGCTACAGATCGAGGAGCGCAGTGCTCATATATGCTTGAGCTGGACTTGCTGTCTTTACAATGGCGGAAGCAGTGGACACGGACGTTATTCACCCCATTCAGCATTCATGGAGGTCAGATGCGTTTCCATACGACGGTTCTCTCCACCGGGAAGAATACGACGGGCATCTCGATGCCCGAGGACGTTCTTGCGGAGTTGGGAGGAGGAAGGCGCCCCGCAGTCACCGTGACGATCAATGGCTACTCTTATCGGACGACGGTTGGATCGTCCGAGGGGCGGGCAATGATCAGCGTCAGTTCAGACATACGACCAGCGGCTGGGGTGGCTGCCGGTGACGATGTCGACGTCACGGTCGAGTTGGATACTTCACCGCGTGAGATCGAGGTACCGCAAGCGTTGGCTGCGGCTTTTGCCGAAGATGAAGCGGCAAGGAACGCATTCAACGGATTGTCCAACAGCAAAAAGCAGCAACTTACGCTGCCAATATCCAAGGCAAAGACCGATCATACCCGCATGCGGAACGTGGAGAAGGCGCTGAGCACGTTGCGCGGTAATTGAAGCGTCAGGGGAGAGGTGCCGCGACGGCCACTTCAGCTTGTGCGGTACAGGGACGGAGACCGGGGAAAGGACCCGCCATGTGTTTTATTCCATTCCTTTTGGTGGCCATCGTGGTGTTCGTCATTATCCGCGTCTGGTAATCGGCGTCCGGGCATCAGCCCGTCTCCTGGTATTTCCGCCGTTCCCCGGTTCGACAACATGTGCGATGTGCCAAAGAAATCGGCCCGCCCTTGGCGGAATATGTTCCCAGGGTTTGCATGGTGAGCGCTCCGGACCGCCCCGGAATGTTTTGGTATCAGCGGAACGGGGTCTGGTTTTGGCCCTCAAGGGTTCCTAGGCATTCTTTGGGAGAGGCGAGTGGATCGATGAAGACTCCGCCAAGGAGTTTGGAGGCCGATGCGATCTCTGCTGCACTTTCGGCGTACTGGAATCTCGATTCGGCGGCTTTGACATACACGCCGCTCGGTTTCGGAAGCCATCACTGGATCGCTGAGACGACCGATGGAGAGAAATGGTTCGTCACCATAGACGACCTGCTTGCGGCGCATCTCGGAGAAAACGAGGATCGGTCCTTCGAGGTTCTCGCCACCGCGTTTGGGACGGCGGCGGCACTGCGTGATGCCGCGAAGCTGGCGTTTGTGATCGGACCCATCGCGGATTCCAGCGGCAGGTGGCTCCATCGTCTTGAAGGACGCTACTCGATGGCAGTCTTTCCATTCATAGACGTGGAGCCGAGCGAGTTTGGTGAGTTCCAGCACGAGTCTGACAAGAACGACGCCATGCGTCTGGTCGGTGCAATCCACAACGCAACTGCCCAGCTCTCGGTCGATCGGCTGCGCAAGGAGACGTTGCTGGTACCGAAGCGGACTGAACTAC
>DASYWM010000042.1:0-3260 GCA_035936075.1 Thermomicrobiales bacterium
TCCGGTTCACTGTCACCGCCGCGACCCCCAGCTTCTCTATCGCCTGACGCAGGACATCCTCATACGCTCCCTCAAGCCCGTAGAAGGTCTGGAGTGCCCCGCGCGACGCGAAGAGGACATCGACACGCGGAATGATCTCGACAAACGCCTGCCGGGCTTCGGCCTCGCTCCACAGCTTCGAGCGATAGTTGAGATCGAAGGAGACCATGACTCCACGCTGGTTGGCGACACGGACCGCTTCCATCGCCTCTGCCCGGACGGACGGTGAGATCGCGAGCGTGATGCCGGAGATATGGATGAGGGAAGCACCGTCCACCAACGACGCCCAATCGAAGGTACCCGGCCTCACCCGCGCAAGAGCGGAATCCTTGCGGTCGTAGGTCACCGACGACGGACGTGGGTCCAACCCTTCTTCAAGGAAGTACAGGCCGGTCCGGCCTGCATCCTCGCTCACCCACGCCACACCGGAGACATCCACATCGTTTGCCCTCGCTTGCCGCGTAATCATCCGGCCAAGCGCCGTGGTCGGGAGGGCAGAAACCCAGGACGCATCCACCCCAAGGCAGGCAAGCCCGACCGCCGTGTTCAGCTCCGCCCCACCGACCGTAAGTCCGAGCGATGATGCCCGCTCCAGGCGCTCATTGCCCGGAGGCGTCAGACGAATCATCGCCTCACCGAATGTCACCACGCGGTGAGGACGAGCAGGTGACTGACCGGCTTCCCGTGCCGATGCATCAGACACAGCTTCTTGCCCGTTCTCCATCTCATGCCTCTCCTGATCGGTGCCGTATGCGTGCCCGTCGATTCGGGATATCCCAATCGGCTCCAATTGTATGCACGATACCCGACCAGCGGTCGTCTCGCGGTACTCTGAGCTCAGCACCTTTCCGCAACCTGACGGAGCACGCTCATGACGCCGTACTCGCAATCCCCGCAAAATGTTACCGCCGAAGCATTCGGGGACCCTGCTGTTCGGGCCCTGGTGAACTCCCTATGCCGCACCGGCCCCCTGATAGAGGAGTCTGTCTCCATTCCGGGCAGCGAGCGAAGGATGGCGGTGATCCGCCCGCAAGATATCGACGGGCTCCTCGATCAGAGCGCTGACGACCCGGAGCAAAACCTTCCCTACTGGGCGGAGATCTGGCCTAGCGGCATTGCGCTTGCCGGTGCGCTGCTCCGGGAACCGGAGCTTGTTGCCGGGCAACCGGTGCTGGAACTTGGTTCCGGCCTCGGTATCACGGCCGCTGTCGCGCTCCACCTCGGCGCCCAGTTGGTTGCAACCGACTACGCGCCGGAATCGATTGCCCTCACCAAGCTCACCTGCCGAATCCATACTGGCCAGGAGCCGGAGACCCGACAGGTCAACTGGCGCTCTCCGGACACCGATCTCCTGCAGGAGGACGGCTCGCGGTGGCCGGTAGTGCTCGCAGCGGATGTGCTCTATGAGGAGCGGGACATCGACCCGGTGCTGGACGTGCTGGAGCGAATCCTTGCGCCTGGCGGCCTCGTCTGGCTTGCCGAGCCGGGTCGTCGCCCATCGCAGCTGGCGCTCCAACGTGCCACCGGACGAGGCTGGAGTGTCGCGTCCAGCACGTGGGAAGGAGAGTGGCCCGATCCGAAGGATGCGGGCGTGATCGTCCGTGTTCACCAAATGCGGCGAGAATGATCCGGAAAAGCATTGACAACGGAGGCCGCTGCCCGGTACAAAAGGCACAGCACATCATAAGGCGCCGTGATCTGCGCACAGAACGAACACCGATTGCATGATTCTGGATAACGGACATGCATGTCGTAGGGCGCTTCGGAGCGGGTTCCCGGATGGACCGGAAGGACCTCGGCTCTGTAATCGGTGAAGGAGAGATTCGTATGTCTCGTGTTATTTTCGATCAGGTCACCAAGATCTACGGTGCCGGTGAGCAACCCGCCGTCAACAATCTCAGCTTTGAGATTGAGGATGAGGAGTTTCTCGTCGTCGTCGGTCCTTCCGGTTGTGGCAAGTCCACCGCCATGCGTATGGTCGCCGGTCTGGAGGAGATTTCCTCGGGCCGAATCATCATCGGCGATCGGGTCGTCAACGACCTGCCGCCGAAAGACCGCAACGTCGCCATGGTCTTCCAGTCCTACGCGCTCTATCCGCACATGAGTGTGCGCGACAACCTCGCCTACCCGCTGAAGCTGCGCAAGGTCCCGAAGGCCGAGCGTGAGCAGCGCGTCGTCGAAGCCGCACGAATTCTTGACATCGAGCAGTATCTCGACCGCAAGCCAAAGGCCCTCTCTGGTGGCCAGCGGCAGCGCGTGGCGCTCGGTCGAGCCATCGTCCGTAACGCCGATGTCTTCCTCATGGACGAGCCTCTCTCGAACCTCGATGCCAAGCTCCGCGTGCAGACCCGTGCCGAGCTCGTGAAGCTGCACGATCGTGTCCGCACCACGACGATCTACGTAACCCATGACCAGACGGAAGCCATGACCATGGGTGACCGTATCGCCGTCATGAGCCTGGGCGTGCTCCAGCAGCTCGATACGCCGCAGAACCTCTATGACAACCCTGCCAACAAGTTCGTGGCCGGGTTCATGGGCTCGCCGGCAATGAACTTCCTCGATGTCACGCTCGAGGCCATCGACGGCAGGCTCTTCGCTGTAACGCCGGGCTTCCGCATGCAGGTGCCCGACATCCAGACCAAGAATCTGCAGGGTCATATCGGCAAGACAGTAACCATGGGCATTCGCCCGGAGCACATCAGCCTGCCAGAGCGACTCAGTGGCCAGATTGCTGACGCCTCCCGGATTCCGGTGACGGTCGACGTGGTCGAGCTCCTCGGCAACGAGATCTTCGTTTATCTCACCAATCGTGGCGCCACGTTGACCGCCCGGATGGACCCGGATATCAGGCTTGAGCGCGGCCAGGAGATCGAAGTCGCAGCCGAGCCGGACAAGATGCACTTCTTCGACGCTCAGACCGAGCAGACGCTCCGCTAGGACGCCGCTGGTCAAGTTTCGAGAATCGATCACAGGGAGAGCGCCGGTGGAGACTTCCACCGGTGCTCTCCCTTTTTGCAGATTTCAGATGGTGCTGAGAGTGAAATTACGCGCCACGGTGCATCCCATTAATGAGACACCGCCTGTGCTGGTCGACGGCTGTCATCGCCTTCCAAGACCTTGGGCGCAAAAAACGGCCTGCATCCGGACAAGGGAGGGAGAGGGAAGGTGTCCGAAAACAGGCGTACGACAAGGAAGGAAATGGCCCGCGAGTGCATCATGTG
>DASYWM010000043.1:0-5764 GCA_035936075.1 Thermomicrobiales bacterium
CTTCCTATGGTGGCCGAGCGGCGATTTTGCCAACAGTCCCGTCTTCCAGGATCTGGTCGAGATCGTCGACCGGCTGATCGTGGACAGTGCCCAGCTTGGAAATGATGCCAGTGCACTAGCCCAACTGCGAACGCTCCTTGATGATGAAGACGATCCCTGGGTGGGCGACTTCACCTGGCTCCGCCTTCAGCCGTGGCGACAACTCGTTGCCCAGTTCTTCGATCCTCAGGAGGTCCAGCCGGCCCTTGAGACCATTGCCCAGGTAAACATCGCCTATACACCTACCCGCGAGGACCGTGGCTCGGGGTTGGCAGCCGCGCTTCTTATGGTCGGTTGGCTGGCAAGCCGTCTGAATTGGGAGGTCCTTGAGCCACTCGAGCAGCGGAAGGCCGGCGGCTGGACGACTCCTCTACGGAGCGGCAACAGTGACAAGAAAGTGCGCCACATCCAGGTACGGCTCTCCCCTGATCAGACAATTGAGTCCCACTTCTCCTTGAGGAGTGTGGAGATCGTCTCTATCGATGACCACGAAGGCGTTTTCCGGGTGTTGCGGACCGACAAGGACGACCTGATCACCAGCTCCGAGACTGCCGACGCACCATATGTCAGCCGTGTGGTCTACGCGCGACGGCAGACTAGCGTTGAGATGCTCGGCGAAGAACTTCAGCGCTTCGGCCCGGATCCCATCCTCGAGGACGCCGTTCGTTTCGCAACCCGCATGCTGCCATAGGACCGACGAGCACGCGACATTGACCTTGCGGGAGAGCCGATGAGTGACGAGCAACGATTGATCGACTATGCGGAGCGGGGAACCGTCATCGTGGTACCGGACGGGGAGGCGTTGGCACGTCTCGCCGCCGAGACGCTCGCAACCACATCTGCGGAAGCCGTAGCGGAATCTCGCCAGGCGCTCATCGCCCTCTCCGGCGGTTCCACCCCGAAGAAGATGGGCGAGTTACTTGCTTCCCAGGACTATGTGGGTCGCGTTCACTGGAACTACCTCCAGATCTTCTGGGGCGATGAGCGTTGGGTTCAACTGGAGGACTCCCAAAGCAACGCCGGTGAGGCAATGCGCACCTTTCTCACCCGAGTGCCCATCCCGGATGAGAACGTGCACCCGTGGGAGACCGACCCTGATCTCGACCCGACCCTCTCCGCCGAACGCTATACCCGCATGATCAAGGAGATCAGCGGTGTCGAAGACAGCGTTCCCGTCTTCGATCTCGTCTTCCTCGGCATGGGCGATGACGGGCATACGCTCTCCCTCTTCCCCGGCACAGGGGCAATCCGGGATACCCACTCCCTAACCCTTGCTCATCGGGTGGAGAAGCTCGAAGCCACGCGCCTGACCTTCGGACCCGTGCTTGCCAATGCGGCCAGCAAGGTCGTGTTTCTCGTCGGCGGGGCCGGCAAGGCAGAAACGCTGCACCAGGTACTGGATGGCGAAGAGCAGCCCAATCTCCTGCCCTCACAGGTAATTCGGCCAGAAAGCGGCGTTCTACTCTGGCTCGTGGACGATGCCGCCGCCGCCAAGCTGGAGCGCTCCAATGGATAATGCGGAACGCCTCACCCGGCTCGGGATCGAAGCTGCCGAACGCGTACAGGACGGCATGCTGGTCGGCCTCGGCACCGGCACCACTGCCAAGGCGATGATCGATGCCCTTGGCGATCGCGTCAAAAGCGGGCTCGCGTGTAACGGAGTTGCAACGTCGAAATACACGTCGGACTTGGCAACGTCGCTCGGCATTCCGATGAGAAAACTCTATGACATCGATCGGCTCGATCTCTGCATCGATGGCGCAGACGAAATTGATCCAGCGCTCGACCTCGTCAAGGGTCGCGGGGGGGCGCTACTGTTCGAAAAACTGGTCGCTCGGCGTGCAGACCGCTATCTCATCATCGCCACCGACGAAAAACTGGTCCTGCGTCTGGGAACCCGCATGCCACTGCCCGTTGAAGTCATCCCGGTCGGGTGGACTCACACCGCCGAAAGCATCATGGAGCTCCACCTGCGCCCTGCCTTACGGACTCAGGACGACGGGTCGCCCTTTATCACGGACGGTGGCCACTACATTGTCGACTGCGCCTGGCCGGAAAACGCCGAGGTTGATCCCGGGTCACTTGCCGGGGCACTCAAGGCCCTGACCGGCGTGGTGGATCACGGCCTCTTTATCGGGATGGCCACCGAGGCATTGACGATTGACCTAAGCGGCGAGGTAACGGAGCACGGCCGGAAATAGCAGGTTCACCCTCATCGTTAGGGGGCAAGAGGTGCGGTTCCCGGGTGGGAACCACACCTCTTGCTGGACCGTCAATACGTGCCTACAACCGATACGCCAGTTCCCCGTGCTGGGAGGAATCGAGACCGAGAACCTCTTCTTCCTCAAGCACCCGCAGACCGATCGTTGCGTCGATGATCTTGCAGATTCCGAAGGTCACAAGGGCCGAGAACGCGGCCGCTACGACCACCGCCAGTGCCTGGACAAAGAACTGGCGGACATCGCCGAAGAACAATCCGTCCGTACCGCCGATGGTGGCATCAGCGAACAAACCGGTCGCCAGGGCACCCCAGATGCCTCCAACGCCGTGGACAGCAAAGACATCAAGCGCGTCATCCAGCTTCAGGCGAGACTTCAGAAGATCCACGGTCAGACAGCAGAACATCCCCGCGCCGAGACCGATAAGGATCGCTGCCCAGGCTCCGACAAAACCGGCGGCCGGAGTGATGCCAACAAGACCTGCTACCGCCCCACACGCAGCTGCGAGAATACTTGGGTGCCCCTTCCGCATCCAGGACGTTGTCAGCCATGCGATGGCCCCTGACGCGGCGGCGACGTTGGTAACCACAAACGCGTGCGCTGCGATGCCGTTTGCCGCCAGGGCACTACCGGCATTGAAACCGAACCAGCCGAACCAGAGCAGGCCGGCGCCAAGGACCGTCATCGTGAGGTCATGCGGCTCCGTCTCGGTCGTCCCGAAAACTTTGCGCTTGCCAAGCATCATCGCGACGACAAGCGCCGCTACCCCCGAGGTGATATGGATAACGGTGCCGCCGGCAAAGTCGAGCGCGCCGAGATCATAAATCCAGCCCCCGCCCCATACCCAATGGGCCACCGGGGAGTAGACGAACGTGGACCACAACACAGTGAAGATCACAAACGCCTTGAATCGCTTGCGCTCGGCGAACGAACCACTGATCAGCGCTGGCGTAATGACAGCGAACATCATTTGGAACGCGACGAACGCGAGCGTGGGGATCGACCCTGTGACGGACGCCGGCGTGATGCCGTTGAGCCCGAAGAAGTCAAGACCTCCAATCACGCCGCCCATCGTCGGGCCGAAGGCAAGCGAGTAGCCCCACAACACCCAGACGACGCTTATCAGCGCCACTGTAAAAAAGGAGTGCATCAACGTCGAGAGGACGTTCTTGCGACTGACCAGACCCCCGTAGAAAAATCCCAGGCCCGGCGTCATCAACATGACAAGCGCCGCCGATATCAGTACCCATGCCGTATCGCCAGAATCGATTGTGTTCATCTTGCCTGAATCCCTCATCCTCTACCATGCGATCGGAAGAACCCACCACTTAATGAGTCCTACCGGCAATCCAGGCACCCCATCGTGCATGAATCGATTCTGCCGGACGGCGGACGGAACACACTACGTACATTCTCGACAATTCAGGGGTGAGTTATCGTGCATTATGCATGAACGGATAGATGATATTCCGACGCATAGGGCTTTTCGGCATAGATAGCATCGCGTGCGATTGTGCTTTTTGGACAGCGGCCTTCCGCGGCATGAGACATGCCGTTTGAGAGGAAGCATGGCGTTATCTCGACCGAGCCCGTACTTTTCTTGGCAAGACACCCCAAAGGAGCCACACGTGACCGACGTGACACCTACCATCGATACCGGCGCTCCGGAACTACTTGTTGATCTTCCAAGCGAAACGGGAGAGGGTCCGCTCTGGCATGAGGAGAATTGTTGCCTGTATTGGGTCGACATTCCGGTCGGTAGGCTCTTTCGTTACGATCCCGAAACCGGCAGCAATGAGACTGTCTACCGGCACGACGGTGCAATTGGGGGATACACATTTCAACAGGATGGGTCGCTCATCCTCTTCTGCAAGGGCGGAGCGATCCTGCGACTAATCGGCGGCGAAACCGAGCCCGTCGTTCCGGAAGTCGAGGCGCTCCGAGAGAGCCGCTTCAACGATGTCATTGCCGACCCAGAGGGGCGAATCTTCTGCGGAAGCATGCCACTGGGCGGAGGGTCGGCACATCTTTACCGGCTGGATCCGGATGGATCCCTGACCCTGGTTTTCGACGACCTGACACTCTCCAACGGAATGGGCTTCAGCCCTGACCTGAAGATGATGTACCTCTCTGACTCCAACAGCCGGCAAATCTTCCGGATGGATTACGACCGAAAAACTGGAGAGGTGCGCAATCGTGAGGTGCTGATCACTGTTCCCGACGAGGGGACGGTGCCGGACGGCATGGCAGTGGATACCGAGGGCAACATCTGGTCGGCACGCTGGGATGGAAGCGGGTTGTACAAGTACAGTCCAGAGGGAGAGCTGCTTGGCAAGGTGCAGTTCCCTGTTCGCAAGGTTTCCAGCGTCACCTTCGGTGGCCCTAACTATGACATCGCGTATGTCACGACTGCTGGAGGAAAGCAGCGGAGCATGGAGGAAGGCATGCAGGCCGGCGGGCTCTTCCAGATCGACCTGAAGACCACCGGGCGTCCACCTTTCCGCTCCCGCATCGCCATGTAGGCCCAGGACATCTGGTTCAGGCTCTCCCATCCCTTGGTTCGTAACGGAGCTTGGTCCGAGATCGCTCCAACTGAGCATGCTTTTCTCCATGCTCACCGGTGGCACATAACAAAGTGGTATGGAGCAGAGGGCCGGGCATATGCCCAACCCTCTGCTCGATATTCCTCTTTACCGGCCGCCCCTCCGCGGCGGCTCCTTATCACCCTCCGGCCGCGGCCGCCGACGGTCCTGAGGAGGTGGCGAACCTCGACGCGCACGCGGTGGCTGCGGCGGTTGAGGCAAAGGCATCGGCGCATCGAAACCAAAATCATCGATATCCTCGCGGACCGGCGCCGACTCGCGTGGCTCCTGTCTCCGCGACGGTCGCGGCGACCGAACATCGCGCGGCATGGCGTCAGGATCATCGACTACGTAGCCGCCACTCTCCTGGAACGGTTGTGAGGAGGCGCGACGGGAATCCTCTTGCGGTCGAGGCCGGCGTTGACCTTGGGCCGGTTGCTGCCCACGCCGCGTCGGCGGCGTCTCTGGCGGCTCACCGAATCCGAACTCATCGGCAGGTTCACGTCTTGCTGGCTGTGGCCGTTGCTGCGGCCGTCGCGGAGGTTGCCTCGAACGCGTCGCCTCAGAATCGTCCATATCAACCTCGTCGTACCGGAAGGTCTCTTCCCGCTGCGGAGCCAGTCGCTGCTCCCGGCGACTATCGCGTGTGCCGCGTTCCTGACGCCCACTGCGCTCACGGCGTTGAGAGACAAAGCGTTCTTCCTCGTTCCACCTGACGCCCGGCCCGGCGGCCGCGCCGCCGTACTCGTCATCGAGCCCGGCACTGGCTGGGGTCGCACCTGGGTCTTCGTCCATAGAACCTGGTATCAGGCGAAAGACTTGGTACAGGATGATTGAGCCGAAGGTGCCGAGCGCGATCCCGTTCAGTGCAAAATCACCGATGTTGATCGTATAGTCCGCCGTGCCGACGATCAGCGTCACAGC
>DASYWM010000044.1:0-6200 GCA_035936075.1 Thermomicrobiales bacterium
TCCCCAACAAGAAGATCCGCGTTGCAGTCGTTTTCGGCGGACGGTCTGATGAACATGATGTCTCCCTGCGTTCTGCCCGAACGATCATGGATGCTCTTGACCCCGATCGTTACGAGGTCGTCCCAATGGGGATCACCCGGGAAGGACGCTGGATCGCGGGAGAAGACCCCATGGCGGCCCTGATTGAGGTCTCGCCGATGTTCCATCTCGGTGAGGGTGAGCAGAAGGTGGAGCCCACCGGTGAGCGCTCAATCGTTCCGGTCGTCGGGGCCGAGGCGTTGATACCGGGTGGCGTGACGGATTCGGTGGACGTTTTCTTTCCCGCGCTCCATGGGCCGATGGGCGAGGACGGAACGATCCAGGGCATGCTTGAGCTCGCAGGCCTTCCCTATGTGGGTAGTGGCGTGCTTGGCTCGGCGACGGCGATGGACAAGGCCATGACCAAGGTCGTCATGGCGCAGGCGGAGATCCCCCAGCTGCCGTGGATGCTGGTGCTGCGTCGCGATTGGGAGCGGAACCCGGAGGGTGTCGAGGCACAGATCGCCGAGGAGATCGGCTTTCCCTGCTTCGTCAAGCCGGCAAACTTGGGTTCAAGCGTAGGAATCACCAAGGCCCATAACGCCATGGAGCTTACCGAGGGACTTCGGGAAGCGGCACATTTTGACCGGCGGCTGGTTGTCGAAAAAGGTGTCGTCGGGCGAGAGCTCGAGATCTCGGTACTCGGGACTGACGACCCCATCGTCTCGGTCGCGGGCGAGATCCGTCCCCGCGGCGAGTTCTACGACTACAACGCCAAGTACATCGACGACACTGCCGAGCTCATTATTCCAGCCGAACTGGAGCCAGAGGTCCAGAACCAGCTCGAGGAGTACGCCGCGCGGGCGTTCACCGCACTCGACCTGGCCGGTCTCGCCCGAATCGACTTTTTCCTCGAGGATGGTACCGACCAGATTTACCTCAATGAGGTCAACACTATGCCCGGATTTACCTCTATCAGCATGTATCCATCACTTTGGGCGGCGAGTGGCCTGGAGCTTGGCGACCTGGTCGATCGGCTGATCCGGCTGGCGCTGGAACGGCACGGAGAGAAATAGCAGCACATTCGTACGCGCGTTCGTTCGCAGCCATGCAGGTACTTAAGCAGAATCAATGGGGCAAGGGGAGGGTGTATGTGCATGCTATACTTCGCCATGATTGCCAGATGGTGCGCTTTTTCCTTATGTTGTTGCACCCTGTGTTGCATATTGTGGTCACCTGTTACACACGTGCAATGAGTATTGAGAGTTTTGACAGTAACTGGGGCAGTCGCCGCCTGCGAGTGCGGGTCGAATCAGGGTGGCAGCTACCGTTGTGAAACATGGATGGTGAAGGGACTATGCAATCCCGAGGTCAGAATCCCGCACGAGGACAGCAGCAGGGGCGAGGACAATCCGCTCCACGCCCCGCGCCGCAGCAGAACCAACCGCAGAATGATGGCCCGGCCAGCGCAGGCTTCTCCGACAGGCCGTCATCGCGCTGGAGCTCGTCGGAATCCCTGGCCAACGCTTTCGCCCGCATCAAGGTTGTGGGCGTAGGGGGTGCGGGTGGCAACGCCATCAACCGCATGGTGAACTCTGGCGTCGATGGAATCGAGTTCGTCGCCGTCAACACCGATGCCCAGGCACTGATGACCAGCGAGGCGACGATCGCAATCCGCATCGGAGACAAGCTCACCAAGGGCCTGGGGGCCGGTGGACGGCCCGAGATCGGTGAGCGTGCCGCCGAGGAGAGCTCCGAGAGCCTTGCCGAGGTCATGCGTGATTGCGACATGGTGTTCATTGCGGCTGGCATGGGCGGTGGTACTGGAACCGGAGCGTCCCCGACCGTTGCCCGTCTCGCGAAGGACGCTGGTGCACTGACGGTGGCCGTCGTGACCAAGCCGTTCGAGTTCGAGGGCGGACGTCGACGCCGGGCGGCGGAAGAAGGTGTCGCGGCCCTGAAAGAGGTGGTCGATGCCCTGATCACCATCCCGAACCAACGCCTCCTGCATATGGTTGATCCGAAGACGACCGTCACTGAAGCCTTCCAGATTGCAGATGATGTGCTGCGACAGGGTATTGCCGGTATCTCGGACCTCATCACGAAGCCGGGCGTTATCAACCTCGACTTCGCCGATGTGAAAACGATCATGCAGGATGCCGGATCCGCGCTGATGGCGATTGGCTATGGTGAGGGCCCTGACCGCTGCGTGAACGCGGCTCGGGAGGCGATCGAGAGCCCGCTGCTGGAGATGAACATCCAGGGCGCCAAGGGTGTGCTCTACAACATCTCCGGCGGCAGCAACCTCACGCTCTTCGAGACGAGCGAAGCAGCGGAGGTTATCCGGGCGGCGGCCGATGACGATGCCGAGATTATCTACGGTACATCGATCGAAGAGGCGCTGAGCGATGCCGTCATGATCACGCTGATCGCCACGGGATTCGACGAGCGGGACGTCATGGACGCCTATGCGTTCGATACGGGCAGCCGCATGCCACAGCAGGAGGATCGCTTCGGCGGCCGACAGCAGCAGGCGCCCTCTCGTCAGCCGGAGCCGCGCGGCCAAGGTGGTGGTCAGCCGGTCTACCCGGACGATGACTGGGAGTCGGAATCCTCGATCATCCGGTTCCTTCGGGAGCGCTAGGCAGCCGGAGACTGAGCAGAGCAACGAGATGCCCGCGCGAGTATCGTGCGGGCATCGCTGTATCACCCGGAGACGGAGGGAGAGGATTCCCAGTGCGATGTCCACTTTGTAAAGCTGAAGATACGCGGGTGATCGACAGCCGCGATGTCAACAATGGTGAATCCGTGCGCCGCCGCCGCGAATGCGGGGAGTGCCACCACCGCTTCACTACCTATGAGCGGGTGGAGGCGCCGGCGTTGATCGTCGTGAAACGGGATGGACGCCGCGAGGAGTTCAGTCCGGAGAAGCTGCGACAGAAGCTGCGGGTTGCACTGACCAAGCGACCGATCGGTGAAGACGTGCTGGATAGCATCATCCGGCGAGTCGAGAGCGAGATGCGGGCGATGGGCAAGAAAGAGGTGTCGTCGCAGGTGATCGGGGAGCGCGTGCTATCTGAGCTGAAGGCGCTGGATCACGTGGCGTATATCCGGTTTGCATCGGTCTATCGCCAGTTCGCCGATATTGATGAGCTGCGGCGCGAGGTTGAAGGGTTGTCAGGTCCGGACACGGTTCCAGGGTCGTTGAAAGATCCGAAGCAGGGGTAGGGCACCCGTTCAGGTGACGGTGACCGAGTGCCTGCAGCGAATGGATCGCTTCGCTATTCGCCATTCGTCCCATCGGCTCACCCGGGGACTTGCGGTCCCAGAGACATTGAGGGTGCGCTACGGATGTGAACGAAGCCGCCAGAATACGGGTGAAGGTGGCCAAGTGAAATAATGTGGCCGGTGACAGCCTTGCCGGATTTCGTTGGTATCGCCGGGTTTTTTAGGCTGCCAAGGGATGGCTGAATTCCTCCAGCCTGCCCTATCGGCAGTGGTCGTCAGGTGGCCCTCATGGCCATCTGGGCCACTTGGCAGTGTGAGGCTGGTTCATCGACGGTGGGTAATTACGTCCAAGACGATCATGATCACGCTCTATTGCGCTCGCCGTTGGGATCAAGTGCCCTTCGAGACGTGGCGAATGCAGGAGCCCTTATTTAGATATACGCATCGAGGAAGCTGGTATGCGCTACGGATCATGAACGAACGTTCCTCATGTCTCATCCGCATTTGCCCACACCGCTTCGCGCAGGATTCTTCCCCTTCGACCTCGCTCAGGGTCAGAATGACGGCATGTTTGATGTGAGAATGTTTCCCGCATCGAGGTTAGCGTGTAGTCCGCTGGCCCATGCCGAGGCCGCAGGGCGAGAAGCGAAAGGCTCGCTGCTGCTTTTCGCCTTTTCGGGTTCACCTTGCACCATTCGGGGTATGGTCCCTGCACGACATCAGGTACGCGATGGAGGAAAGCGGAAATATGTGAGGGCATCCAGGTAGGGCGGCGAGCGCTCATGCGAAAACGCCCGGCCGCGCGTGCAGCCGGGCGTTTTCGTTCGTGCTGGATAGTGATCTGGACTAACTGAGGTGCGGCTTGACGCGGTCCATGATCTGCTTCTTGGGCAGTGCGCCCATCAGCTTGTCGACCGGCTGGCCACCCTTGTAGATGACCATTGTCGGGATATTGAAGACACCGAGTTGGCCAGCGTACTGCTGGTTCTCGTCGACATTGACTTTGACGATCTTCAGGTTCTCAGCCTCTTCAGACGCGATCTCTTCGAGGACAGGGCCGACCATACGGCATGGGCCGCACCACGGAGCCCAGAAGTCCACGAGCACCGGCTTATCGGCCTCGATGACTTCCTGCTGGTAGGTTGCATCGGTAACGTTGACTGGCTTGGACATATGTGTTCCTCCACAATACTTCACACACGGTTGTTACTATCTAAATGATAGCACACCATGCAAATGATCCGGTTGCAGCTTCGCGGATGCCTTCTCCCGTCTATACTACGTCCCGATATGAAGCACGGCAACACAGGCCCGGGGACCGCTCCGCTCACCATAGCCATAGATGGCAATTTTCTCGCCATGCCATATTCGGGCATTGGCACCTACCTTCGTGGCCTCCTTGATGCGCTTCAGGCTGATGCTGATGTGCTCGGTGTAGACGTTCAGTTGCTTTCCCCGTCCGACGGCCGCTTCCTGCGCCCCGGCACGAGGGCGCATCGCTTCGCGTGGGATGCGGCGGGTGTGACCGGGCAGCTTCTCTGGACGGCTGGTCCGCGCCCGCAGGTGCTGCACCTGCCACAGATGAGTGCCCCCCTGTGGTCTCCCACACCAATGGTGGTGACCATCCATGACGTCATCCCGTTTGTCCTGAAGGACTATCGATCCAGCCGGACGATGCGGGTCTATCTCGCGTTGATGGCACGGTCGGCCCGGAGAGGCCAGCGCGTCATCGTGCCGTCTGAGTCGGCCAGTATTGACGTCCAACAGGTTCTCGGGATCCATGCAGACAAGATCCGGGTAATCCCAGAGGCGGCAGGCCCGGACCTCGTCCCATGCCGCGATGGCGAGGCCGCGGCGAAAGTGCGAGAGCTCTGGGGCCTGGAAGGCCGCTATCTCTTCAATATCGGCGGGTTCGACCGCCGGAAGAATCTCCCGATGCTGATCGAGGCTTTCGCAGCCGCAAGGCCGTCCTTGCCAGAGAAGGTGAAACTGGTGATAGCCGGCGCACCCCACACGGCTAATTCGCTCGTCTTCCCCCCGTTGGAGCCGCTCATCCGCAAGCATGGACTGGCGGAGAGCGTCATCCTGACCGGTCGCGTTTCGGACGATGAACGGCGCTGGCTCTACCAGGCCGCTCACGCCTACATCACGCCATCGATCTACGAGGGCTTTGGGCTGACACCTCTGGAGGCAATGGCGTGCGGCGTACCCGCGATTGTGGCAAACCGGACCAGCCTGCCAGAGGTCGTAGAAAAAGCCGGTCTGGTTGTCGAACCGGAGGTAGACGACCTGGCGGCGTCGATACGGGTACTGATGACCGACGACGATCTACGAGCGCGTCTTGGTGTCGCGAGCCTGGAACGAGCCGGGACGTTCACATGGTCGACCGCCGCGCGGTCGACAGCGGCGGTCTATCACGAGGTGATCTCAGCCCGTCAATTACAGACATAAGCTTCTGAGCGTGCGAATCCGGCGGGAATCCAGAGACACGGTAGCCAGGGGCAAGCGGAGAAACACGACGCTTGCCCCTGGCTACTGTTCCATCTGCCTTATCCCGCCGCGTCACATCCCGAACTGAGGAAGAGCTGTAACTCGACCTCGCCCGTTGGCGTGGTGTTTGGCAGGGCGATTGATTCACTTGCGATCTGCGGCGATCCTCCGTCGGCAGGCTGGGGGATCAATTGCGGGAACTCATCCTCAATCAGCTCTGCAATACGGTCGGAAAGCTGGATGCCCTGTCCGATGTCCGGGGCACGGGAGGAGATGTTCACAAACCCGATCCGGCAGGACTGGCCCTGCAGGTAGGGTGCGAGCACGCTGTCGAGCGCGTTCCGGGCCTCGGCAAGCGCGTCCTCGTCGCCGTTCAGTACACCGTTGAGATCGACCTGGATCGTCTGGGTGATCGCATTGGGGTTCAGGGAGTTGAGCTGGACTTGCTGCTCAGCCTGGGTGAG
>DASYWM010000045.1:0-4169 GCA_035936075.1 Thermomicrobiales bacterium
CAAACAACCCCAACTGCCGTACCACCCCCCGCCGCCTCGCCTGTTCCAGATCCGTTGTCAGCTTGATCGGTGGGAACGTCGCGTCGAACTCGGCCTGATCCTCGAAGAGGGGCAGGAATCGATCGGCAACATCCCGAAGGCGTTTGAGGAGCGCCCTGGTATTCTCGTCGTGGGCATAATCTTCTGCAAGCCCCAGAGTGCCGTCCTCTCGCTCGTAGACTTCCACTCGCTCTCCGAAGCGCCACCTGCCTGGTATCGATTCAAGGAGTTGCTTGAGCCTGGTCCTGCTGTTAAATGTCTCCTGCTTGAGCATGGTCCACTGACTGATATCATGCACGCTCAATGTTCTCTTTTGGATCGCCTCTGCCACGGAGAAGTACATCACCTTGACTGCCTCCCGGTCCTCCTCCATGAATCCTCGTGCTGCATCTCTGATGAACTGCTGGAAACATTGTTCCAGGGCACGGCTGCGCAGAGCGCTACCAGTTAGCGCCAGTGACCCTTCATAGTCGATGAGCGCATACGTCTTTTGCTTCAGGGACAGCATGTGCCTGAACCGGCCGTCGTGGGCCAGGCGGATTCCCTCTGGAAGCCGGGCGCTAATGCGATGTATGAAGGCTTCTTCCTCGTCCGGTGTCTGGACGTTGCTTGGTGGGGAGAAGTAGACGCCGTCGGTGTCAACCTCGATTGGTTCAGCTCCCAGATCCTGGAGGTGTCTGACGACGTCCTGAATGAGACTTTGCCCTTCGAGGGTTACGCGCTCGGCGGCGTCGTAGTCGTTAAAGCTGCCCCGCGCGAAGCCGAGGTATCCATAGAATGAATTGATCAAGATCTTGAAGCTGCCCTGGAGACCTTGCCATGTTGCCCGCTCTTCACCCTTAGCGCTTTGTACGCGCCGTTTGGCTTCGATGCGGCGTTTGGTGAGATCCTCAAGCAGAAGCGGAAATGTTTCGAGGACGTCCGACTGAGCGGCTATGTGTTCGGCGAGCATAATTGAGGGATAGAGGCTTTCGACATCGCATTTCACTACGCGCTCGAACGCTCCTGCCTGTACCAGCTCAACATACCCGCCGGGATACGGACGGCTTGCTTGCGCTCGCGGAAGGCTGTGTCCTGCAGCGAGGTAGGATCGAAGCATAAGGTCATCAATCTTCCGCCCGGTACCTGTCGTTGATGAGCGCTGGTAAGTCGTTGGGAGCATCTGCGTTTGGTAAAACTCGGTTGGCATGATCACCCGTGAAAGCATGTCGACGTCACGAACGTCGTCCAGCGCATACGCTGCCAGCGTCTCGCGTTCGCGGGATCCGTTTCTCCACATTTTGGCGATAGAGGCACGATCGACAAAGACACGGTCCTCGCGTTCGAGGGATAGCTGGCGAATTACATCCTTGAGGCCATAGCGTGTGAGATTACCCTGGACATCGAAGCGCTGGATCTGCACGTATGTGTCGATGACATGGCGGCCATTAACAAAGACCGATGGCTGGCGGCGCCCACCGTCCACGATTCTCGGCATGGAGCCATCTCTCCCAAGCCGCAGGGTGACGCCCGTATGTCGCGCCCGGTCCACAAGGTACGGGAAGTCAAATCGGTATACGTTATGCCCCTCGATGACGTCTGGATCAAGTGCACGTAAGGTGCGGTTGAATCGCTCCAGAAGATCCGCTTCCGTCGATTCCAGGATGAGAACTTCCTCGTGGTTGCACTGTCGAAGCGAGATCATAATGATGCCGGCGTCTTCCGAATTGGGATCCAGGCTGAGGGTTTCCAGGTCGATTTGCATTCGCCGCAGTTCGGGGAAATCCATTCCCTTGAAGAGCGTGAGGCCGGAGCGGACGAGATACTGGGTAACTTGCGACGGTGGCCCCAAAATCGACGTATTATTGGGTCTTCCCTGTGACGTTGCATTACGGTAGGATTCCCAGGATTCGAAGGTTACAAGGAACCGGTATGGATGGTCGCCGCGTAGCTCCTTGATAGATGCATCGTCTTTACCTGCAAAGGCTGCAGGGTCCGACGAGATGAGCCAGGGTTGTGTCACCCGGCGTTCAGTGGTTGTGCGGTTGCGGCCATCTCGTTTGTACAGCACAACCCCGTTGGAGCCGGCGGGCTCTACTGCGATGACTCCCTCTGTCATGTCCGTACCGTAGAGGAGGGAAGGTGCATCGGCAGGTGTGAATACTGCACGCGTGGAGAGTGTCGGATCGAAGCGACCTGCAAGCGGATCATACATACGGAAGTCCGTCCTCCTAGGGGCATAGTATGACTATAAGCATACGACGCATTGGCCGCACGGCTCTCGCCACTGTGGTAGAAGCGGTTTACCCGAAGATCTGTGCGGGTTGTGGCATGCGAGGCGTATGGCTTTGCAATTACTGCGAGTCGACTGTGCCTTCGTGTAACCTGCCAATATCCTGTTCGCGATGTGGCGTACCGACCTTGCGAGGCAGGTGTGGGTGTGCTGACCTGGACCCTGTGATCGCATGCGCGCGATCAGCGTTTGATTACAATGGGTGGACAGCCACGGCCGTCAAGCGCCTGAAGTATCAGGGGGAGTCGTCACGAGCGGAGCATCTGGCCTTGCACATGGCCCCGCTGCTTTCGGCGTTCGGACATGTCGACGCGCTGATTCCAGTGCCCCTTCACGCCTCCAAAGCGAAGCAGCGTGGATACAATCAGTCCGAATTACTTGCTGAGGATGTCAGTAAGTTGACCGGGGTCCCGGTTCTGACCGTCCTTCGCCGAGCGCGAAAGACGATCTCCCAAACGTCCCTTTCAGGCCATGATCGGAAACTGAATGTCACTGGTGTTTTCGAGAGTGACGCGACTTGGGTACCACCCGCGGGTGGGCGCTACGTACTCATCGACGATGTCCGGACAACGGGATCTACGTTGAACGCCTGTGCAGAGGCGTTGCGACCGCTCCAGCCGGTGATGGTGGGCGCTCTGACTTTCGCGCTTGATATGCATCGCGACCGCCTAGCGGAACTTCGCGAGTACCGGGTCGGCTTATCTAGTGGCCCCATACCTTGAGCAGTTGCCGCGCCTCAGCACGCGCCCAACGATCTGCCTCCAACACCACATCCATATGCACAACTTCCCTGGGCTCATGACGCTGCAAAACCGAATCGATCAGCACTGGTATGTTGGTAAAAGCAATCTGACGAGAGCGAAACGCTTCTACGGCGACTTCATCGGTGGCACTCAATACCGTCGGGCACGTCTTGCCAGCTTCGCCGGCCTGACGGGCGAGACGTAGAGCCGGGAATCGGTTCAAGTCTGGTACTTCGAACGACAGCGATGACAGTGTCGTGAAATCCAACGGTGCGAACTCTGACGGAGCGTGCTCCGGCCATGTCAGCGCATACTGGATCGGCAGCCGCATGTCAGGAGGGCTCAGCTGAGCTATTGTGCTCCGGTCGTTGTACTCCACCATCGAGTGAATGATTTGCTCAGGGTGAATCACGACGTCGATATGCTCGTAATCGGTGTCAAAAAGCCAGCGCGCTTCAATCAGCTCGAGTCCCTTGTTCATGAGCGTTGCGGAATCGATTGTTATCTTGCCGCCCATGCTCCAGTTGGGGTGCTTGAGTGCTTGTTCGACGGTTACATCTCGAAGTTGGTCCCTGGACCAAGAACGGAATGGTCCACCGGAGGCCGTCAAGATGATGCGCCGTACGTCTTCTGAACGGCCTGCCTGAAGGGACTGCCAAATGGCACTGTGCTCGCTGTCTACCGGCCGAATGACCTGTCCGAGTCGCTTCGCGAGCGGCATGATCAATTCTCCAGCACATACGATTGCTTCCTTGTTGGCCAGAGCGATGGCTTTGCCGGCCTCGAGTGCCGCTATGACGGCAGGGATAGCGTCGTGGCCTGACGTAGCAACAACAACAATATCGACATCAGGGTGAGTCGCCGCTTCAATCAATTGCTGCGGTGTGGGTCGGTTTCCATCCGGTGATTCGTGAGCTGAGACGACCATGTCCGGGCGAAATCGGGCGACCTGACGTGACAGTAGATCCTCTCTTAGCCCGGCGGCCATGGTTACCACCCGGAAGCGATCTTCCATCGTTGCGATGACGTCCAGCGTCTGCTCACCAATAGAGCCTGTGGAGCCTAGCAGCGCGATACCGGGCATGACGAATCCTCCATGGTGATCAACCCAATGT
>DASYWM010000046.1:0-6996 GCA_035936075.1 Thermomicrobiales bacterium
GCAATCCGGTCATGCTGGCCAACATCGCCGACACCGTGGATGAGATCAGTGGTGGCCGGGTGATCCTGGGGCTCGGCGCGGGCTGGGTCGAGTCGGAATTTCGCGCCCTGGGCATCCCCTTCGGGCAGCGCATTGCTCGCTTCGAGGAGGCGATCCAGATCATCACCGGCCTGCTGCGTGAGCGGGAGGTCGACTTCCAGGGCACCTGGTATGCCGCCCAGGATTCCAAACTTCGCCCTGCCGGGCCTCGCCCGCAGGGGCCACCCATCATGGTGGGGACCGCGGTCCATGGCCCCCGCATGGTCAGGCTCGCGGCCCGGTACGCAGACATCTGGAACATCGGTTTCCGAACCCGACCGGGGACGCTGCAGCTATGCCCTGATACCGTGAGGCCGTGTATCGTCGATCTCCAGGGGCGTTTGTGTACAGCAACCTCCCTATGCGGCCGTTCCACTTGGTAGACACGGATGCATTCGCCTTGCCGCGGTTCTCCCTGTCTGGAAGCGGCGAGGCTACGGTGCGACTGTCCTAGGACAGAACCGCGAGCAAGAGATCGGCGTCGATTGCACGTATCGGCGGACGACCCTCGATGAGGACACATTGCTGCAGACTCCGGAAGGCCTCCTGGGAGGTCGCCAACTCAACGGTGAAGGTGACCTGGATCCGGATTCTGGGTCCCAAGTCGTCGACCTCCTTCACCGTGACGATGGGATTGTCAGGTGTAGTGCCGGGACTCACCATCACCACGGCGACGAGGTTTCCGACCTGCTGGGCCAGCAGCACCATGGTGCCGGCCGCCATGTACTTGGAGAGATACGCCGGGGAAGTCCAGTACCGGGCAATCGCGGCAGGGTTGAGCACGTCGAGTCGGTCAACGCCGATGATCCGTGCCATGGCTTGTTCCGGGGTGAACCGAACGACGACGGCCTCGGTTCCAGGATCCGCAATGGAGGACCCGGTCTCCTCAGGGTCGTCCAGGACCCATGGCTCGGTCCAGGTGACGGCATAGCCGAAATGGTGGCTGCGGTAGCGGTGTTTCGTCGAACGGGAGGATGTGACGGCATAGGGAGTTAGCATGGTGGAATGCCTCGCTCTGGTGGCCTTGGGACGGTGTACTGGCGCTTCGGCCTGGTCCTTGGTGGTCCTCGCTGGACCTGTTTCCATGATGGAGCCGGGAGCGGCGCTCTCCCACGCAGGATTCCCACGTAGTGACCCACGTGATTCAATTGGGCAATTCATGTGGGCTGCGGCACACGCTGCAGAGGCGAGGAGATCGGGATGACAGGGACGAGGGGTGCGCCGTTTGGCACGGTGCTGCGCGCCTTGCGCAACCGGGCCGGGCTGACCCAGGAAGAACTGGCGGAGCGAGCCGGGCTCTCCGTGCGCGGAATCAGCGATCTGGAACGGGGGGTCAATCGTCGGCCCCATGGTGAAACCGTCCGGCTCCTGGCCGATGCCTTGGGGCTCGAGAGTAACGAGCAGGCGAACCTGATGGCAGCGGGCCGTCCTGTGCCGTCGCAGACGCTGCCTCCCTCCCGGCTCCCCTTGCCGCCAACCTCCTTGATCGGACGGGAACGGGAGATCAGCGAGGTGTCGGCGCTCCTGACCCGTCCTGATGTTCATCTCCTCACGCTCACCGGCCCCGGTGGCGTCGGCAAGACCCGCCTCGCGCTGGCCGCGGCCAGCGAGGTGCAGGAGGCATTTCCGGATGGCGTCTGGCTTGTGGATCTCGCGCCTTTGACCAATCCGGACCTGGTGCCCGGTTCGATTGGCGAGGTGCTGGGGGTACGCGAGACAGGCGGAACACCATTGCTGGAGTTGCTGCAGGAGTACCTACGGAACAAGAATCTCATGCTGGTCCTGGACAACCTGGAACAATTGCTACCAGATGCAGCCCCCGGCATTGGAGATCTCATCGCCGCAGCTCCCGGGCTGAAGGCCCTGGTCACCAGCCGGGGACCCTTGCACCTGCGTGCTGAGCGGGAGATCGCGGTGCCCCCGCTGGGCCTGCCCCGCCGCAAGCCACTTCCCACACTCGAGCAACTGGGGCAATACGAGGCGGTCCGGCTCTTCATTAGCCGCGCCCAAGCGGTCAAGGCCGACTTCGTGGTGACCACTGCAAACGCACCGGCTGTGACCGAAATCTGTCACCGCCTGGATGGGTTGCCCCTGGCGATCGAGTTGGCAGCGGTCCGGATCCGCCTCTTCCCTCCGGAGGCCATGCTCACCCGTCTCCGTAACCGGTTGCCGCTACTGACGGGGGGCGCCCGGGACCTGCCAGCCCGGCAGCAGACGCTGCGGGGTGCGATTGCCTGGAGCTACGATCTGCTGTCCCCGGGTGAGCAAGCGCTTTTCCGCCGGCTCAGTGTCTTTGCCGGGGGCTTCACCCTTGAGGCGGCAGACGCCGTGGCCGCGGGTGACCAACTGGGGCTCGACATGGTGGAGAGCTTGGAGCGATTGACCGAACAGAGCCTCGTGCAGCAGACCGAGGAGAGCGGGGAACCCCGCTTCACGATGCTGGAGACGATCCGCGAGTATGGGCTGGAGCAACTGGAGGGGCAGGGGGAAGCGGACGAAGCGCACCAGCGGCATGGTGCCTACTTCCTCTCCCTGGCGGAGGAGGTGGAGATCGCGCTCAAGGGTGTGACCGGGCAGGGAGCCTGGCTGGATCGCTTGGAAACCGAGCACGACAACATGCGCTCGGCATTGAGCTGGTCCCTAGAACACCATCCGGGGATGGCCATGGCACTTGCTGGAGCACTCGGCCGATTCTGGGAGATTCGAGGCCACCTGAGTGAGGGGCACGATTGGCTCGCCCAGGCACTGGCCAACAGTGACGATCTGCCGTCCGCCGTACGGGCCAAGGCCCTCTTTGCAGCTGGCGTGTTGGTGGAATCGCAGGCCCAGTCGACGGCAGATCTTGCGTCGGCTCATACTTTCGTGGAAGAGAGTCTTGCGCTGCAGCAACGTATCGGGGATCGCCCAGGCATCGCCCGCTGTTTCAACATGCTCGGGGTCCTCGCCCTTCGCCAAGGGGAATACCGCCGTGCGGAGGCGTTCTGGGAGGAAACGCTGACCCGGCATCATGATCCCAATAACAAGCGAGCAGGCTCTCTTGTTCTAGCAAACCTCGGAATCGTATCGACCATACGCGGGGACATGAGGAAGGCTACGGCACAGTTTGAAGAAGCTCTCGCCTTGCAGCGAGAAATCGGGGATCAGGTAGGAATTGCTGCCACGCTGCAAAACCTTGGGGAGGTATCCGCTTGGCGTGGCGACTACGATCGGGCAGTGACTCTCTTTGAGGAATCCCTTGTCCTGAATCGGGAACTGGGCAACAAGGCAGGTGTCGTCGACATCCTGGTGAGTCTTGCCCGCCTCCGGACCAGCTTGGGGGATGTCGCAGAGGCCGAGACAACCCTGGCAGAAGCCAGGGATCTCGCCCAGGAACTAGGGAATCCCTCAATCACAATTGGGTTGCTTATGAGCGAGGGCAACTGGGCGCTGGAGTCTGGCGATCACGAGCGAGCGGTGGCATGTCTGGAAGAAGCGCTTGCCCTGTCCCGTGCTGTGGGGGACCGAAGGAGTGAGGGAAGCGCTCTTGCAGGACTGGCTGAAGTTGCGCGGCGACGAGGGATTGCTCTGGAGGCCACTGACCGATTCCGCCAAGCACTGACGCTCATGTCGGAACTCGAGAACAAGGACGGTGTCGGCTACGTGCTCAATGCCCTGGCATTGCTCTCCCTGGAAACTGGACGACTTGCGCCGGCGGCTCGGCTCCTGGGAGCCGCCGAGAAGCTGCGGGAATCTCTCGGCATTGTGCCCGCGCCTATTGAGCGTCCCGAACTCGAGCGGGCCAATGCGGCTCTGCGCGCAGACCTCGGCGAGGACATCTACGCCGGTGCCCATGCTGCTGGCGCGGCTCTGTCGCTGGAAAAGGCGATTGCCGAGGCCTTGGCGGTCGATGAGGAGATGACCGGCGATACCGACGGTACAGAGGCGGCGGGATAGAGGGGTAACCGTCGGTGCACGTACCTCGGTGTGCTGTCAGGATGCGTCTTGGAAACCAGTACGCCATGCAGTCCGGCGAATCTCTCGCATGCGCGGGCATGACAACGGCCCCCGAGGTACCGAGAGCCGCGTTGCTTGCGCCTTCAATGTGGTGAGGCTGTTAGGTGCTCTAAGTCAATCCGGCTGACTCAGGACCAAGAGCAGATGGTCCCCGAGGCGTCTACGAATCGGCTGGTATTCTGCACGCAAGGATGTAAGCCCATTGAAGTGAGTTGGTGGTCCATCTCTCGTGTTCCTGTCGCTGGATCCACATTTCATCCTGACGACACGGTGTTTCTCGGCAACCTCCCCAAGCGACGGAACGACGCTGAAGGCATGCAACACCTTGCGTTTCACGTATTCGAATTGGCGAGCGCGTCTATCTGTGCCTCCCGGCCGTCCCACGGGTAGGTGTCTTGCTACTGACAAAGGGGCTTTTCATAGCCACTTCCCAGTCAGAACGTAGACCGCCGAAGCCGAAGGACGATACCCGCATGTCTCCGATGTCGCAACTATGACCGTAAACCCGACCTTCGCAATCCCGGTAACCAAATCGATCTACCCCACGCTGCCTGTCGGGGTGAGATAACGGCGCAGATCCTCTTTCTGGACGCGTATTGAAGATAGAGCGTCTGCACCATCTCGCTGGTCATGTTTGCCCGCTCTCGGCAAGGCTGCCAAATACCATCGAGCGATCTGGCAGACCTGAAAGCCGTATCGATTCAGGGAAATTGGTCCCATGTGGGCCAAGGCTGCCACACTGCCATATTGAGTGCATGGCAGCCTTCGTCCTCCCACCGCGTCTTACGTTGCCAGGTTCTTGCCCGCCCTGCAAACACCTTGGCCATCTAGAGAAACCCCCGTCATGTCAAGGAAATCAGGCTGCAGGAACCTTTAGGCTGCCACCGGCCAGGTTATGTACTTGGCCACCTAAGACTACGTTCAACTGGCCGCGTTTCTAGACCACAGATCGTTTTCCAGCCACACGCCATCAATCGCACCGGTCGCAGCCTGACCGATTTGTCTGCCTGTCAACCACGGAATCATCACTGTTTACAGGCACGGATCGAGATAGGTCCGTACGGAGGGGGCCAGTAATCAAAAAACGAACCGGGGATCAGATCGCGTGAGGACCGTCCCTGCAGGCGTGGCGGACCAGATGCTGCTTACCTCTTCCCCTATGGTCGCAACAAGCCGCTGTATATCATCGGCAGCGGATTCGTGCATCGCCTCGGCGACGATCAGCACAGATGCGGTCGAATTCTGGACCGCGGAGTACCCGCTCTGCCTGTTCGTCCATCGGCGTGCATGTGCCCGCCCGGCGCCGTCAGCAAAGATCACCTCATGCGGTGCCGGGTGCTCCGTCTCCCCGGCGAACGTCAGGTACGATTCCTCGCCGGATGCGTGTCGCACCTCGATCCAATCCGTCACCTTTGATGTGTCTAGCACCGCTATCGGAATCGCGAAGGCGATTGAGAGCGCATTGCACAGGTCGATCAGCGGGTGAAGCCGTGGCAGCGACCCCTCTTTCCGGAACCGGCGCAACAGGGACTCCGAGGCGCAACGATACTGGGTCGGCTTCAGTCCCATCTTCGCGAACGTGCGTCGCCAGGCCTGGATTTCGGGAAGCGTGGATTCGGTGGCGTCGGCTAACCGCTCCTCCGCAACCTGCTGCCACGACGCAATCCGGCTCTCGACATCAACATCGGGATGGATTCCCCCGGCGGAAAGCACGCCGGGAACCAGCTCCAGAAAGTCGTCCCAGATGTCGCTCGAATGCTGGAAATACATGCCGCCTCACCCTCCTGTAGGGAGCAAACGATCGAGGCTTACAGCCGTGTCAGTTTCCCAAGGGACACTGCGCGGTTTGCCCCGGTCGCGCCGGGGATGTTTGTCGGCAACCCGGCGAGTGCGTCATGCGCCATCAGGGCAAAGGCCATCGCCTCCTTCGCGTCCGCGTTCACGCCCAACTCGTCCGTCGAACGAACGGGAACGATCTCCAGTGCATCCTGGAGCATCCGCATCAGCAATGGATTCCGCACCCCACCACCGTTGATATAGACCTCGTCCGGCATCGCTGGAAGCCACCGGTGGTAGGCGTCGGCAATTGAGCTCGCGGTGAACGCGGTCGCCGTGGCCACCAGGTCGGCCGCCCGCTGACGCAACGCCGGATCATCGCCGGACCAGGCTCCGGCGGAGAGACCGGTCCTCGTCACTAGCTCCTTGACCATCCCGCTGCCGTAATACTCCCGCCCGGTCGTCTTCGGCGGTGCCTGGTCGAGATAGGGATCGTCCATGAGACGCGCCAGCAGGTCAGCGTCGACTGCCCCCTGCGCCCCGATCGCCCCATCGGCGTCATACGCCTGCGCGCCATCCGTGAGCCTGTGAACCAACGCATCGATCAGCATGTTTCCCGGGCCGGTATCGAAGGCGATCACCTCGTCCACCGCTCCCCCAGCCGGAAGCCAGGTGACATTCCCGATCCCGCCGATGTTCTGCACGCACCGGCTCTTTGTCGCATCGGAGAAGACTGCCCAGTCGAGATAGGGCGCCAGCGGCGCGCCCTGTCCGCCAACAGCCATGTCGGCGACCCGGAAATCCGCCATCACCGGCGCGCCAATCCTCGCCGCAATGACGGACGCCTCGCCCATCTGCATTGTCGACGGCACGATCAGCGGGTTCCCGGAATCCGCCTCGGGCTGATGCCAGACCGTCTGCCCGTGCGACCCGATGACCTCAACCTCGCTCCCGTCGATCCCAGCGAGCACGAGTTGATCGGCTGCCGCTTCCGCAAAGCATTGCCCCACCACGACGTTCATTGCGCAGAGACGGGCGACCGCGTTCCGCTGATCCTCGTACAGCGCGAAGAGTTCGTCCCGCACTGCTTTCGGATAGGGAACCGTTTCGAACCTGAGCAATTCGATTGCCGCTTCCTGCGCGTGACCA
>DASYWM010000047.1:0-4045 GCA_035936075.1 Thermomicrobiales bacterium
CGTTTCGCCATTACAGGGGGAGAAACCTATGCGCCGTCTCTTTTTCGGATTGCTTGCCGCCTTGCTGCTGATGCCCGTGAGCATCCTGTCTGTCCTTGCTGCCCAGGATGCGACTCCAGCCAGCGGGCTCGCTGATGCAGACGTGCCCCAGCTCGATGTCACGTTGACCGCAACTGGCTATGAGGGCATCCCGGACCAGGTCGAGGCCGGTCGGTACCTCGTCTCTCTGACGCTCGAGGAAGGCGCCAGCGAGTTTGGCGGTGGCGTCTCCTTCGTGCAGCCGCCGGCCGATATAAGCGCTGAGGACTTCCTCGTCGCCTACATGACGCCCTCTGACGAGAGCGGAGTGGGCGAGGCCGCTGCCACGCCGATCGAAGGCGGCGTTGCCACCCCCGCCGAGGGTGAGGGGGAGATGGGTGGCTTGCCGTCCTTCCTCTTTGAGGCCACGTATGCCGGCGGCACGTATTCCTTTGCCGGTGGTGTGACGGAGGTCGTGCTTGACCTGACGCCGGGCGAGTGGATCGCCTGGACGGACGACTTCGAAGCCCCGCAGGAGCCTGTCTTCTTCGAGGTGACCGGCGAGATGCCGGCGGAGCTGACCGAGCCGGAGTCCAGCGCCACCATCACGATGGGTGAGTACGTGATCGAGGTGACCGAGGGCGAGCTGACGAGTGGCTCCCAGGTCATCCGCATCGACAATATCGGTGCCCAGCCCCACTTCCTCGCCTGGTTTGGCCTGCCGGAGGGCACGACCGAGGAACAGATCCAGACCGTGCTCGATGAGGAGATGCAGGCAGAGATGACGGGCACCCCGGCGGCCTTCTCCGACCTGAATCCCGACGAGGACTTTATGCCCGTTGTCTTCACCGCCACCCAGTCATCGAACACCAGCATCTGGATCACCGTTGACCTGGAGGCGGGGACACACGGCCTAGCGTGCTTCTTCCCGGATCTTTCGGACGGGATGCCGCATGCCTACCACGGCATGTACACCGTCATCGAAGTCGCCGAGTAGCGATACGCAATACGTCGATAGCAAAGCGAGGCCAGCCGGGCGCCCGGCTGACCTCTCTTTGCATGGACTCCTTCGCCCGCGTGTAGCCTTCAGAGGTGGGGACGGGGGGACGTGCGAATCGCTCCCAACATGCCATCCTTCCGGGCATCGGGGGGACCTTATGTCCGCTCCTACCAGGATGCGGACGACCTCGGGAGCTTGGGAGGCGGGCCTCTGCCGTAGGGATTTGCAATGGGGTTGATACGCAGGCCCAGCCAGGGGCTCGTTGGTGCACGGCTGCGGCGGCAAAGCCATCAAGAAGCGGACCGAGCCCATGGCCGAGGTGGCCGCACCATGAAGAAGCGGAGTGAGCCCTTTCATCCAAGGCCTCACCCCTGCGACATGCCGCAGAAATATCGTCCTTAGCGGCCTGCCAGGAGGACATTGCTGCATTCGTGATCGCGAATGGGCCGCAGGCACCGCAAGTCCTCCGCTACAGACGACAGACGCGACAGACCTGCAACCTCGCTGAACACAGATCCAAGTGGCGCTTATGGCATCTGGGGATGTCGAGGGGTGCGACATCCACCACCGACGCGCTTCGCGCGGGGATCCTTCCACACGGGGACGCGAACGACGTGCGCGGAGCTGGCTCAGGATGACGGGGGTGGGCCGTGTCGCGCAAGGCTTTGCGTTCCCTTGCTTCCCTAAGGATGGCGGAGTGGTGGGGCATTTCGCTCGGGGCATTGCTGCCATTGCCTGCGCTCAGGACGACGGGGCGTTTGGGGCGGCGCTTTGTGCCCTCCTGGCATCACCTCGGGTCCATCGCTGTGCTCTGAGTGACGGGTGTGGTGGGACGTTTCGCGCGGGGCATTGTGCCCTTTTGCTACGAACAGGCAAGCTCTCTGGAAACAGCCCTAACCCCAAGCGATGGGTGCATTGCGGGCAGGTTTCCGCGAAGGGAGCGTTTGCTACCGCAGCTCGATGATGTGCCAGCCGCGGTCGGGGAAGCCGGATTGTTCGGCGACACGCTTGGAGGCGGCGTTGCGGTCGCCATGGAGATAGATCGGGATGGCGCCGTCCCGCAGGATCTGCTTTGCGGCCTGGGCGACGAGCATGCGGGCGAGGCCCTGCCCACGATGGGCGGGATCGGTGCCGACGGAGATCTCGTGCCCGTACTCGTTGTGCTTCTTGAGGCCAACCCCGGCGGCATACTGGCCGTTCTCATCCCAGGCGACCAGTACATCACCGTTGAACGGCAGTAACCAGGGGGGCAGGCGAGGGTCGTCGCGGGGGACCCACTCGCCGATCTCGGGGAGATCCGCCGGCTGATCGACGTAGCGGAAGACTCCTCGACCGAAGTGGAGGTCTGGCCGGCCAAAGAGCTGCGGGAGGGTCATGTAGGCGTCGGCGGTACCGAGCTCATCCTCCAGGCGGATGGGATCGATGTCCGCAGCCTCCGGGAGCCTGGTGGGCGAGTAGGAGAGCACCGTGCCGAGCGGAGACTCAATCCCCACCAAAGGGAGGGACGAGCCGTCCCAGCCGGGCTCATCACGTACTGGCCAGGGAACGACCTGAACGGATTCCTGCGGCGGCCAGACACCGAGCCTGCTGCGGAGAAAGGTGGTGAGCCGGCGTTCGATCTCCGTCTCGTCGACAATGGGGCTCGCCTGTTCAGTCTGCTGCTCTATTGTCCTGTTCATCATAGTCATGCTGCTTCAAGGTCTCAGGGTTACGTCGTCAGCAAGCAAGAATCTCCTGCCATGCCGTTCGTACGCATGGATTGTACCCAGAGGGTACGGCGCTGCCTTCAGACAGTCGGTTCATAAGCGACTGCCAGGCAATGTGCGATGGACGGGAATCGCTGTTCAGGATGTCGGGGTGCCCTTTTCAGGCCCTTCAGCCGTTGGCCCCGGGTAACGGCCAAGATGTTCCTGCTTCAGGCGTTTGTATTCGGGGTCCTTCCGGGCGGCGACGTAGGCCGTATAGAAGATGCGGGCGCATTCAGCCTTGACGGGGTCGATGTCGTCGGGAAGGACTTCCTCCCGGCCCGGTGACCATTTGCGACCACTCTTGTGGTTGGCATATCGACGGGAGCGGGTGAAGCCCATCTGCAGGAACTTGCGGGCCATATCCATGCCGACAAAATCGTTCGCGGCCCTGTACACATTGAAACATTCTGTGAGTTTCGCAGCAGAGGCACGGGCAATATCCGGGGTGCGGAACCTCCAGTGGGGAAGCAGCTCGGATTTGTAGGGTTCCACAAGGAGGACGCCCTGCTCGCCCTTGCCGATACGATAGAGGTCAGGGCGCTCGCGGAAGTCGATCTGATCGAAGGGGAGGTCATAGTCAAATGGTGGCTGACGGCGTGGCTTGGGCATGATGATGCTCCCCGATCAGGACGCGGGAACGTCAGATTGTCGGGATGTTCGTTGCCAACATGCGGCATGGGTCGTGCTCTCACGTTGTCATGTCGCGCCGTGCGCATGACATCCTGGCGAGCCGAGCCGGTATCTTCCGGCCGCAGTGAAGTTCCGGATCAGGATACCAGTGCATGGGTGCCGGGAAAGATGGAGGCAGTATGCGTATCGGCTATCCGTGCTCGAATCGTTCGCTCGACGTCTCGGCCGCGAGAACCTTTCGCCTGGCGTCGTACACGCCGGAGCGCCTGATAGAGACTGTGGAGGCGAACCTCCTTGCACTGCGAACGATCCTGGAATGGAATGTCGACCATGGTATCCTCTTTTTCCGGATCAGCTCGACGACCGTGCCGTTTGCGTCCCACCCCATCATGGATGTCGACTGGCAAAGCATCTGTGCGCCCAGATTGGCGGAGCTCGGCGAGTTGATCAATGCTCATGACATGCGGATCAACATGCATCCCGGTCAGTACACGCTGCTCAATGCGCCGAAGCCGGAGGTGGTGCAGCAGAGCATCGCCGAGCTGCGATATCACGCCGAGCTGCTTGACCTGCTTGGTCTCGATCATACGCACAAGATCCAGATCCATACAGGCGGTGTCTACGGGGACAAGGTGGCGGCAAGCGAGCG
>DASYWM010000048.1:0-11691 GCA_035936075.1 Thermomicrobiales bacterium
CATAAGGAACCGACACCAGAACAACCAGGAGCTGGTACGTGGGTGAATATCGAGGGAAACAGCCAGCTGAAGCGTAGGTGGAGCCCAAGCACGAACAGGTTTCGTCACCCGACGAATGTGTTGGTCCGGCGGGATGGTGCATCGCCTGTGGTAATGAATGCTCTACGGCTCGCCTACGCCTGCGACTGCGCTTGTTCCACGGCTCGTTCAATGGCGCTTGGGAATCGCGTTTCGAAGTCGAGGATACCGACCCATTCCGGGGTTACGAAGACGCGGGACATCCGCGGGCAGATCGGACGCATGTTCTCCAGCCAGGCCCGCGCCTGCTCCTCCCCCATGACCCGTACGGTCATGGCCTCATACTCGGGCGCGATCCCGTCGACAGTATCAGTCCGGACCGTGCCACGAATCAGTAACACCTTGTAAGGCATGGTGTCACTGTCGATCGTAAGCGCCACTTTTGCCCCGTCGCCCAAGACCTTCATCTTGGGCGCGTCCGGTGGCGTGCCCAACACAAGCTCGGTGCCATTCCAGTGAAATCCAATAGGCACAACGCGTGGTGTTCCATCGTCCCAATTGTAGGCAAACCGTGCCGGGAGGGTTGATTGAAGCAGGCGGTGCGCTACCGGGTCGTCGAGTAAGGCAAGGTCCCCTTGTCGCGTCGGCATGGCTGTCTCCCTGATGGCGACATCGACTATGTAGATAATGACCCTGAGTCCCCAGCTTGCACCCCGATGCCGGGAATGTCAACTGTGCAAAAGTGAGCAACCGTGCCTCGATACTCGTTCATGTAGCTCCGGCTCCGTCATGACGAGACCTTGCGGGATCAGTAAAATGACTACCTTGGCCTGTCTAGTAGTTGTAGAGGCGCTGGGCCAGTGTCGGCTTCTCCGGGTACTTGCCCTCGCGCTCCACCTTCTGGAGCATTCGCAGCCGTCCACGTCGAACGAAGGTCACTCCGGCCCATCGCAAGGGTTCGGGCTCCCACTTTGAATCGCCGCTTTGGGTCATGGGAAGGGTGGTGAGCGACGAATCGGTTTCGGTGATGAGGTCGGCGAGCACCCTGCCAGAGAGATTCGCGGTCGCGACCCCTTCTCCGGAATACCCATAGGCTGAGGCAATGCCAGTTCCCGGGTCGTAGGTCATCGTCGGCATGCGCTTGCGAGGGACACCAAAGACACCACCCCAGGCGTGGGTGAACCGAACGCCCTGCAACATCGGGAACCAGTCGAGCGTTGCCTCTCTCGCGTGGGCAAAGACTTTTTCGTCCAGATTGATGTCGTCGGTGATCCTGGATTTGTAGGGGTAATTGGCCCTGTACGCGCCAAACGCAATCCGTCCATCGGAGGTGTGATTGATGTACCCGCCCTTGACGCCGAATCCACCAAGGACATCGCGCTCGCGCCACCGAATCTGGTCCCATTGGTCGTCGCTCAGGGGTTCAGTGACAACCATGTGCGAGGTGAGCGGGATGATCGATCGACTGAGCTTCGGGAGTGCCGAGAGATAGGCCTCGCCGGCCAGAACAACCGATTTGGCATGCACGGTACCGCGATCGGTGACAAGCGAAGCGTCAGGGGCGGGAGTGAAATCGGTTACTCGCGTCCCTTCATAGATCGTCCCGCCCAAGCGCTCCACCGCCCGGGCAAGCCCACGGGCCAGCCGGGCCGGTTGAATCGCGGCGCCTTCCTTGTTCCAGAAACTTCCGACCGCACCGGCGACGTTGATCCGCTCCTGGGTTTCCCGCGCGTCCAGCAGCTGGTTATGATCTTCGAGACCAATCGCGCGGAACTCGTCGTAGGTCTGCTGGAGCTTCGGCACGTCATATAGCGCCCGGGCCACTTCGAGCTCGCCCCCCTTGGCATAGCGAGCATCGATGCCCTCTTCCCTCGTCACACGGCCTACTTCATCGACAGCCTTGTACATCTCGAGCGAGACCAGACGCGCTGTATCGTAGCCGTAGGATTGGAGCAGCGAGAGCGGGGAAACAGGAAACCCAGAGAAACACCAGCCGCCATTACGCCCTGAGGCTCCGAACCCGGCGATCTCCGCTTCGACGATCGCTATCTTGAGCGACGGTTCCTTCGATAGCAGATAGTAGGCCGTCCAGAGCCCGGTAAAACCGGCGCCGAGAATTGCAATATCGACGTCCCTCGACCCGTCAAGCGGTGGTCGGGGTGTGAGATCGTCACCACAGGTTTCGAGCCAGAAGCTATAGCCTCTATAGTCTTTCATCGATTGTCCTTCTATTGATTCCGGTGCGTTGACATTGTTCTAGTGGCGACTATGGGGATCCAGCGCATCGCGCAAGCCGTCACCGACGAAGTTGATACTCATTACCGTGAGGAAAATCATCATGCCCGGTGCAATAGCGTAGACGGGCAATGTCTGGAGAAATGGCTTGGCACCCTCAAGGAGGTTGCCCCAACTCGAGGTCGGAGGCTGTACGCCGAAACCGAGATAGCTGAGACCGGATTCCGTAATAATCGTCACGGCGATCAGCAAGGTTGCCTGCACGACGATCGGGCCAACGGCGCCCGGCAAGATGTGACGGACCATGATGCGGACATTGCCGGCGCCGACCGACCTGGCGGCTTCGACGTAGTCCTGCTCCCTCAGCGACAGAAAGGTGCCGCGAACGATCCGGGCCAGTCCCATCCATGAGAGAAGCCCAATAATGATCGCAATAGGGGTCATGTTCCCCTGCAATACACGCAGCTCCGTGGTGCGCATGAGCGTGCCAAAAACGATCAGGACGAAGAGCTGGGGAAAACAGAGAAAAGCATCGGTCACGCGCATAAGCACGGCATCGACCAACCCACCGAAGTACCCCGCGACGGCGCCAACCAATGTGCCGATAAGGAGCGCCACACCGGTCGCCGCGATGCCGACTGCAAGTGAGATGCGTCCACCATGGATCGTACGTGCGAGGATATCCCGTCCTGCTTCATCCGTACCGAACCAGTGCCCGGCCGAGGGAGCCGCCTTGCGGTCGCTTGCGGAGAGCGCGTTCGGATCCTGGGTAATCAGGGGTGCCAGAACCGCCATCAGCGTGATAAGGACCAGGACGGCCAACCCTGCGGCTGCGAGGCGGTGACGCAAGAACCGCCGGATATAGACCCGCGCCATCGATTGCGGTTTCGATCGAAGTCCCTGATCGGGGGCCAAGGCAGGTCCCACCCGGTCAAGTGTCAGCCTGGACGAGGCAGACTGCGTGGTGTTGATCATGAATGCTTCCCTCGTCCTATTCCAACTTGATCCTCGGGTCGAGGAGCCGATACGCGACGTCTGCGAGGATATTCCCGATAACAATCAGCAATGACGTGATCATGATGATCGCCATGAGGAGGCCATAATCTCGACGCTCGGCCGCCTGGTAGAAGAGCCTGCCCATGCCGGGCCAGGAGAAGATAACTTCAGCAAAGAGGGCGCCGGCAAACAGGAGCGGAAGGTCCAGCGCCATTAGCGTGACAAGCGGAATGGCGGCATTGCGAAATGCGTGGCGCAGGATAACGATGCGTTCCCTAAGCCCCTTGGCGCGGCCAGTGCGCACATAATCCAGATGGATGGTTTCCAACATCGATGCCCGCAGGAAGCGCGAGTACCACGCAACCCAGGTTGCTGAGAGCATCGTGACAGGCAGGATGAGATGCAGAACCCGATCCTTGATCATGGCAAAGCCAGTGAGGTTTTCGCCGATCGTTTTCACGCCACCTGAGGGTAAGAGCGGCCCGCCAGTGAAAGGATTGTCGAGCTGCATATAGAAGATGAGCAGCAAGAGAAGTCCCAAGAAAAACGACGGAATGCTCTGCCCGACGAAGGTGAGCGCTGTCACAAAGTGATCGAACTTCGAATATTGCCTGACAGCCGAGAGAATGCCGATGGGGATGGCAATAAGTAGACTGACGCCCCATGCAGCACCCATGAGGTACAGCGTGTTTGGCAGTCGATCCACGATCTCATCGATCACCGGACGCGATGAGGTTGTTGCCATGCCGAAATCACCCTGGACCACCCTGCCCAGCCAGCGCGCGTACTGCACGTAGAACGGGTCATTCAGGCCAAGTGATTCTTCCACGCGCGCGAGATCTTCAGCGCTGATTCCGCTGCCACGACGCATGTACATCGAGGTAGGGCCGCCGGGCGAAAGTTCCAGTAGTCCATAGACGACAATGCTGATGAACAGGAGCAGTGGAATGGCCCACAGGATCCGCCTAACGATATAAGCGCCCATCGTTATTCTTTCCCGCCAAGCGCCGAATGGAGTGATCCCGGCCTCTCGCCGGGATCACTCCTCTGCGCTCGTGCCATTGGACGTGGGGTGCGCCTACTGCTCAAGCCACCAGTTCTCCACATCCCAAGTCGACCATTCCCAGGTGCTGACCGCGAAGTTGTGAAGTTTGTTGGAATACGCGCTGCCCTCCGAGAACTGCAGGATGGGAAAGCTGACGATGTCTTCACGAAGCGCATCTGCGACCTTGCAGAAATTCTCTCGCCGGACTTCAAGATCAGGTGAGGAATTAGCCGCGGCGATCCACTCGCCAACATCCTCCCGCACCCAGCGGTGGAAGTTCTCACCTCCCTGGTTATCGGGACCAGGCACCTGATCAGGACCATAATTCCTGGCAATATCCGCCCCTGGTTCGGCGAAGAGACCGGCATCGTAGATCAGGATGTCGTAGTCACCCAGCATCCGCGGCGATCCATCCTCCCAAGTGCCAAAGATGACCGCGAACTCCTGGTTTTCGATCTGGATCTCCATGCCGATATTCATAAGATCTTCCTGCACCGCCAGCTCGATGAGATCGAGCGTATCGAAGCCGGTGTAGCCGTTCATCATCAGGGAGAGACGCGTTCCGTCCTCGACGGTCTCAACCCCGTGCGCCTCACGAATGCCATCACCGTCTTCATCGCGCCACCCGACTTCCTCCAGCAGCGCCATGGCCGCCTCCGGATCGAAGACGAATGGCTCGACCTGGCAGTCCATCCAGCCGACCTGCAGGGGCGAATCGAGTTCATAGACGGTTCCCGTGATTAGCTCGTTGTTGATGCGGTCGCGATTGACGCCGTGCGTAATCGCCCGGCGCGTACGGATATCACCAAGGATCGGGTGCGGCGGATCAACTCCCGGGTCTCCGTCGAATGGCCTCGAGAGGTTGAATCGCATCTCAACTACCCAGACACCGGGAGCAGTTCTGGGAGCCCCAACACCCGAGGCTTCGATCTGCTCGTCTGCCTCCTGTCCGGACCAGAGCATGATCTCGGCGCTTTCCTCGATCATCATCGCGGTACGGACGGACTCATCTGGAATGACCAGGAAGAGCAATTCATCGAGATATGGTTTGTTTTCTTCGCGGTAGTTCTCATTGGCGGAAAGCTGCAGGAATTCTCCAGACGACCACTCATCGAGCTTGAACGGTCCTGTTCCGATGGGAGCCCGGTTGAACGCCCAATTGCGCATATCGGCGATCTCACCGGTCGCATGCTTGGGCAGAATCCAGGGGAACTGATCAACATACCCCGCGTTGAAGTCGGAATAGGTTACGACGACCGTCAGATCATCCGGGGTTTCAACTCCGATAATGAGTGCGTAGTCGGTGGCCAGGGTCGAACCGTTGGCAGCATCCCGGGCCGCTTCCCAGGTGAAGCGGACATCCTCACTAGTGAACGGCGTACCATCTGACCAGACGACGCCTTCCTTGAGCTTCCAGGTGACAGTGAGCAAGTCTTCCGAGATACCGCCGTTTTCGGGCGTTGGCAGCTCAGCCGCGAGGATGGGAACGAATGTGCCATCCGGCGCACTCTCGGCAAGACCTTCCAGGATGGCGGCAACAACCTGGAGTGCGATCGTGGTCGCTCCCATTATCGGGTTGAGCGAGTTCGGATCTTCGTAAAGGAGGTAGCGAAGGGTGCCGCCGGGTTGCGGAGGTCCCTGTGTGTCTTCGTAGTAGGTCTGCCCAGTCTCAGGTGTGGCTTCCTGGGCCATGACACCGAATTGCGGCCTCATGACGCTTCCCGCAACGAGCCCTGCTCCTGCAGAAGTTACGACAAAGCGTCGTCGATTCAGCCTCTTCGTTGCCATCCGGGCTTCTCCTTCCGCGCATTGCGCAATACCGCTTCAACACCGACGGTTGCCGCGGTGTGGGATAAGGACGTCCATGCGCCCTGTCTTTGGGAGTTGTCACATTCTATGTGCGATATCGTTTACGCGCAAGCACTCGTGCATCTCCCTGCACCGATATTTGTGTAAAACTCGAGTTTCGGTCACAGATACATATGCAGCAGTGAGAACGCCCGGTTCACTTATGTACCGGGCAGTTGCATGAACTGGAAGGCAAATTTTGAGGCCCTATTAGCGGTCAATTGACGGGTAATCCATGGTCCTGAAACGCTGGTGGTGGCGACATCCAGCGCATTAATCTGGACGAAGATGAGCGAGTTCTAGTGACCAGAGCTCTGGTAGTTCCGGCTCTGCCATCGCCAGATCCGCAATGCGACGAGGAAGAGCAGAACTCCAACAAGCGGGGCGATCGCGGCGAGTGCCGGCGATACATGCAGCGAGTCCTCGCGGTCCAGGAGGAGGGTCGAGGGAAGGAATGCGACAAACGCGACCGGCAGCACGAAGGTCAGCAGATACTCCAGCATTTTCGGGAAGATCGAGAAGGGATAGTTCCCATAGAGATTAAAGACCTCGTTCACTGTCGTTCGCACCGACATGGTCTGCAGGAACCGGAACGAGAGCGATCCCAGTGAAATCTGCACCGCGCCCTCGACCAGCGCCCCACCCGTGACCGCCGCCAGCAGGTACAACACCGTCAACGGCGACCATTCCACCGAGATTCCGAAACTCGCGGCGGTGAGCAGCATCGCTCCGCCGATCAGGTCCCCGAACGCGTTGATCCGCAACTTGCGGGTGAACAGTTGCAACAGCGGCGGCATCGGCCGCAACAGATAGCGATCGTATTCACCGGTGAGCAACACGCGGTCGGCCTCGAACATCTGACTGAAACAGGCGTAGAAGATGCCATGAGAGGTCAGCCGCATCCCGTACAGGAACGTGATCTCTCCAAGCGACCAGCCACCGATGTCGTTGAAGCGGGCAACGACGATCCAGACCGTGACAAAGCCGGTGAACTGGTAGAGCATGCCGCCGATCATGCTTGTGATCGCGTTTGCGCGGTACTGGAACTCCGAACGAATCGACGCCGACGCCAAGGCGCCAAGAATGGCTATCCGGGTCATCTCACCCGCCCTGGATCACGGTACGCAGGAAGGCCCTTTCCCAGACCCACCGGATGATCCCAACGAGAGCCACGGCCCAAAACACCTGGATGGCGAGCGCCGACCAGACGGCGCCTGTCGCCGGTGCCCCGACATAGATCGAGACCGGTACGAAGGCAATCGACTGGAATGGCAGTACCTGCACGATCGCGCGCAGCACATCCGGCATGAACCAGAGCGGTACCAGCGCGCCGGTCGCAAAATTGCCGATCAGCCGGTACATCATCTCGAAGCCGGTCATCTCCAATGTCCAGAAGCTGACCAGCCCAATCACCATGTTGAGCTGCACAGCGATGACCCAGGCGAGCAGGAAGCTGACCACATAGGCCAGTCCCGCATTGAACGATGCCGGCGGCTCCAGCTCCCCGACGATCAGCGCTACCGGCACGGAGACAACCACCATCGGCAGCAGGCCGACCATGTCACCGGCGGCACGCGCGATCAGCTGGCTTGGATAGCCCACCGGCCGGCTAAGATCAAAACCAATCTGGCCTTCGCGGATGCGCTCCTGAATTGTTCCTGACACCTGGGGACGCAAAAAGTAGAGCTGGAGGTTTGCGATCGTGAGGTAGACGAGCGTCTGCTGGATGCCGATGCCGCCAACCTCCGTCTGCCCTCCGTAGGCCGCTCGCCAGACGATAGTGAGCAGGTAGATCGTGACGCCGGTAAGGAGGATCCCCATCAGCACATTGAAGCGATACATGTACTGCCAGCGTATATTGGCCCGGCCTATCTCGATCCACGCCGGCAGGTTGGCCCGGATGGTCATGACCGAACCTCACCCGGCTTGTGCTCATCGATGACCAGTGCCTCGCCATCACGCAGCGCCTTGTACGGGAGCGACGATCTCTCCAGATACTCGACAGTACGCTGTGCATTCGCAGCGTCCGGGTGATCTGATTTCCAGTGCGGGACAATTCTGAAAGGCACCAGACCGAGCGTGAGAGGCGGTACGGCCGGGTCGTATCCCGCAGGGATATCATCCGGGTCGTCCATGAAATTGATACCCCTCAGATCGGGACCGGCGACACACGCCCCGGCAGAATACCCGGCATATATCAGTCTGCGCTGCATCCCAGGCTCAAGTGCGGTCGCAAATCCGGAACTCACCATGGCACGCGCGAGTGCGAAGGCGCTCCCTCCCACTACCCATACGAGATCCAACGCTTCCAAACGGTGGCGAAGTCCTTCGTTATCGCGGAAATACTGCCGGAGATCCACTTCCTCCGAGGAGTATCCGAGACGTTCCAAATCCCTGGCTTCGCGGTCCCAGTTCCTTGCCCGCGTGTCTCCAAAAACATCCAGCGCGTTGAGGATGATCCCCGCACGGCTGTTCTGCCCCTGACTCCGCAAGCACTCGCTGTTATTCCCCATGCGGTATGAACTCAGGTACGTCATGTCGGTGATGTGCTCCGTACCTCACCCGCCTCGACGATCTCCCGCACGACGCCTTCGAGATCAGGCTCGACGATGGAGATATCAGAGACAGGGTGGCGGGCAATGACGGCGGTGATCAGGTCTGCGACAGCAATCAGCGCCGGATCGAACCGGATCGAGAGCCGCGCTGCGCCCTGCTCAACGATCTCCGCGCCAGGAAGGCCGAGCGGCGGGATCTCGTCCTCCGTCTCTCCCGCCAAGGTCACCTCCAGCACTCGCCAAGGGGCATAGCGGCGTTTCAGCTCGGCTACGGAGCCATCGTAAAGCACCCTCCCCTTGTCGATGAAGATGATCCGCTTGCAGAGGCGCTCGACATCCGCGAGATCGTGCGTCGTGAGCATGATCGTCGTGCCTCGCTCGCGATTGGTCTCCTCCACGAACTGACGCATGCGCTCCTTGGCCACGACGTCCAGCCCGACCGTTGGCTCATCGAGGTAGAGGATACGCGGCTCATAGAGCATGGCGGCGGCGAGGTCGCCCCTCATCCGCTGGCCGAGGCTGAGCTGGCGCACGGGTGTCCGGAGGAACGGCTCCAGACCCAGTAGATCGACCAGATGACTGTGGGAGCGCGCATACCGGGCAGCATCCACCCGGTAAAGCTTTCCGATCAGGCGCAACGAGTCCTCCAATGGCAGATCCCACCAGAGTTGGGTTCGCTGGCCAAAGACGACACCGATCTGGAGGGCGTTCTGCTCCCGCTTCTCCCAGGGAACCAGTCCACCCACGCGGACTTCACCACCCGTCGGGACCAGGATGCCGGAGAGCATCTTGATGGTGGTCGATTTGCCGGCACCATTCGAGCCGAGATAGCCGATCAGCTCGCCCTCGTCGATAGTGAACGAGACGTCATCAACGGCACGCGTGGTGTCGTACTGCTGGGTGAAGAGGGTGCGGAGGCCGCCCAATCGCCCTCCGATGCGGCGTGGGCGCCGGAACTCCTTGACGAGATGATCGACCTGGATGATTGGCACGTGATGTCCTGGTGGCTGAACGCGGCGGGAGATCCGAACCGCCGCATTCTATCGTACCCATGCCCATGCAGATACCGGGTCGAGCCTAGTCCTGGACTGTGTCCTCGGGAGAGTGGAGACGCTGGATGGTGGTGATGCGGCCCTCGTGCACCGTAAACGCCATGAAGATCGTCGCCGGGGGCGTCCGCTCACCAGGTTGACCTCCATCAACCTGCCAGGTAGCGGATACCCTTGCAATCACCCGGTCCCCCTCGATCCGGGTGTCCGCGACGGTCATCCGGATCTGCGTATGATGAACCCATCCAGAGACTGCCTCGCGCCCGGTGGTCGATCCGCGTGGTCCAACGATCGAGACCGTGTCCGCAACCAGGCGGTCTACCTTCCCCATATCAGCAGCGTTTACCGCATCGATCCACGCCCGCACGACCGGACGCGATTCATTGTCGGTTCCCATCGATATTCGATCCTTCCAGCGATGCAGGGAGAATTCGATGCCACATCGGCGGGCAGCCCGGCCAGAGACGCCACAACGGTACCATTGGTCACCCGCATGCAATGTTCTGGCACTCATTGGTCGATAAAATGACTCTATGAACGGATGATCGTTCGCGCTATCTTCCCGAGGACGGCACGATGGGCAGCAAGTCTATTCGCCCGCCATGCAGGACTACACCGACGCCAAGGATGACATCGTGAGCGAGATTCACGGACGCATACGGAGCGCAACGCCATGACCGCCGCGCGTGCGAACAGGCTCGTGCCACTGGGGCCGATCGTCCGCTTGCAGGTCCAGGTAGAGAAGATCAAGACCGGTGAGGGCATTCATCAGCGATACACCCCTGACCAGAACCTGCGAACCGTCGAGGCACTCCTTCTCGATTCCGGAGGAGTTTATGGGCGATCCCTAGGTGGAGAGACCTTGCCGGACGTGCATCATCGCGACCATCCGCGCTCACGGTTCCGCGGGGCCAATGGCATCTCCCTGCTCACGACGGGGCATTACGCGAAAATGCGAGAGCGATTCGGTGGTCACCTCACGGATGGCATCGCAGGCGAAAGCCTGTTGGTGCAGTGCGATGGGGTCATGACGCTCGACGCCCTCGCCAACGGCATTGTGATCGGCGAGGGTGAAGATGCTGTCAGCGTCGAGACGTGGGAGATGGCCCATCCCTGCACGCCTTTCAGCCGCTTCGCCCTGCAGTTCCCCGACGACCAGAAGCCAGATCGGCGCATCACCGAGGCGCTGCAATTCCTCGACGACGGCACACGGGGCTTCAACGGGCTCTATCACGGTCAGAGCCCGAATCCGGTGGAGATCCGCCTTGGCGATATGGTTTATCTACGCGCTTGATAGATGTGCCGTGAGCATAGGGCTGACACGGCTTGCGGTTTCGGCCATGAGGATTCAACGCCAAGCGCGTGGCGCACACACTGAAACCCAGAATTTGGCCAAGGTCGGCTTCGCCTGGGATTCATCGCTTCGCTCTGAATGACAGGGTATTGGGCTGAAACCCAGATAGCTCACAAGGGCTTGACATACTGCTCAGCCACACCGACGTCTTGGTGCTGCGCTCACCCTACGAGCCCGAACGCTTGAGCTCCGGGTGCGCAGCCATATACTGCCGAATCGCCTCGGGATAGAGTTCACACTCAGCCGCGAAGACGCGTGCCGCCAGCGATTGGGCCGTATCCCCCGGCTCGACCGGGACTTCCGAGCGCAGCAATGGCGGTCCGTCATCATACACGTCCGTCACGACGTGGACGGTCGCCCCGGAAACGCGATCACCCCTGGCGAGCACGGCCTCATGCACGCGATCGCCGTAGCGACCCTTCCCCGCCGCGTAGGCCGCAGCATCGGGCAACAGTGCGGGATGAATATTCAGGATGCGGCCTTCCCAACCGGGAAAGACGAGGAGACGCCGAAGAAACCCGGCCATGATCAGCAAATCCGGTTGATGAGGAGCCAGCACATCGTACACGGCCTTTGAATAGTTCCCTACCT
>DASYWM010000049.1:0-5900 GCA_035936075.1 Thermomicrobiales bacterium
AGGGTACGGTAGGGCGTTCCTTACCTGGTGTTCTCATTCCACTCCTTACAGGCTCGGCACGACATCCGCCCAGAACCCGAACATCGCCACGGCAATCAGCAATGCACCAGAAAGTCGGCCAACAACGGCATAGTGCTGCGCTACCCAGCGTGTCATGTGACGCTGAACTGGTGTTGTCAGAAACGGCAGCGCCACCAACGGCCAGCCAAACCCCAGCCCGAAGATCACAAAGTAGAGGATTCCCTCGATCAATGATCCGACATCGCCAACCCCCAGCACAAAGGTGCTGAGGATTAGGGGACCGGTGCATGGCAAGGTCATCGGCCCCAGCACCATCCCATAGAGAAACGCCGTTACAAGGGGGCTACGGACCACCGGCGTCTGGAAAGATGTCATGCGCGCAAAGGGGTTCTTGCCGACAAGCATCATGATGCCCAGCACAATAACCGTGGCGAACACCGCAGGGAGGAACCAGGTGAAAATCGAACTGAAGGTCTGGTTCAGCTCAAACAACACCCAGCCTACTGCCAGCATCACGGTCATCATGCCGGCAAACACCACGAGGCCGAGCAACGACCGGCTTCGCCCAGCCTGATCGGTGCTTGCCGTGCCGCCCAGAAACGCGATGAATCCCGGGTACAGCGGCAGGACGCACACATTCCCCAAAATGGCACCATTGCCCAGAAGGAACGCCTGGGCGTACTCACTCATCGAAGCGAGGCTTCGCTGGTTTCATTCATCATGTCGACGATATCCTCGGGGCTGGCGCCACCGGTCTGCAGGCTGCCTGCTGTCCCATCCGGATAGACGATGACATGGGGGGTAATCGACGGCACCAGAGCGTCCCGGCCAAACGCGTCAACAATCGCCTTGAGCATCTCGGGTGATGCGACCGAGAACACCCAGTCGAAGTCCGAGTTGTCGGCATATTTCGCCAGATCCTCTGATGCCAGCTCCGTTTCGATGCTGATGGATACCACCACATGCTGATCTGGATCGAGGTCCGGCAGGGCCGCCGCCACGTTTTCCATCTGGATCATGCAGTTGATACACCAGGTCGCCATCGTCTCCACATAGACCGTGCATCCAAGAAAATCACCGACCGCGAAGTCCTCACCGGTGCGCACGTCCGTCATGGTCAGGGTCTGCCATTCAGCCAGATCAGTTTCGGCCCCTTCTTCAGGAGTACCATCCTGAGGCGCCGCCGCACATGCGGGGCGACCATCGTCAGACGGCGGTGTGGCGCTCTGCGCCATTGCCGCTGGTGCTGTGGAGAGGCCCAGCAGCACGATGCAGCCCAGCAGCCGCGTCATCATCCACCTCGTCATGTCCTTGGTTCTCCTTGTCCGCACAGCGCTCATCAGTCTGTCGCTTGTCGTGCGTCGCGCCACAACACGTCTACCTGCATCCTCTTGAATTGCCCTCTCTCCAGGCACGACCCACTCGTGCAGTGTTGCCGACAGAGACCGGCGTGGATGTAAGCTCGCTTACGGTTGATCCTGTTCGCGGTGTTCCCCCTGCTGACGATACGGTGACCATGCCCGTGTTGCAGCATCGAGCACTCGGAGTGCTTGCAGGGCACCGTCCGCTGGACCCTTCTCGAAGTCAGCTTCTCCGACGCCCATCGTGTTCGTCACGTGCGCAAAGCAGATAACCGGGCGGTGGCAGGCTGCAGCAAACGCATAGAGCGCAGCCGCTTCCATCTCCACGACGCTTGCGCCGGCCGCGCGAGCAGTCGCCAGCGCTGTGGCCGTTTCGCGAAAGGGGGCATCCGTCGTCCAGGAGATGCCACGACGGGTCGGCACCGCGAAGTGCTCCAGGGAAACCTCGACTGCCGCCACCAAGTCCTGATCAGCATCTACTGTGGGCGCTGGCGGCAGGTAGGCGTGGCTGGTCCCTTCTCCGCGGAGCGCCCGGTCAATCAGGATGACGCATGGCGAATTCAGGTCAGCGGCGATCTGGCCGGCGGACGACAGGCTGACCAGGAATCGGCACCCCGAGGCAAACAGCTCCTCGGCAACCAGCACCGCAAACGACGCCCCGACAGCACCGCCAACAATGCCAATCCGTACATGGTCGTTTGTGGCCTCCCAGAGTTCGGTGTGATAACAGGCCCAGGACGCGGACCGCTGCGCCCGTTCTTCCCGGATCAGGTAGCGCACAATGTCTCCATCGGGATCGAGCAAGCAGACCTCGGGGACATTGCCATGAGATAGACCGCGTTGACGACGTGCCTCTCGCAGCATGTTCTCGGGCAAGAAGATCGAGGGCTCTTCATAATCCGTACGTTCCACGAACGGGACTGCCGCGACTTGGGAGCGAGTGATGCCCATGTTGATTTGATGTCCTATCGTGCTAAAGAATGAATCGCTTTACGAAATGAGCACACCATGGAAGCTCAGAATGGCAGCGTGCGGCACGGTCGTCCTTTGCCAACGCATCCAGAATCAATAGTTCTTCGGTCACTAGAGACTGCTGCGTCTCCTAGCTGCGGGGCCAGCTGAGCATGATTGCCTGCTTGTCTTCGGCGTGGATTTGACTCCTGCCGTCTCTTGCTACGGTATTGGCGTGCCCGTCGTTTCAAGCTCGATGACCTCGTCGATCAGCCAACGGTCGCCCACCATGACGAAGACGACAAAGCGGAGATCTGCCTCCTCGGGACCGGGAGCGTCGGGATCGACGAGCGTGACCAGGGCACCCACCCGCCCGTCGGCCAGCATCCGGACGTCCCGGATGGCGTGGAGGTCAATCCGCGTCACGGGTGCGGGCGCGCCTGTGAGGAAGCCGGTAAAAGCCTCGCCGACCGGCCCTTCCGGGATTAAGCGGCGAAAGTAGTCGTCATGGTCACCCCCCGTGTTTACCCGAGGAGCTGGCGGATCACCCAGATCAGCCCTCGCCAAAGAGCGATACTCAGTGGCAAGGCATAGTGCCAGCCCTCGCCAAAAAGCGAGGGCTGGCACTATGCCACGGTCGTCGAAGCAAGGGGGCGGGAGTAGCTCGACCGCTGGCTCGATTCGGGCATCATCATCACGCTCCCAGCTGGGAGTTACCTTATACATTGGACATAGCCCTGGCTATCGCATCGAGGGCAAGGAACACCTGGTGTGCTGCTCGTACTTGCATCTTGAGGGCTTCCGCGTCGTCGGTCCCATCATAGGCCGGTACCGAGAGCGAGACCGTGTAGGTGCCGTCCGGCTGGTGCTCGACAATGGCTTCGCTCCCCGTCAGAGGGTCGGTGGTCGTGTAGCGCATGCTGACATGAAGCTCCTGTACTCGCGTCGGGTATGAAATTGATGTAACAAACGATGCTGCCGTCGGTAGAAGTCGAAAGAGTCTGTAACAACAGAAGGTACGGAGATTGTACCATTCGGTACAGTCTAGGTGAATTTATAAGGCACAACCCGTGCCACATATTTTTTCAAGCACGTAGAGATACAACCACGGCCCCCGAGGTATCAGGAGCCGTGTCGTCTGCTTGCGTTGCGTGACGGGGCTGCTGGGCCATGGTGGACATCGTGCTCGACCGGGAAGGGCGGCTGGTGATCAAGCCGGGGATGAACATGCGGTAAAGGTGGTCCTGAGGCACGGTGTTTCCGTTTCCCCATGGATGACCGCACTGCCCTATGAATGATCGTGCGTGTCCTCGCGCGCGCGACACTGACTCCCACAGGGGTCAGGAGGCCTATCGTATGCACAAGCCTAGTGCTCCGTCGATCGGGGGATGGCTCTTCATTCTGTACATGACGACTGTGGTCGGTGGTCTCATCTCGGCCATGGCCAGTGACGGCAGCCCAGCAGCGTTCGCCGGCAGCTTTGCTGCGGCTCTGGTGCTCTCGTTCATCGTGAGGGGTGTGGGTGCTGTTGCCATCCGGCCACGTGGGAGCAGCAATGAGGACACGACAGCGTCCCGCACATGGTACGAGCCAGATTAGGAACTATCGTTGCGTGGGGGTGATCCTGGCGCGTTCTAGATAGCCGGTCCCTCTTCGACCGAGATGCGTATCAGCGGATCGGTTCGTGAGCCGTCCTCGAGAATACGCCTCACCTGGTACTCACCTGGACCGCCACTTTCGTACCACGTCACATCATCGCCACCATAAAATGCCTCAGCCCATGACTCGGCAAACGAAAGGGCAGCATGCTCTGTGCGGAACGGTCCTTCAATCACCACGCCATTTGTCTCTCTGTCGGTTGACGTGACGAGATATCGCTTTGCCATGGTGGCTCCTGCGTCGCCGTGCGCCACCTGCTCGTAGTGGGTAATGGCGTCGGAGAACGCCCGGACGTGGCGCGAGAGGTCACCACCCGTAAGGATTCCGGGAATGCTCGATGGATCCTCCACGGCGGCAGTGCCGCCCTCGGGGCTGAGGAGATCCACCGCCACGCCGATGTACCCCGCCTTGTCCGATCGCCGGGAGGGGCGGCTTTCGGCACCGACTGATCTCCTGTCGGGATCAATATGCGCCTAGGCATATGGACCACCTCGAGTTCTTCTTTCTGATGACAGAGCCCGGATAAGTAGAAGCACATGACGCACAAATCTGCGTTTGCGAAATACCAATGATTGCGCCGACCGGTCCACGTTCTGAGCACGGAGCTTCGGGTGATACGTTGAGGGACCGACCTAGGCGGTCGAGGGCTTGTCTGCTTTGTAGTGACGCGTTGCAAGGATAGCAGCGCGGAAACCAATGATTCCTGTCACCGCAGGAATTCCTAGACTCTCAGAGTTAGGATTCAGGAACGAGCCGGAACTGGTCCTTGGCATCGCGCTGACAATCAGCAGAGTCACGGATCTGACCCGGTTCCCTAAAGGTCAGTCGCTCGCATCGATTGTTGTAGTAATGCAGATCGGACTGCCTCACGATTGAGGGTTCACGTGTTCTTTCTGCTGACGATAGGGTGACCATGCCCGTGTGACTGCACCAAGCACCTGAAGCGCTTGCAGGGCACCGTCCGCTGGGCCCTTCTCGAAGTCACCTTCTCCGACCCCCATCGTGTTCGTCACATGGGCAAAGCAGACCACCGGGCGGTGGCAGACCGCAGCAAACGCATAGAGCGCACGGGTCCGTAGGTCGATCAAGTTGCAGCGTTCAATCTGTTTAAGCGTACCCACGCTCTAACTCGACCTCATAGAATTCGTGCACAACTCCCCCCGCCCCGAAGCTCGTCTTGAATCGATAAAGCCCCTCATTGAGTATCCTTCCTTCCTGTTCGTTACTAATCCCGAAATCAAAGTAGCGCGCCCCCAAGTCCGCACTCTGCCCTGTAGCGTAGTCCATAACCATAGTCGAGGCCCCAACAGAATTGCCGGCAGCGGTGGAGGCGCTATATTGGACGTGCGCAACTCGAGGCGAGTGGAACAAGACAACACCGGCGACCACTCGATCGTCTAAGGTTCCAACTATGCATCTGATCTGCTCGGGAAATTTGCTCTGTAGGCAAGTAATCTCTTCGAGCGTATGGACCGGACGAGCATTGTGTCTGGTTCTAAGATTCTCCTCGAGCACCGCCCAGAAAGGCTCCAGATACTGCTGCCCGTATGCAACGCGTACGCCTGCCCTTCGAGCCATTCCAAGATTCCTGAGCCGAAGCTTGCTCGGTGGTCGGCGAGAATCAAGGTCCACAGCGGCGGACAGATCACACCGGTACCGCACCGCTCCTAGACGGAACAAGGCGTAAAGGTCGTCGGCCGAGGGAACGACGTGGTAAATAGTCGGAACCACCTTGTACCGCAGGTATCGCAAATCCATCTCGCGATACATCCCTGAGATGCCCTGCAGCACTTCCAGCATCGCAGCTCCTTGAAGGGCCCCATTGTGTACAAGGCCTCCGTAGGAGAGGCCAGGGTGACTTGCCACGGTATCCGTCCGACCGGGATCGAGAGCCGCAGGGAACACGCC
>DASYWM010000050.1:0-7119 GCA_035936075.1 Thermomicrobiales bacterium
CCCTGTCCCGTATCGTCCACCCGAAACGTACCACCGGGAATGGGGGTGGTCGGGGAATCTGTGGAATACCAGAGCTGATAGGAACGACCTTCCGAGAGAACAGGTAGATTGGCGACCGACAGGACGCCCGAGCCCTGTACGGAGAACCATGCCTGGGCATGGGCGTTATCCGGTGCGTCGGAGGTGGGGGTAAGTTGGTACACCGTGGCGTTCGCGTTTTCGCGCAACGCGGCATTGTCTCTCACCAAGGAGGAGAGTTGCTCCTCAAGGTCGTCGACATCTCCCCGAAGGTTTATGTTCCAGACCAGCATGCCGAGCAGGGCAGCGATAGCGACCCCGGTCGCAACCGGCCAAAGGCCACCATACGTGGCTGTATTCCGCCTCGGGAGAGTACGCGGTCGTGGTCTCGGGCGTGGTGTTGGGGATGAGCCCATCTGACGATCAAACTCCCAATGATGACGGACGCGGCTGCGAAGGGCCTCGGCCGCCTCGGGGAATGTTTCCTCCCCGGGTAAACTGGTGTAAACTGCGTACGATCAGTGCGGACGCCTCCGGCCCTCGTAGTTGATCTGGCTGAGGGGGAACGCCTCCTGAATGATACAAGTGGACATCGTAACGGACGCATAATTCTGAGGGCGGAAAGCGACTCTGTATTCTGCCGTCGCAGACGTTCATTGCTGGTGCACGAGGTGCGCCGGTCACCACCTGATTTATGATGGAATCAGATCGAAGGGAAGCCCATCGATGAATCGTTCTTCCATGAATGCTATGAGAACTGCTTCCTCTAGGGGGAGGGTCAGAAGCATCCGTTTCTGGATGGCGGTCATGGCGTGTGTCCTGTTGGTGCTTGTGCCCTTCAGTGGCGCGGTTTCCGCCCAGAATGCTCAGCCCCAGCCGACACAGGACCCGGCGCAGCTGGTACCCGAAGATCCTACCGCGCCGCAGGCGGATGATGAATCAGCGCCGACTGGGCAGGATGCTCCTGACGCGACACCCGAGCCGGCAACCAGTAATACGGACAACAACAGCAACAATGCTCAGGTAACCCGGTCGGCGCAGCGTGCCGATGAGGCGGCTGGCCCAGGATTTCCGGCTGTCTTGGCGCACGGGCTTGCATACGTCGACGGCGGCGAGGTTGTCTGGCAGGTTCGTGACGTCGAGATTCCTGCCGCAGATGACGCCGAATCCTCGATAACGGAGGAATCCATTCACTTGCAGCGTGATGGATCCTCGATTATCCGAAACGATGTCACGGGCAAGCGTGCCAAGACCGATCGCGGTGAGGCGTACTTCCGAGCTGCAGGTGATGGTTACACCTTGAGCGCTGAGGGTGGCGAGTCGCTTGCCTGGGTGTTCGAGTTGGTCGACCCTGATGATGTGGCCATTGACGCTTTCTACGAGAGCCCCGAAATCGACGATCTCGACGAGGGTGTCTATGACATGATGCTGACTCGCTATGTGTTGCAGTCCGACGAGAGTGTCGACCTGCCGGACCACAGCGGGGCCGGGCTTATCATGGTCAGCTCGGGAGAAATCGAGGTTGATGCTGACGGAGAGCGCAGTGCATTGTCACAAAGCGATGGTCAGACCATACAGGATGAGGCCACGATCACCAATACGACGGGTGAGCCGGCTGTCTTCTACTATGCCTATCTTGGGGATGAAGTAGGGGACGCCACCGCGGGCGCTGCCCAAAATCAGGCAGACCAACCGTCGACCACGACCGCTACAGATGAGCCCGCCGAGGATGCAGTGGACGATCCCGAAGCGGCGGCTGCCGATGCCGAAACCGTCGAGGAAGCGTCAGAGGCAGATGCAGGAAGCGCTGAGACAGGCGAAGCGCCGATTACCGACGATGCTGGCAACTTCCTGACCAGCATCAATGTCACGGCCGATACAGAGATCTACCTCATCATTACCGTTGACGGGTTGACGGTGTTCGATGGAACCCTGCCTGCCGGAGCCAGTTCTGGCCCGGTGGTGGGAACAACATTCACGGTCTATACCTCTTCTGGGGTCAACACGACCTTCACCAATGCCTGCGGCGAGACCTTCAAGATGGGATACGAGGAAGGCGAAGCGACGTACGTCCTTGAGGCAAGCGCAAGCTCCTGCGCGCCCTAGGGCGGATGACAGAGAGCCCGGCGGGCGTTCCACGAGCAGATGGAGCGGATAGCGTATCGCCGGGCCGTTGTCCTACCGGCCTGCATCTGATCGGATTTGCAGGGGCGACCTCCTGCTCATGTCACAGTGGTGGCCCGTCGGCACCGACAGGCCACCACTGTGGTGTCTCCTCGTCTCAGGCACTGGACGCCAGCCGCATTGTGAGTAGACGCGTCTCATAGGTGCTTTCTCGTCATAACATTCGTCAGCATGCCGGGATCCCTGTTGATTTCCATTCCTGACGGATGGAGCGTCAATCGTGAGGAGGAGGAGCATGAAAAGTCTGGGTTCGGAGTTCAAGGAATTTATCATGCAGGGGAACGTCGTCTCCCTTGCCGTCGCGGTCGTGATCGGTGCCGCGTTCGGGGCGCTCATCAATTCGTTCGTCGCCGACATGATTACGCCCTTGATCGCTGCGTTTGGCGGTCAACCCGACTTCAGCAATATCGCCTTCACCATCAACGGCAGCAGATTCATGATCGGTAACTTTATCAACGCGCTTGTTGCGTTTCTGATCATTGCAGCCATCATCTTTGTCTTCGTGGTGAAGCCAATGAATGCGCTGATAGAGCGATCGAAAACCGAGGATCCGGTGGATCCAACGGTAACCAAATGCCCGTACTGCTTTAGCAACGTTCCCGTCGAGGCGACCCGTTGTCACGCCTGCACCTCGGACCTGAGCGACTCTCACGCACCTGCGGCTCGGGTCTAGGCAAATCGCTTGGCGAACTATCCCAGCTGGCAGGTCAATAGGGCGGCATGGGATAAGCGGTGGTGACTGTCACACATTGATGTCCCAGCCTGCGTCGAAAACGAAACAATCGCGGCACCGGACCCTCCGGTGCCGCGATTGTTGGTTGTGATATGGCAGTGCCCCCTAACAGGCGATGCCCTCAAGAGCTTCCACTACTGGCCGGAGGTTTCCAAGTTCGATTGCCAGCTCCACCTGCTCAACAAAGGCGCTAATCTCCCGGCCGTCATCGTTGCGAAGGACGACATGTCTGAGACCGAATCTATCTCGGGCTAGCCGGGCGACGGTTAGTACCTGCGATCCGCCCGAGGAGAAGAGATCGTCGGAAAGGAATTTTTGGCCCGCGGAAAGAAAGGTTGAGGAGGAGTGGGTTGGAGTCGGGGTTGCGATCATGTTGTATCTCCATGATACCGGGGCCACGTCGTTGTGGCGCCTGAATGTGTCGAACGCTGAACGGTGCTTCCTCCCGGGAAGCGTGTGGCCGGATCGTATCCAGTCACGAGGCACAATCCTCGCCTTAGGCACGAGTGCTTCATAAAGAACCTCGTGACAGATTTCACACATTCTACTAATACGACGGACCTCCGGCCCTGTCAATACATCACGGGGAGGATTTCGGGTGGAGCAAGAAGGGGATGCGCCCCGATGCGGCACGACGTCACTCGATGGTGTGGGATATGCGCTGCATGGTGGGTAGAATAACGAGACGTGCGCAGGGAGCTGCTGTACTCCGTCGCGTGTCCCCGTATCATTAGGCATTAAGGGCGGCAACTCCAATGCCAGGTAATGACTTTTGGGGTGTGTGTCACCTGCTTCGGGATCCCGATTGCGTCCCACGAATTGCCCAAGAGGTTGATCTGCTCAACCGCGCACTACCATGCGTGTATCGCACCGGCGTCAGGATGACTTCTCTATGTTGAACACGCGTGAATTGGACGACAGTAATGAGGATTCTGGCCTCATGGCGTTGGTCAGTGACTATGTCGCGCTGACCAAGCCGGGGATCATGGCCCTGTTGCTGGTAACGACGCTGGGGGCAATGCTGATCGCGGCGTCAGGAGCACCGCCCTTTGGCCTGGTGTTGCTCACCATGGCAGGCGGCTGGATGAGTGCCGCCGGTGCCAACGTCCTCAATTGCGTTATCGATCGTGATATTGATGCCAGGATGCCGCGGACCCGGAAGCGGGGCACAGCAAGTGGCCGCATCCCTGCGGTTAACGCCTTGGTCTTCGGTCTGACGCTGACGCTGGGGGGATTTCTCCTGCTCGGCGTCCTGGTGAACTGGCTCGCCGGATTCCTGGCGTTGGTAGGCAATGTCTATTACGTCCTTGTCTACACCCTTTGGCTCAAGCGCACGACGCCACAGAACATCGTCATCGGAGGCGCCGCCGGTGCTATGCCTCCCTTGGTAGGCTGGGCTGCGGTGACGGGAACGCTTTCCCCCGCCGCATGGATCCTCTTCGCGATTATCTTCTACTGGACACCCCCGCACTTCTGGGCACTGGCACTGCTGAAGCAGGGTGAGTACGGGCGCGTCAATGTGCCGATGTTGCCGGTGGTCTATGGCGAGGAGCACACGCGAAGGCAGATCTTTCTCTACACCGTAATGCTAGCTGCCGTGTCGCTGATGCTGACCCCATTCGGTATGAGCTGGATCTACCTGCTGGGCGCAGTCCTGTTGGCGGCCTGGTTCTTGAGACTAACGCTGAAACTGCTTCTGTCACCCAGCAAGGCGCTCGCGCGCAAGACTTTCTTCTACTCGATCTGGTATGTCGCCGGACTCTTCGCCGTGATGGCCACGGACCGCCTGATCCTTGGATAGCGCCGGACTCTCCTGAATCTGGAGCAAGGTGTGAAGAGGAGCGGCGCCGCTTTGTTGTTGCAAGAAACGGCCACGGTGGGGCTTCCCATAACCCTACCGTGGCCGTCTCAGCGCCTCTCATGGGACCCGACCAGGAAAGCTGCCTTGGGCGGTGCTCGGCAAACGTGCCGGCTGCGTTAGTCCGCGGTGATCAGATGCGGGTCCGGCTTTGCCGCGGAGCCGATATCGTTGTGAGCGGTGCTTGCAGCCTTACCACCGAGACCGACGCCGTAGTAGGTGAAGCCTTCGCGGGCTACCCGATCGGGATCGTAGATGTTGCGGCCGTCGAAGATGACTGGTTCCCTAAGCGTACTGCGGAGCAGCTCCCAATCGGGGCTGCGGAACTGGCGCCACTCGGTACAGATAACCAGGGCATCAGCCCCCTCGAGGGCATCATCCCGCTGCTCACAAAGTACCAGGTCATTCCGCTCTCCATAGATGGAGCGTGCACTCTGCATCGCCTCCGGATCGTATGCCCGGACAGTCGCACCCCTGGACCACAAACCCTCAATGATCTCGCGGCTCGGCGCGTCGCGCATATCGTCCGTCTTTGGCTTGAACGCAAGCCCCCAGACCGCAAAGGTGCGGCCAGCGAGATTGCTCCCGAAATGCTCGTAGATCTTGTCCAGCAGGACGCGCTTCTGGTCCTGGTTGACGTCCTCGACGGCAGCGATCAGACGGGCATCGTAATCGTGCATTGCCGCGGTGTTGACAAGCGCGCGGATATCCTTCGGGAAGCAGGAGCCCCCGTAGCCTATGCCGGCGTAGATGAAGTTGTAGCCGATGCGGGAGTCTGAGCCGATCCCAACCCGGACGTTCTCGATATTCGCACCGACCCGCTCTGCAATGTTCGCAATCTCGTTCATGAAGGAGATCTTGGTGGCGAGCATCGCGTTCGCGGCGTACTTTGTCAGCTCGGCGGAGCGGATGTCCATCACCATGAAACGGTTGTGGTTGCGGTTGAACGGCGCATAGAGTTGACGCATTGCCTCGATCGCTTCCGGAGACTCTGCACCCACCACGATGCGATCCGGTCGCTGGAAGTCCTCAATGGCGGCACCTTCCTTGAGGAACTCCGGGTTGCTCACCACATCGAACGGAACTTCGACGTTACGCTCTTCAAGACGCCCACAGACAATTTCGCGCACGCGATCCGCTGTACCAACCGGCACGGTCGACTTGTTGATGATGATTGCCGGTCGGGTGAGAAGATCGCCAATGGTGGTCGCGACGGCTTCTACATATTTCAGGTCAGAGGATCCATCCTCGTTCGCTGGGGTACCAACGGCGATAAAGATAAATCGGCCATGATCAATGCCCTCACGGGCGTCGGTCGTAAAAGAAAGGCGGCCAGCAGCGACATTCTGCTCCACCAACTCGCTCAGCCCTGGTTCGTAAATCGGAACAATGCCCTTGCGAAGCTGCTCGATCTTCTTCTCGTCAACATCCACGCAGCAGACATCGTTGCCACTCTCGGCGAAGCAGGCGCCAGTGACGAGCCCGACATAACCGGTGCCGAAAATCGTGATGTTCATCTACCGGAGATCCTCCTGGGATGCGCCGTTTCTGGGAGCCGCAGAGACCCATGTGCGTAAAGTAGCGGCCGAACAAGCGCGATTATGGTCACGAAAAAATATGCCTGGCGGGCACCAGTCGAGTGTACAACGCCGGGTTTCTCTTTTGGCATAACGTTTGATGGTCTTCGATATCGAGATGATGTGGTGAATCTTCGGCTCGGGGGACCCTGGACAAGAGTCGGTTCATCGATCACTTGTCTGACGATGCAAGACTGACCGGGAGTCCTGTGCAAAGAGGCCGCCCCGGTTAGGGCGGCCTCTCGATCATTGACAGGGTTACCGCTTATGCGCGAACGCGGTTCTTCACCGGGTTGCGAAGCACACCGACGCCCTCAACATCGATCTCGATGACGTCGCCCTCCTTCATTGGGCCAACGCCGTGGGGCGTGCCGGTCATGATGATGTCGCCGGGATTCAGGGTCATCACGCCACTGAGAAAGCTGACCAGGAAGGGGACGCGGAAGATGAGGCTCTTCGTGGATTCTGATTGGCGCGTTTCGCCGTTGAGGCGGGATTGCACCTTCACGTTGCTGACGTTCAGCTCGGTCTCGATTGCAGGTCCAAGCGGCAGGTAGGTGTCATAGCCTTTGCCGCGTATCCACTGGCCATCCGCATATTGCTCGACACGGTCGGAGACATCGTTCCCTGCGGTGTAACCGAGCACATAGTCCAGCGCCTCCCCTTCGGAGACATCTTTCGCCTTCTTGCCGATGACCACCACGATCTCTGCCTCGTAATGCGTATCGTGATCGGGATGCGCGATCTCA
>DASYWM010000051.1:0-2889 GCA_035936075.1 Thermomicrobiales bacterium
TGCCGTCCGGGGGCTGACGCCTCTTGGCGGTCCAAGAGAGACATCCGGGCACAAGGGATATGGGCTTGGGTTGATGGTGGAGATCTTTTGCGGCCAGCTGGCGAGCAATACCTGGAGCCACCAGATCGGTGCATCCTACGTCGCCAATGCGCCGACGGAGGGGACCGGACACGCCTTTGTCGCCTGGCGGATCGATGCATTTCGTGATCTGGATGAGTTCAAGGCTGACATGGACGACATGCTGGGGAAGCTCCGCGCCAGCAAGGTATCGGACGAGTATCCGGAGAAGCAGGTGCTGATTCCCGGTGATCCTGAATCGGATGCTGAGCGGCGGAACCGCGCGCTCGGCATCCCGGTGAGACGCACGGTCCTGAAGCAATTGGCCGACGTCGCTGGGGAGTGCGGAGTGGAGTTCCCGTTTGAGATGTGAGAAACGGTGCGAGCGTTTCTACCGGACGCTGGGTTCTTGCAAGACCCAGTGCCTCTCGTGTGTCTCGATAGCAGCATCAATGGCGGCCTGGGCGTCAAGGCCAATGCGACGGGAAGGTGGCATCGACTCCGCCCGCGGTCCGTACGGCTCCTCAACCGGCTGGAAGCCACCAAGGCCGTCGCAGAGTCCCTCAACGATCGCGGCGGAGCAGTAGGGTGCGTAGTGCTGGCTGTAGCCGCCCTCCTGCGCGACCACAAGCCGTCCCTCGCAGACCTCATCCGCAATGCCGCGCACAACCCCGGTCATCGCCCGGTATCCGGCGGTGGTAAGGGACATCCGGCCAAGCGGGTCCTCCACGCTGGCATCCTGACCCGCCGAGACGAGGATCAGATCGGGATCGAATTGGCGCAGGATAGGCGCAACAATGTTATCCATAACGTGCATGTAGGCGCGATTGCCGCTTCCCGCCGGAAGCGGAATATTGACTGTGGTGCCGGTTCCGTCACCCTCCCCAGTCTGGTCCAGCGCTCCCCATCCGACGGGGAAGAGATCCTCCTGATGGATGGAGATGAAGAGCACCGAGGGGTCATCGTAGAACGCGTCCTGCGTGCCGTTGCCGTGATGGACATCCCAGTCGAGGATAGCGATCTTTTTTGCACCATGCACCCGCCGAGCGTGACACGCAGCGATCGCGACATTCCCAAAGATGCAGAAGCCCATGCCCTTGTCCGGCATGGCGTGATGTCCCGGCGGACGGACGAGCGCGTAGACGTGATGCAGATCTCCAGACATGACCGCATCTACGCCAGCGGCAACCCCACCTGCTGCCAGCCGGGCGATGCGCTCACCGCCACGCCCCAGTGGCGCCCCAGTGCCGGCGTCTCCACCGGTCTTGCTGACGTCGCGCACCCGCGCTAGGTATTCGGAGGTGTGGCAGGCAAGGATCATCTCGTCCGTCGCCTCAAATGCATCCACGCGCTTCATGACATCCGAGTATCCAAAGAAGTCGAGCAGGTGTTTGGTACGGGAGGCAATCTGGGGGCTGGATGGATGAGGGATTGGTTCGGAAAAGGGGTACTGATCGCGGTAGGCGATCAGGAACTGGCCACTATTGTGGGACAGATAGCGGTCGTCAAAGAGCAGGCCCACTCGTCGATCTCGTCGCGAAACCATAGGACCTCCGGAATTCTCAAGGATCAGCATTGGTGGGAGTATCGCACGGATGAGTGCCGCCTGGTGTCGTCGAAAGGGGGTGGCAGCTCCCAGTTCACTGGCACGGAAGTCGGCTGGTTCAAGCAGCCGCTTTGCGAGTTCGGGTTCCCTGATGTGTGGACCAGGCCCAAACATTGACTGACTGGTATGACAGCTCCGCGAGGTGTCACGGATTTCTGCGCAAGCAGAAACGGGGAGGTCCATCAGGAACGCCCCGTTTCTGTGTTTCATGTCGTGGCCGTTTACCAGGATACGCCGAGTGCCATGCCGTCCATGACCTGCCACATAGAATCGAAGGTGCCCCAGTCGTAGTAGCGGTACTGGCCGGTGCCGGGATCCGAGAGGTACACCCCACCCGAGTCGTAGCCGTAGGCCACCATCACATGCATCGCCTGCGTCAACTGGAAGCGGGAGCCGTCTTCGGTGTACTCGTCGTGGCTGAGGTCACCCCAAAGACCGAGCCAGACGAGTGTCGGGCGCCCCTGGTCGATCGAGGACATCAGGTCGGCGGGACCACCGTAGAACGTGTGACCCTGGAAACCGAACTGGTTCAGGCCCGGGATCAGCGCGTCAGCATAGATGCCGTAGTCGACGGTATTGCCCCAGACGCCGTTGATATTCCCGCGGTATCCCCAATGTGGATTGGCAGAAAGCGGGGTTACTGCCTCCAGGTCGTATTCGGATACCCAGCTGCCGAGCGCGCCGGTGGCAATCGAAACCGCCGCGTACTCGCAGCTCAGCGAGCGTTGCTGCAGGTACGCCGAAACGCCAGGAATCATGACAGCATCGCTCGACGTGGCCTGTTCGACCGGGCTGTCGACAACACTGTCCGAGATTGTCGCAACTTCGCCGCTCATATCCAGCAACGAAGGGGCACCTGCGCAACTGCCCCCATCGACCATCACGGTTCGGCCACCAACATACGAGCCGTTCACCACGACCTCCAGCCAGGTCTTGGTGCCACTGCCGGTGGCACTGGTGTCATAGCCCAGGTGCACGATGCCAGCGTCGTCTGTCACGCCGCGGTCGCTGCTGTAAATTGTGTTGTTAGCATCATCGGAGAGCGTCAGCACGACATCCGCACCGGAGACGCTCGCACCACCTCCACGAACTTCAATACTTGTGTCGACGAAGCAGCCAACCGCCGGATTGGCCGTCGCTACTTCAACCCAGACGTCGACTGATTGGCTCTGGGCACCGACGGCAGTTGCTGCCAAGGGCCCTCCGGCAGCAGCCGCGATCATGGC
>DASYWM010000052.1:0-7411 GCA_035936075.1 Thermomicrobiales bacterium
GTGTACAACCTCTTCGGAATGGCGTACTGTGGCGCCGATGTGTCGTCCTTCCTCCGACGGCGCGCCGAGCAGGGCTTCAACCTCCTGCGCGTGCGCCTCCCCGTCAGTCCCTTCCACCCACCAGACGGTTACAGCGAGTGGCAAACGCGGCGCTCCTGGCCCTGGGGCGGCAGTGAGCAGGCACCGCAATTTGACCGGTTCAATCTCGAGTACTTCCGAACTGTCGACAAGGTGGTACAGGAGGCCGATGGCTTGGGCCTCGGCATCGAAATGATCATGGAGGGCTGGGGCTTCGAGTTCCCGTTCAACAGCCGCCAGATCTTCACCACCGAGTGGGAAGAACTCTGGTTCCGGTACCTGATCGCTCGCTACGACGCCTTCGCCAGTACGTACTTCTGGACACCGCTCAATGAGTACGAGTACTACCCGAACGGCGACTGGCACTACACCCCCACCGCCGATCGTTGGCAAATGCGCGTATCGCGGTGGATCAAGGAGCACTCGGCGCATGGCCACTGTGTTGCTGCCCATAACGGTCCGACGTTGCCGCCGTTTGCCCAGCGGTTCGCCGCCGATCCGGAGGCAGTTGACGCCATCATGTTCCAGGAATGGGGCACACGGGACGAAGAAAACGGCTGGTTAGCCTCCGGCATCGAGGAATCGATCGATGCCAGCCTGGAGGGATGGCAGGGATCGGCTGTGCTGGCGGAGTGGGGATACGAGCGGAACCCGGAGCTGGAATTGAAGCTGCCCAGCCACCTCTATTGTGATGAGGAGCACACCCGCCGGGGAGCGTGGCGAGGGGTCTTTCGCGGACTGGGTGTTATCCACGGGTTCGAAAATTCGTGGGGACCATGGCAGCTACTCGACCGGGACCAACCAGGCCTGGAAGCGCTGCTGCACCTTCACCACTTTGTCACCACAATCATCCCGTTCCACCAGATGAGACCAACCCCGGACCTCCTGCAGGCAACCGATCTTGAGGTAGGCCGCCAGCCACAGGCCCTGGCGACGCCTGATCTGGGGTTCACGGCCGTCTACCTTCCGGTCGGCGGAGAGGTTTCCCTGCAGGTGCTCAATGGTAACGACCGCGTAGATCAATGGTTTGATCCGCGGACGGGCAGCTCGTTCCCGGCCGAAGGCCGGGGGGACGGGGATCGCCGAGTGTTTTCCGCCCCTCGAGATGACCAGGATGGGCATCCCTGTGACTGGATTCTGGTGTCCCGCGCTGTGTCAGCGCAGTAGCAAGCGAGGAGCGACAAGTGGAATTACGGTTACCTATGATTGGCGCATAGTCCCGGAGAAGCACCGCTTCTGCAGCAGAACGACGGTCACCGGACGGGTCGTGCTAGTTCGAGTGAATGGCTTTGGTACTGGTCCCGGGTACAGCAGGCGCCCAGGACAACCGAGGCCTTCGGCGGAGCAGCGACCTCAACTTCCTGCGAAGGGTTCGTCTTGGCTCGGTACCATCGTCTCAAATCACGGGATCAGGCGTCATCAGTCCCGGCGGATCGAAACTGCCGCTTCGACCGTTCGTCCCGCACCGTTCACACGAGGGCTCCGAGCTTCTACCCATCTGCACCAAAGATCGCACTAAAGGCAAGCGACGACGCGAGCCCGCCATTCCCGATGCACCCACTCGCCCAGCTGGCGCCCAACGAACCATTGGCGCTCTTCAGCATACGCGATACGCGGGCAGCGACCAGTAGCCGAACTCCGTGAAGCTCTCCAGATAATCGTTGGTGCGGAGATGGGCAGAGAGGTTCACGGTGATGAAGCCGACGTCGTCTTCCTGGTCGGACGCCCTGAAATCGGAGGTCGTCGCAAACACTTAGTACAGATGCTTGGCGAGCGTCCGCAGTGCGGTCACGCGACCGGTACAAACATGCGGGCTGGCTACCTTGCAGCGCCAAAACACGCTACTTTGCAAATCGCGCGGGTGTCAATCACGAAACGTGTGCGCGCACCTGTGTGCACAACGCCTTTGCAGCCGCGAGAATCGAATTGTAGATATGACGGTTACAGCGTCCACGAAGAGTGCCATTGAACGAGCGCTTGCCTGGTGGGGTCCCATAAAGAACGTGCGCAGGACGTGCGGCGACAAGGGCTCCGCGATATCGGCACAGGTCTGCACTATGCTTCGTCTCAGCATCTGCAACGTTGGTACTGCGCAGGAGGATTGCCGTGCCCAAAGCATCGGAGATTGCCGCATCATCAACATCCCCTAGGCTCGTTCCCCTGCTTTCCCAAGGTATCACCGCCTGCCTTTTTGATCTCGATGGCGTCCTCACGAAGACGGCGGAGGTCCATGCGAAGGCTTGGAAAGAGATGTTCGATGCCTTTCTGCGAAAGCATGCCCAGAGGGGCGACGAGCCGTTTCACCCCTTCGAGACTGCGACGGACTACGCAACGTACGTTGACGGCAAGCTGCGCGAGGATGGCGTGCGTGCCTTTCTCGCATCTCGCGGGATAGACCTGCCGGAAGGATCGCCCGATGATCCACCGTCGGCGGAAACCATGTACGGTCTCGGGACGCGTAAGAACGATCTCGTGCTCGCGCTCATCCGGGAGCAGGGCGTCGATGTGTACGTGGGATCTATGCGGTTTGTCAGAGTCGTACGGGATGCCGGATTGCGCTGCGCGGTTGTCTCAGCGAGCAAGAATACGGGTGAGGTGCTGAAGGCCGCCGGAATCGCGGGGCTGTTTGAGGTGCGTGTCGACGGGATCGTCGCCGCAGCGGAGGGGCTCCCGGGGAAACCAGCACCCGATACGTTTCTGGCTGCGGCCAGCAAGTTGGACGTAGATCCTGTGAACTGTGCCGTGTTTGAGGATGCGGTCGCCGGTGTTGAGGCCGGCCGGGCCGGTAATTTTGGTTGCGTGGTCGGTGTTGACCGCGTGGGACAGGCAGAAGTCTTGCTTAGTCATGGTGCGGATATCGTAGTGGCCGATTTAGGTGAGTTGCTGGAGGAGCTATGATCGAGCCTGGAGTGTTCCCGGTGGAGCCGTGGGCTGTTACCGAGCCGGAGCTGCGTCTCGATCTGCTGGCGCAGACAGAGTCGATCTTCGCGCTGTCGAACGGCCACATCGGATTACGTGGCAACCTAGATGAGGGCGAGCCGCACGTCACTCCAGGCACGTACCTGAACGGTTTCTTTGAGTCACTGCCACTGCCATACGCTGAGGCAGGGTATGGCTATCCCGAAGAGGGCCAGTCGCTGATCAATGTGACCAACGGTAAATTGTTCCGGCTCCTCGTCGACGACGAGCCGTTCGATATCCGGCTTGGGACACTACGCCGGCACAAACGGGTGCTTGACCTGCGTGCCGGCGTCCTGGGGCGTGAGGTGGAATGGGTTTCACCGGCGGGCCAGACGGTCCGTGTTCGTTCGACCAGGCTTGTCTCGTTCGTCCAGCGCGCGATCGTGGCGATTCGTTATGAAGTCGAGGCGGTGGATGAGCCGGCCAGAATCGTCGTCCAGTCGTCGCTAGTCGCCAATGAACCCCTGCCAGAACACACCGACGACCCCCGAGCCGCCGCCGCGCTGCGCGCCCCGCTCGTCGGCGAGTATTACGTGCACCATGATCTCAAAGCCGCGCTCGGGCACCGGACTCGTGTCAGCGCTTTGCGGATGGCAGCCGGGTTCGATCATGTGCTGGAGGGCCCGGCAAGTACGGTAACCGAGTCGGAAAGTGAGCCGGACCTGGCCCGGGTGACGATCAGCACCCAGTTGGAACCCGGGCAGACGCTGAAGGTGGTCAAACTCCTCGCCTACGGCTGGTCGAGCGTTCGCTCAATGCCAGCATTGCGTGATCAGGTCGATGCTGCGCTCTCGGCCGCGAAGCGAACCGGCTGGGACGGACTTCTCGCTGAGCAGCGTGCACACCTCGATGAGGTGCGGGTCAGCGCTGACGTAGAGATCGAGGGCGACCCGGAGTTACAGCAGGCGGTGCGTTTCGCGATCTTCCAGGTGGAGCAAGCCGCCGCCCGAGCGGAGCAGCGAGCAATCCCTGCCAAGGGCCTCACGGGCCGCGGCTACGACGGGCATACGTTCTGGGACATGGAAACCTATATGATGCCGGTCCTGACGTATGCGGCACCATGGGCTGCCCGGGACGTCTTGCTCTGGCGGCACTCGACAATAGATCTGGCGCGGGATCGTGCACGCGAGCTGCGATTGGCAGGTGCGGCATTTCCATGGCGAACGATTCGCGGCGAGGAGTGCTCGGGGTATTGGCCGGCCGGGACCGCAGGGTTCCATATCAACGCCGATATTGCCGACGCAGTGCGCCGCTATGTCGCTGCAACCGGTGATACGGAGTTCGAACGGGGGGCCGGCCTTGAGTTGCTTGTCGAAACGGCGCGCCTATGGCGATCGCTCGGCCATCACGACGCCGAAGGATCCTTCCGCATCGACGGTGTGACTGGGCCCGATGAGTACTCGGCGCTCGTCGACAACAACGTCTTCACCAACTTGATGGCAGCCCGCAATCTCCAAGTTGCTGCGGAAGCGGCGTCCCGATATCCGCAACAAGCGGCGGAGCTTGGCGTCAACAAAAGAGAGACCGACTCGTGGCGCGCGGCGGCCAAGGCCATCGTCGTGCCATTCGACCATGAGCTTGGTGTAACCGCGCAGTCGGAGGGGTTTACCCGTTACCGTCAGTGGGACTTCGAGGCGATGTCCGCGGATGATTACCCGCTGCTGCTGCACTACCCGTATTACCTGCTCTATTCAAGCCAAGTCATCAAGCAGGCTGATCTGGTCTTGGCCCTCTACCTGTGTGGCGATCGGTTTGACCCTGAACAGAAGCGGCGAGACTTCGAGTATTACGAGGCTATCACGGTCCGCGACTCATCGCTCTCGGCATCTATCCAGGCTATCGTTGCGGCCGAGGTTGGGCACCTCCAACTTGCCTACGATTACTTCCGCGAGACGGCCTTTGTCGATCTCCACGATTTGTCAGGCAATACGAAGGATGGTCTACACCTCGCGGCACTGTCCGGGACACCACTTGTCGCGGTGGCCGGTTTCGGTGGTATGCGCGACCATGGAAACACCCTTGCCTTTGCCCCACGCCTGCCTGCGTCACTCGACCGGCTACGATTCCGAATGATGTACCGCGGCCGGCGCCTGCGCGTCGACATGAGCCCTGGTGAGGCAAGCTATGAGGTGCTTGCCGGCGACCCGATCGAGCTGCGCCACTATGGTGATCTAATGAAGTTGGAGGAAGGTGTACCCCAAAATCGACCGTGCCCTTGCCCACCCGAACTGCCGGAGGTTGCACCACCGCCCGGGCGTGCACCGTGCCGCCAAGGGGTGGGTCAAAATGGCAGTGGCAGTGAGGCCGCACCACTGGGCTTCAGGCCATGAGGTTTCCTGCCCGGCGGCCACCCTGTCTATCACTCACCTTCGTGGCGTCGTAGGCCCAAGCTCCCGCTCCCCCCTTGCCTGCGCTTGCGACAGCCATCTTCCCCGCCCCAGAGTTAGAGCGGCTATCGAAAGAAGTGCGCATCTGGCAGACTGGAGGGTATGAAGCGCCCGCACGCCTCGGATGACGTCCGTGAGCGAGCACTCGCCGCCATCGACGAGGGGCGGTCGGTCGCTGATGGCACCGCGTTCTCTCGGAACGATCCCTCGACCATCCGCCGCTGGATGCGGATGCGCCAGCGGACCGGTTCCTGGCGCATACAGCCTCGCTCGGGAGGCCTCCGCCGGATCAGTCCCGCCCAGGAGGCAGCCTTGCGTGCTCAGGTGTTCGCCCACCCGGACGCGACATTGGCGGAGCATTGTGCCCGGTGGGAGGCGATGCAGGGGATGCGCGTCGGGGTCGCGACCATGGGACGCGCCCTCCGCCGCCCCGGGCTCACGCGCAACAAAAGACCCTGATCGCCCGTGAGCAGGACCCGGTGGCCCGCGACTCGTGGCAGACTCGGCTGACCCCATTGATGCCCATCGACTGATCGTTCTGGACGAAACCAGCACCCCCGTGACGCTCACACCCCGGTGGGCGCGCAGCCCCCGGGGTACCCGGGTCACCGGTCGCGTCCCGCGTGGGCGGTGGACGGCCGTGACGTTGCTGGCCACGCTCCCCCCGACGGACTGGGACCGGGGCTGCACTTCGCCGGGGCGCTGGACCGGTCCACCTTCGACACGTTCGTGGCGGATCTGCTCGTTCCCAGCCTGCGACCGAGCGATATCGTCGTGCTGGACAACCTGTCGGTGCACCAGCGTGCGATGGCTCGTCAGCGGATCGAGGCGGTCGGGGCGCAGCTAGGGTTCGGGCCCACGTCCTCGCCCGACTTCAATCCGACCGAGCAGGCCTTTGCCAAGCTCAAACACCTGCTGCGCCAGACAGCCGCCCGCTCGGTCGACGCTGTCCTGGCGGCAACCCAGCACCTCTCCCCCCGCATGACTTGCCAAGACACGCACGGCTCCTATCGCCACGCCGGGTACACCTTGTGATCACCGCTCCAGTGGCTCACCAACTAGGTATGAAGTGAACTGCTCAATAGGACTCGCAGCCTAGTCCGTCATTGTCATTTCCATCGAAACCATGGGGATCGCTGCCGATGACGGTCACGCTGAATCCGATATCTCCGCAGTCGAGGTCATAGGAGACGATCGGGACGCACGGCGTGTAGTTCGGATCACACCCACCGGCTGCTGGAACCTCTGCGGCCGGCTCCTGGACGGGAGGTGGAGCAGGTTCTGCCGGCACCTGGACGGCTGCCGGTGGTTGTTGCTGCACTGCCGGTGCTTGCGTTGGTGCCGGCGCGCCCGCTGTCAAGGGAATATCGAAGCCACCACACAACCCCCACACCCCGAGGTCATGACGGTCGGCAAATGCCGCGGCATCCTTGAACTGCTGGTCGTACTTGCGGTCCCCGTAATCCACGTCCTCCGCATAGCCGTTGTTGATCAGGACATGGTTGAGCATATAGGGCTGGCCACCGACCTCGAACCAGATATAGCCCAACTCGCGGCCATACCGGTCCTTCTCAGTGGTGTCCTTCTCGATGTAGACAGTGCCGGGGTTGTCGTTGAAGGAGAGCACCCATTCGGCGAAGGCCGTGGCCTCTGACCCACCACAGTGCTGCTCGTTCTGGGTCTCCGGGGTATCGGCGCGGTAGATCCGCACCCGGTTGGAGACGCCGTTGATCAGCACCTCGAAGGTATCGCCATCGACGATCCGGACGATCTGCGCCTCCTGCACATCCTCCGGGATCCTGTCGGTCCAGAAAGCCGGGGCAAAGCCGGGAGGCAGTTCCGGGCAGGCTTTGCCATCATTGTCGGGGTCCAGGGCGTCGTACTTCTGAGGGTCAGACTCAAAGACGGATTGCGCCCATTCCCAAGCGTCGTAGTCGGTGCAGGAGACTGACTGGGCAGCGGCAGGAGCTACAGCACTCAACAGG
>DASYWM010000053.1:0-13819 GCA_035936075.1 Thermomicrobiales bacterium
AGGTAGCTGCTCAGCGGGTCGATCACCACCAACCCGATCCCGTTCGCCGCGATCACCTCCCTCATCACCTCGACATCCCTCCTCAGGTCGAACCACCGCGTCCGGCCGTCCCCACGAAGCGTCCCCTTCAACACAAGCACCTGGCTCGAATCCGTTCCATGCAGGTCCAGCCGCGGCCGGATCGCGTACGACACATCGTTCTCCGCGCAAGGGAGCCGTCCGGAAGCGCACTGCCCGTCGTCCACGCCCCGATCAGCGACGCCATCACCGTCGACTTCCCGTCGCCACCATAGCCACCTAGGATCGTCAGCATCCGCGTCGGGATCCACCGCTCCCACAGCCAGTCGATGGGCTCCGAGGCCACATCCGACATGCGGACCACCGATGCCCCGGCCGCTGGCTGGAGAAACCACTCACCGAGATCCGCCGTGATCTCCCCTCGCACCGCTGCGGCAGCCGTGAGCACTGCCCCACCCCCGCATCCTTCCCGCGTTTCCCTAGCATCGCCGCTCCCTTCGCGCACCCTTTACCGTCCCGGGAGACCGGGGGAGAACAATCGCCCTCAATAGGAAGACGTATCGGGCAGGGCAATCTGCGCCAGGCAACTCGTCGCGATGGTGCGGGAATGCGGCCCTGCCTCTCCCGCAGGCCAATAGCCTGCCCTGAGTGCAGTCAAAGGGGTCGACCCATCCTCGCACCCACCGATCTTAGGAGCATATCCTGCGCTGCCGCCGCTGCGTTGTGCGGTGCCCCACCCATTTCCTGATCGCAGCCCACTTGCGGATGACACGCACCCAGTCGCCGGCCGATAATTCACGCGTGACCGGGTACGCGGGGAAAGGGTGAAAGATTTCCATCCCGCGCCCCACTTGTCTCATCACATACAGGGCCGGATATGCAGACTTACGTCGCCTTGCTGCGCGGAATCAATGTCGGGGCCCACAAGCGCATCGCGATGGCCGACCTGCGTGCGCTGATCGAGGGGCTCGGCTACGCCGATGTGCGCACCCATCTCAACAGCGGGAATGCGGTCTTCGCGAGCCAGGTAGGGGTGAACCAGGATGTTGCCTCCACGATCAGGGCGGCAGTCGCCTCCAGGCCAGGGATGAACACCGCCGTGGTCGTGCGTTCCGGCGAGGAGATGCAACGCATCATCGCGGGGAACCCCTTCCCGGACCGTGCCGACGACCACAAGACGCTCCACGTCGCCTTTCTCGCGGGAACCCCTGATCGGCAACTTGTGGAGGCGCTGGCAGGGATCTAGAAGGGAGAAGACGACTACCGGGTGATCGGCGACAACGTCCACCTCTCCTACCCCAACAAGCTGACTGGCGCCAGCCTCACACCTGATATGTTGGAGAAGACGGTCAAAGTTGCCACAACCCTGCGGAACTGGCGCACCGTCACGGCACTTGCAGGGATGACCGTCCGTTGACCAGGACGAGAGCAGAGGGTTTTCCACCGATGATGATCGGCGATTTGGAACAGGGACACCGCGTGAATCTTCCACAATGGGTGCGCATCTACCGGGTTGTTCTGGGTGCGCTGGCGCTCTATGCCGTCTATCACAACCGCTTCGTGCAAACGTACGACGAGCACTTCTACCAACTCTTCACGAACCAGAGCAACGTCATCGCCGGCATCATCCTGATTCTCGGAGGCACGCTCTTCGCCCGGCGCCATCCGCCGCTCTGGTGGGACTACGTCCGCGGCGCGGGCGTAATGATCATGGTCACCACCGGCGCGGTCTACGCGTTGCTCCTCGGAGGTCTTTACAATCCCTTCGGCGATGCCCATCCGTTGATGGACTCCGTGCTGCATCAGTTGATCCCCGTTGTCATGGTTCTCGATCTCCTGATCGTGCCTCTGAGTCCACGGGTGAGCTGGTGGGGATTGCTGTTCTTCTCCATCTACCCCCTGCTCTACCTTGGGTACTCAATTGCGAACGGGGCGCGGACCGACTGGTATCCCTACAATTTCCTCAATCCGGGAATTAATGGCGGTGTTGCCGGAGTGGCGATAACCGTCTGCCTGCTCATGATCGGCTTCCTCCTGCTCTCTGCTCTGGTGATCTCCTTCAGCCGGAGGGCTTCTCGCCCGGCTGACCAGGAACCGGGACCCTAAGCGGCTTCGTCGAGAGGTTGGATACATGTAGCGGAGGACTTGCGGTGCATCCTGCCCTGTCCACGGGCATGAATGCAACAATGTCCTCCTCGCAGGCCGATAGTGCGACATAGCTGCGGCAAGTCGCAGGGGTGAGCCCATGGGCGAAAAAGGCTCGCTCCGCTTCTCGGTGGTGCTGCCACCTCGGCCATGGGCTCGCTCCGCTTCTCGGCGGCTGTGCGGCAGCGGCCCCTGGCTGAGCCTGGAAGGTGCAAGGCGAAAAGCGGCAGCGAGTCCTTCGCTACACTCCTCGCTCAGGGATCGGCGATATCCATCTCATTGCCCGGGGCGTCTTCGCGGATTGGAGAACCACTTCCCCTTGTGCAAATCCTGTGGGACGCTACAATCCGGCGCATTACGGTCAGGGGGCATCTGGTCCCCACCGCTGAACAGGTGAGCACAAGGAGCGATCTATCCATGAGCCCTTCTTCTGAAGGAAGCGTCCTTAACGTCGGTATCGTCGGATCCGGAGGCATCGCACGTCAGCATGCGATCGGGTGGACCGCCTACCCCGGCAAGGCCCGCATCGCGGCCTTTGCCGATATCGCAATAGACCGCGCCAAGACGATGAGCGGCACCCACACGGATGGTGTCGCCAATGCCTACGCCTCGCTCGACGAGATGCTTGCCGACGAGAGCATCGATGTCATCGATATCTGCCTGCCCCATCATCTCCACACCGATGCCGTCATCGCCGCCGCCAAGGCTGGCCGGGCCGTCCTGTGCGAGAAGCCGTTGTGCACCAACCTCGACGACGCCCGCAAGATCAAGCAGGCGCTCGATGAATCCGGCGTGATCTTCATGAGCGCCCATAATCAGCTGTTTCAGCCATCCCTGCTGGAGGCACGCCGCCTCATCTCCTCCGGCACCATCGGCACGCCCTATTTCTTCCGCTCCATCGAGACCTTCCAGGCTCGCTCCTTCAATCCGCATAGCAACGAGATGGCCGAGGTCGGGGCAGGCCAGAAGGGATGGCGAGGGGATCTTGCCCAGTCGGGCGGCGGTGAGCTGCTGGACACCGGCTATCACAGCACCTATCGTCTCCTCTCCCTGGCGAACAACGATCGCCCGGTCGAGGTCACCGGCTTCCTCAGCCGCTTCCTGATCGGTCACTTGCCGACCGAGGACACCGGTCAGGTCATGGTCCGGTTCGAGTCGGGCGCGATGGGGGAGATCCTGACGAGCTGGGCTCTCGATGTTGTCGGGAGCGTGCAGTTCGAAGCCAGCGGCGAGCATGGTGCCCTCGCCGGCTCACCGACCGATCTACGACATCAGATCTACAGGTGGCCGGAGCCGGCACAGCGGGAATTCACGGAGATCTCCAGCTTCACCGCCGAGATCGGTCATTTCATCGATGTGGTCACCAACGGAGCCGACAACCCCGCCAATATCGACATCGCGACGCGCGTCCTCCAGCTGATCAAGGGAGCCTATCTCTCGGCCAAGCTGGGACAGACCGTCACCCTGCCGGAGAACCCGACCGACGACCCCGTCGCCGGATCACAGGGCGCAACGACGCCGTTCAGCGTCGAGGTACCGGACGCCGTTCTCAGCTAATCGGTAAGGGAGGATATTATCCATCATGTTCAACGCACTCATTCCCGGCGTGATCGGGATCCGCGGTCTCAACCTCGCCGAGTCAATCAACCTCGCGAAGGAAGCCGGCTTCCAAGGCGTTTCGTTCGACATCGTGGAAGCCAAGACTATCGCCGACGAGCACGGTGTCGACCACCTCCGAGCGATGTTCGCCGACGCGGGGCTCAGGCCCGCCGTCTGGAGCCCACCGGTCAACTGGACGAGCGACGAGACCCGTGACAGGCAGATTGCCGAGCTTGGCCCATACGCCGAACTCGGCGCCCAGCTTGGTGCGACGAATGTCACCACCGGCATCATGCCCGCCAACAACGATCGTCCCTACGACGAGCAGTACGAGTACCTGCAGACGCGTCTTCGCCCCTATGCGGCGGCTCTGGCCGGGTCGGGCATTCGCATCGGCATCGAGTTCATTACCCCGAAGACGTTGCGGGACCAGTTCACCTATCAATTCATCTACAAGATGCAGGACATGCTCGCGTTCGCGAAGGATATCGGCACAGGGAATGTGGGCGTGCTCTTCGACGTGTGGCATCACTACTGCGCCCACGGCACCCTCGAGGATATGGACGTGCTGACCGCGGAGGACGTGCAACTGGTGCACACCAACGACGCACCGGCAGGTATCACGATCGATGAGCAGCAGGATCTCTCGCGGACCCTGCCGATGGAGACCGGGGTGATTCCCGCGCCGGAGATGCTGCGGAAGCTCGACGAGATCGGCTACGACGGTGCCGTCGCTGCGGAGCCCTTCAGCCAGCGCATCAATGACCTTGCCGCCCGGGACCCGCTCGCCGCCGCCAGGGAAACCTGCGAGGCCCAGAAGAAGCTCTTCGCCGCCGCCGGGTTGTCGGCATAGAGGGGGAAGTCCCCGGTTGCGAAACGAAATCCGGTCAGGGATATCCCAGTGCACGAGTCACAGGCCGACCTGGAGCGCATCCAGCAACTGCTCAATGAAAGCCGTCGTTCGATGGGGGAGCATATGCGCTCTATCCTGTCACTGGAGCGACGCCTGGACGCCAGGGAGCTCGTCGACCGGTTGCAAGGCATGCGGTTGCTCAGCCTTGCAACCGTGACCGCCAAAGGCGAGCCCAGGGTCGGCCCCGTCGATGGGCTGTTCTACCGCGGCCAGTTCTGGTTCGGATCCGCTCCTGAGTCTGTCCGGTTCCGCCATATTCGCCGCCGACCGTCCGTCAGCGCGGTCCATCTCGAGAGCGAAGCGTTCGCGGTGACGGTCCACGGCACCGCGACCCTGATTGACGTCAATGCCGCCATGCATCGGGGGGTCAGGGACTATTGCCTCGAGATCTACGGCGAGAGCTGGCACGAATGGGGCGCTCCGGCTCAATACGCCCGCATCGATGCGGATCGCATGTACACCTACTGCGTGCGGGATGAATCCTGAACCCAGAATCCGATGGCCGCGAGGTTACGCATCGGAAGCCGGTCACCCACTCAACGTCCCATTCCTCCACCCACGGCATGACAGCAGCACGAATCTCTGCGTGGCGTGCTGTGCGAAAAAATGTGGAGGCCAACAGGTGTGGACTGCTCGTGTAGGCTTTCCTGAACCGGCCTCTCGATGATACGGGGACGGAGCTCGCATGGTTGGAGAGGAACTCGACGTCAGCACAAAAGCAGGGAGGCAGGCACGATGGCGCGCTCGTCGCCCAGTTCAGCCGGCTGCACTCGTCGCGCCACGGTTCTGGGAGATCGATGCCGCGCGCGGCATCGCCATCGGGATGATGGTGGTCTACCACCTCGTCTACGACCTGGATTACGTTGGTGGCTTCGATCTCAATGCCACCAGGGGCTTCTGGCGCCTGTTTGCCTCAGGCACGGCGTTCCTGTTCCTCTTCCTGGTGGGCGTCTCGCTCGCGGTGAGCTACGACCGCTCTTGCCAAACAGCCGCCAGTGAGCCTCGTCTCTTCTGGAAGTACGCGTCGCGCGGCGTGCGCATTCTCGGCTATGGCATGCTCATCACACTGGTGATCTGGCTCGCCGTGCCGGACGGCCAGATCTACTTCGGCATCCTGCACGCGATCGGCCTTTCGATCATCCTGGCCTACCCATTCCTGGGGCGACCAACGCTTGCCCTGCTGGGCGCCATCCCGGTGTTGCTCGCTGCACCGATCGTGCAGACCCTGCGCATGGACGAGCCCTGGTTGCTCTGGTTAGGCATCCGCGCGCCGGTTGGGCAGATGCTCGACTACCGCCCAATGATCCCCTGGTTCGGTGTCGTGCTGCTTGGCATCGTCGCTGGCAGTTATCTCTACCGCGATGGAGAACGGCGCTTCCCTTGGCCCGTGCAGACACCGTTTTCGCTTGGCCGGCCACTGGTGACTCTCGGTCGCCACTCACTCGCTATCTACCTGCTGCACCAACCTCTTCTCCTCGGTGTGATCTACGCACTCAGTCGCGTCGACCTCGGGTTCTTCTAGCGAACCCGACGCGCGAACCCGATTACTCCATCGCCTGATTCGCCCTGTACACATGCGGTCGGTTCGATCAGCGACCGGAATGGAGGTATCGAGTACGGGCCGGCACTCTCGGTCTCGCGTTCGCATCGCAGTTCGCAACTGCCAATGCACGGTCGCAGACGGTCTCTTTTGCAGTCCATCCACTGACCGGCCTCTGGCTGAACATGGCAACGCTCTCGACCGATCCCGAAACAACGGTCGCGGTCTCAAGCATCTTTGGGGCTGATGGGCCCACTGTACTCATATTCCCCTGCACGGAAAGTAGCCAACGTGGTGTTCGGGTGAAGGGAGCTGCCATTGCCACGTGGGAAGCGGTGGACGACAGTTCGGGTCACTTCACGGCCGTACAGGTAATCGCCAACGTCGAGGGCGACTATATGGGAACACTGACGATCGAGACCTTTCCATCGGTTGACGAAGCATCGAGCTCATTCGAAGACAATCGACCGGACATCTGCATGATGTTCCGGGATGCCTCTAATGCGGCGGTTGCCGAGAGCCCGCTGCCGACTCCAATTCGCATGCTCGGATACGGGATGACGCCGGGCGATATCAGTTTCGACTCTGCACTTGATGAGCAACCACCGAGAACCTTACCCTCCCGGCCCGGCCCTCGACCCTGATTCACCCCCAACCGAGGATCAACGACATAAACGTCCTTCCATGGTTACCACACGTTATGCGAAATCCTGGGCAAATGAAATTCCTGCTGTGTCGTCTAAACAGGTCTTGACGTAATCCGTGCGCAGGATCAGAATGGGTCAGATACGATACCGGAAGAGTCCCCGAGGCAGGAGCCTTCATGTGCGCCCTTTCCTCCGCCCCATTTCCAAACCCGCTATCCGCGCCGGGTACAACGGCCGGTGTGCCCGTAACGCCGTCGTGCCGGATCTTGGGTCGCGATAGCGAGATCGGCCAGATCCTCAGCTTGTTGGATCGGGACGATCTCCGTATCGTGACCCTGCTCGGTCCCGGTGGAGTAGGCAAGACGCGTCTCGCCCAGGAAGTGGTCCGGATCCTGGCTCCAAACTTTGCCCATGGCGCCCGGTTCGTGCCGCTGGAAGCGATCCGCGATCCCGATCTGGTGCCGAAAGCGGTGGCCCAGTTGCTGGGTCTTCAGGAAAGCGCTGACCTCACTGCCGCTGAATTGCTGAACGATATGCTGGCGGACCGCCATTTGCTGCTCGTACTGGACAATATGGAACAAGTCGTGGGAGCGGCATCGCCCTGGCTCTCCGATTTAATATCCCATGCTCCCCGGCTCCGCGTGCTGGTGACGAGCCGCATTGCGCTGAATATCGCCTGCGAACAACAGTTCATCGTTCCTCCCTTGCCGATTCCGGATGGCCAGGTGGAAGAAAGTGCGGCTGTAACGCTCTTTGCGGAACGGGCAAGGGCAGTGCACCATGCCTTTGAACTGGATGACGAGACGACCAGTATCGTGGCAGAGATCTGCCGGCAATTGGATGGGCTGCCGCTTGCAATCGAGCTCGCCGCGGCCCGGATGAAGATCCTCTCTCCCCAAGTGCTGCTTGCCCGCTTCACGGATCGCCTGACACTGCTCACCGGTGGACATCAGGATATTCCCCTACGACTGCGCTCCATGCGGGATGCGATCGGCTGGAGCTACGACCTCCTGTCGAGGGATGAGCAGAGGCTCTTTCGCCGGCTCTCAGTCTTCCTCGGCGGATTCACGCTCGAGTCGGCGGGGTTTGTGGCAAGATGGGAAGATTCGCCCGAAACAGACCCCCAGGGGATCGATACGCTCCAGTCCCTTGTCGATCAGAGCCTCATTCAACCGATGCCGGACGCAGTAGACACCAGGTTTCGAATGCTGGAGACCATCCGCGAGTATGGCCTTCGTGAAGTCCTGAAGCATGGCGAGGTCGACGAGGCATATGGCGCGCATGCCGACTATGTTCGGAACCTGGCACATCATGCGGAGATCGCGCTGACGGGTCCCGACCAGGCGATGTGGCTCGACCGGCTGGAGGCAGAGTATCCGAACATCCGTGCAGCAATGACCTGGCTTGAAACCCACGGCAGGCTTGACGAGGCCATTGAAATCAATGTCCAACTCCAATTCTTTCTGGAAGTCCGCGGTCATTCGATAGAGATGCTCGAACGTGTGGAGTCGTGGCTCGGTCTCCCGGAGATCGCCAGCCGAACACGGTCGCGCGGAATGGCGCTGCTCTCGGCGGGTGGCTTCCTGCTTAAGACTGACGACTCCAACCGCTCCATAACATCACTAGCTGAGGCTGCCGATATTCTTCAGGAAGTGGGTGATTTGCGGCACGCCGCCGTCGCCCATGAGACGCTATCGGCGATCGGCATGCACGTGCACATGTACGAACAGATGCGGATCGCCGCGGCGACAGCCCTGGAAATTGCCGAACCACTGGGACTCCATCGCATCGTCAGTACTAGCCTGGATCACCTAAGCCTGTATGCGGGTCTAACAGGAGATGCTGATCTTGCTCGCAAGTTGATGCAGCAATCGTTCGACGTGGCATGGGCGGGCGGGGACTTAAGCGTACTCGCGTACCACTCCTGCTCTCATTCGGATGAAGCGGCCCTCCAACGCGACTTCGACAGGGCGGAGCACTTCGCCCAGGAAGCACTTCGCCTGATGCAAGCACTGGGTTCCAGGGTTGACCTGCCGAATGCTTGGGGCAGGCTGGCGTGGATAGCGCTACGACGCGGCGATCTGGAGTTGGCGGCCAAGAACATCACGACCGCTTTGTCGATCGCGGAATCCTGTGGCAATCTCCTGTTAGTGACGCACATGATGATGCGTAAGGGCATCATTGATGCAGAACGCGGTGAGTTTGCGACTGCAGCTGAAGAACTTCAGAAAGCATTGTCGTATTACGAGCGTCATCGGCATGTTACGGATATCGCATTTTGTTTGGACGCCTATGCCTTCCTTGCCACTCGTGCGGGCGATGCCCTGCCTGCTACGCGATTTCTCAGCGCCTCCGATGCACTGTTGCAGCAGGTCGGTGTGGATCAGCAGATCTTGTCAGACGTCGTGGACCTGGCAGGAGCCTTTCGACAGCGAGGGGCGCTGAGATCGATGCTTGGCGCAGCGGTGTTCGATCGTGGCTACAGGGAGGGAGCGTCGCTGGCGACCCATGCGGCGGTAGCTGAAGCGCTGGCATACAAGCCGTCGTCACCCCAGGCTGAGAAGAAGGACGAGGCAGCTCTCGGCGTCGATCTGTCTTCCCGCGAGATGGATGTTCTCAAGCTGATGACCAACGGACTCAGCAACCAGCAGATTGCCGACACCCTGTTCCTAAGCCTTCGCACGGTGACGACCCATGTCACCAAAATCTTCACCAAGCTGGGAGTCCAGTCACGCACGGCAGCCGTGTCGTGTGCCATTCGTCATGGCATCGACTGACACACTCATGGATAAAGGTGGGGCTACCAGGGAGTGCCAACATGCGAATTCACAGCCCGAAGGTCTTCTACGTCCTTGCATCCTCCGGCTCCACAGGGAGGGGGGCGTCCTTGCGGTGCTGCCAGATGATGCGCCAAGCATCGACGACGGCGGCGGGGTCCTGCTCCGTCTCGCCATAGCGAACAACCTCGTAGCGGTCCCGAATCACCTGCAGTGGCGCGGCAACCGACGGCCATTCCGACGCAAGACGCGTAGTGAAATCCGCGGGGGTCTCGGTGCCGGAGCGTGGCACCCGCTGCCTGCTCGCCAAGACCTGCAGGTAGAGCATGCCCTCCCGGACAGATTGGGGAGGCCGGTCAAGGTTCAGCTTGCGTGGCCGCTCCGGTTTCGGCTTGCGACGAAAGAGATCGCGCAATTGCTGACGGGCAAGGCTCGTCGAGAACACGCTCTCGCGCTCCTCGTCGGGCTCCCCTTCCCCGTCGCCGGAACCTCCCGCACGAGACAACCGGAAAACGATGACTGCAACGACGAGCAGGGCGATGCCGAGTGCCACCAGCCGCAGGATCGTCGCGTATGGCGCCTCTTCAGACTCTACCTCCGGCTGAACTATCTCGTGCTCTGCAACTGGCGCCTGCTGCACCTCCGGCATCTGCATCTCCGGCAGGAGATCGCCGAAGAGACTGTTCAGGATCCAGGCAACGAACCGGTAGACCCAGTACAGCGCGTAAATAAAGCCAAACATGACCCAGTAGAGAACAACCCCGAAGGCACGGAATGCGGTCCGCAAGCCCTCCATGACGAGATCGAGCGCCCCCGGTCCAAGCAGGATCGCCGCGATTCCTGTTATCAGCACGATGCCGACGACGATCCCGGCGAAGAACCGCGCCCAGCGATCCCATCCGGGAGCGGTGCTTCCCCGGCGGCGCGCCAGCGACCGCGTGTTGTTGATTTCCGAGGCAGCGACTGCACCGGCGCTGCAGATCATGGCCACAGGGACCGCGATGCCGGCCGCGGCAATGCCCGCATCTCCGGTGTCACCGCCGACTATCGCGGCGAGGACGATCGACCCCGCGAGAATCGCCCACGACCGTTGCACATTGCCGCGAATCTCCTCCGGGGCAAAGAGGCTGGGATTGAAGTCGTAGCGAAGTCCCTGATACCAGACACCCAGCGCGATCAGCATCGGGACGACCAGATGACCGTTCCCGCTTACAAGCGACACCGGATCGCGCAACACAGGCCCAAGATCGTAGGTCGGTTCCAGGGCCCACCACAGTGCGACGGTGACGAGGCCCAGGGCAAACAGCAACGCGGCGGAGGCATTCAGCGAGAGGTTCAGCCTGCCGACCACTTTTGCAGACCAAAACGCCAGCAACCCAATAATCGCGAAGGCCCATGGCCACGGCGCATCACGCCCCCCGGAGATCCCGAAGGACTCCCCGAGGAAGAGAGCGATCAATGGCGAGATCGCCGCCGCGCCAAGGAGTGCTATCAGCGCGGGCAGGACAATGAGTGTTGGCCACCGTTGACGCAGTGCTCCGCCCTGAAATCGTCGCTCAGGAGATGCGGGTGAGCTGGATGCGTTGGATGACATCCCAGGTTTCCTCCATCCCCAGATGATAGACCGCCACCCGCCGCCGGATCTCCGGGACGAGCTCCGGTTGCTCACCGATCGCGATCAGGACGAATCGCTGCACGCCACCGGAGCGTGCGAGTCGCAAGAGCGTTCGCTGCAGCTCGGGACTCACGCGGCTGGTAACGAGGACAATTGAGGCTCCCCATGGCAGCCGGGAGAGTTCCTCCGAGATCATCTTCTCGATACGGTCGCCGAACGCGGGCGCCAACATCGCCAGGCGCTCCAGAATGCGGGTCAGCTGGCCCGGACGCCGCCCTGGCGAGATCCGGACGGTCCGGGCGAGGTTCGGGATCGGTGCGTTGGCGTACATGCCCACCTGATGCCGCCCCTCGAGCAGCTGTGCGGCCATTGAGGCCGCCACAGTGACCGAGAGCTCAAGGAGATCGGAGTTCTGGCCTTCCCAGAGGTGGGAGAAGGTGATCGTGTCCAGGAATATCGCGGCCACCGGTGTCGCACTTGGTTCAAAGACGCGGGTCTGCATCTCCCCCGTTCGCGCCGTCGCCCGCCAATGAATGCGCTTGGGACTATCCCCCGGCACGTAGGGGCGCACACCGGACATACGCATCGGGTCCTCAACAAGCGGGGTCGCCGGTTTCATGTCGCCCAGGGGCTGGCGTGCCGGGACGACGAGATCAGTCATCGGCACGATGCGGGGATAGACGAGTACGCCATCCTGCTTCTCGAGCTCCATCTGCCGGGCAGTCATGCCGAACGGGTCGTTCGCCACCAGCTTCACGGGCCCAAGGCGGTGCCACCCACGCCGATGACAGACGATGGTGTAGCGATGGCTGACTCGCTCATACATCCCAAGGCTGTACATGGTGGTCAGGACCATCTGGCGGCTCTCGGCCGAGCGGACGAGTTCCTGCCCGGCGATCCGGACGTTCGGTCCCACATATTCGCTCACGTCCAACCGCGAGACCGGCAGCGGTTTGGCATTGACAGCGACCAACTCAACGGTCACTTCGTCCCCAAAGAACGCCCGCGTCGCCGCGAAGTGGCGCGTGTACGAAAGCTTGTCCAGAGCATGGTCCCACCAGATTCGCAGGGTAAGCCCGAAGAGCGCAATGCCCAGCGCCACGAGGGCGAGAATTGGCTCCCTCAGAATCGCGGCCAGCAGAAGCAACGCACCGGCACCCCCGAGCCAGGCCCGGATGTTGATATCCGCCTCGCGGTTTTCCCACCAGGCAAGCACTCGCGCGGGCCGCCCGGGCTCTACTCCCTGCTTTCCGGGGAGAGACGTCGCCATCGAGATCAGGCCACGTTCGCGGTTTCGACGGGAACATCAATCCCGCTTGCAATCGACCGGATGAGTTCCTGGGTGGACTGGCCAAGCAGGTCAGCCTGCGCGGTCGGGATTACGCGATGCGCCAACACTGGCTCTGTCATCAGGCGGACGTCGTCTGGCTTGACGAAGTCCCGGCCCTGCACGGCCGCATAGGCCTGGGACGCACGCGCAAGCGCCAGGGCCGCTCGTGGGCTTGCACCGACATCCAAGGCATCATGCTCGCGAGTCGCGCGGATGATCCGGAGCAGGTAATCCTCCACCACCTCGCTGACATGCACGGTACGAACGGCGGCGATGAGCCCGACCATCTCCTGGGTGGTGGTTACTGTCTCGACGGCTTCCAATGGGGTATCCGTCCGGAAGCGACGAAGCATCATCCGCTCATCCTCCAGCTCGGGATAGCCGATCGACAGGCGCATCAGGAAGCGATCGAGCTGGGCCTCGGGAAGCGGGAACGTTCCCTCCAGCTCAACCGGATTCTGGGTGGCGACCACCAGGAAGGGTCGGGGCATCCTGACCCGGTGCCGTTCCACAGAGATCTGTCGCTCCTCCATGGCCTCCAGCAACGCGGATTGGGTGCGAGGTCCGGCACGGTTGATCTCGTCCGCGAGCAGGACGTTGGTGACGATCGGTCCCTCGCGGTAGGAGAACTCGGCGGACCGGGGATCGAAGACAAGCGAGCCGGTGATATCGCTTGGCAGCAGGTCGGGCGTGAACTGGACCCGGCTGAAGTCGCCCCCCAGCGTCCCCGCCAGGGAACGCGCGAGCATGGTCTTCCCAAGACCCGGCACGTCCTCAAGAAGCACATGCCCCTCGCAAAGAATCGCGACCGTTAGCTGCTCGATAACCTCGCGCTTGCCGACGATGACCTTCTCGACCTCGGCGATGATGCGCTCGGCCACCGGCCTGATCAATCGCGATGCACTTCCGCCGTCACTCATGCGCACCCCTCCAGCGTTCCCAGTGTACGACTACGTCCCCGCCCATGGAGGGCAATTAGACCACATCATGGCGCAAATGTTGCGCGTATACTTGGGGTGTATTCACTCGGGAGCCGCCTTCCGCGACGATGCCGGTCCTTGCTCTCGCCCCCGGATTCCGCACAGGAAAGGACCCCTTCCCCTCGTGGTAGGCCTTCAGTTGGCTATCATTCTGCTGTTGATCGTTGTCAACGGTCTTCTTGCCATGTACGAGCTAGCGATCGTCTCCGCCCGGAGCTCGCGCCTCCAGCAACGCGCCGACAATGGCAGCAAAGG
>DASYWM010000054.1:0-5441 GCA_035936075.1 Thermomicrobiales bacterium
TACACCGAGATGGGCGCCGATGGAGGAGGAGCTGATCGGCCCAAATCAGGAGCTTTGGCTGCAGCGCCTGGACGAGGAGTTTCCCAACATCGAGTTTGCACTGCAATGCGGCCTCGATCTGGACGTCGAGGCGCACAACCAGGGCCTTATCCTCGCGACATCGTTGTGGAGATACTGGACGAGCCGGGGCCGATTTGCATCCGGAACCCGATTGATGCGCCAGATGCTGGATCGACCGTCGACCGTGGGGCCGACGGTACGTGCCCGGGCGTTGAACAACCTCGGCAACCTCGTTTTCGAATTGGGGCAGCATGTCGCTGCCGCCGACTATTACGAGGAGAGCAGGCGGCTATATGAGACTGCCGGGGACATCAACGGTGTCGCTGACGAGCTTAACAATATGGGAATGATTCACGTCCACAACGGAGACTTCGAGGCTGCCCAGGACGTGATGCGCCAGTCAATGGAAATCCGGAAAGTGACCGGAGACTCACTGGCGCTTCCGACAACGTTGAGCAATCTGGGCGATATGGCGATCTTCCAGGGTGATTTCGATCAGGCCGAGCGCTACCATCGGGAAGCCTACGACCTCCGCTGCGAGATCGGGAACAAGCGGGGTATCGCACTCTCTTGCTACAACCTCGGCACCCTCGCGATCCTGCGCAGGGATTGGGATGCCGCCGAGATTTGGCATGCGAGAGGGCTGAAGTTGTCGAATGAGATTGGCGATGCTTACAGTCAGGCGTGCCTGCACTTGGGCAGCGGAGTGGTGGCAAACCACAGTGGTGACGTCGCGAAGGCCGTTGCCTTCTTGACTGGGGCGCTGCGATCCTTCCAGGACATGGAAACCCGACGAATGCTGATCGAGACGCTGGACGTGATTGGGCTCGTTGCGGCAAGGCACGGTCACGATACTGAGTCGGCTCGTCTGCTCGGTGCGTCAACGGAGCTTCGACGCCAATATCCTCTCGGTTCGCCTGCTCGGCGGGCCCAGTGGGTACACGATATCGTTACTGGTCTCCGTCAGCGAATTGGCGACCAGGCTTGGGCTGCCCAGACCGCGATTGGCACTCGATGGTCGATTGACCAGGCGGTCAATGCCGCATTTTCTGTGCTTCAGCTCATCGGGACGTCACAGGAGCAGGATCGCGCGGACGTGACAGATGCAGGTCGCATGATCGCGCCCGCAGGGGACGATAACGCAATGACCGGCGTGGAGGACCTCACGAGGCGTGAGATCCAGGTGTTGCGGCTGCTCGCACAGGGACTGAGCGACAAGGACATCGCGGAGCGACTCTCGATCAGCCCGCGTACGGCGATGACGCACGTTTCCAACATCCTGACGAAGCTCAAGGTCAACCGGCGCTCCGCCGCGTCCGCGGTGGGTCTCCGTGCCGGGCTGGTCCCGGGCCGGCATGCCGGCGATCTGGAGGCATAAGCGCGGCGCCGATCGGCTCTGCGCTTCTCTGTTCCGGGCTAGACCGGTACGATCTGGTCGTCCAGCTTCTTCGACCGCTTGGTGACGATCTCTGGCTGCTTCTTGCCAATAATCACCGTGTCGTCGTGGCGGAAGCCGCCGACACCCCAGATGTAGATGCCAGGCTCGGAGGAGAAGACTTCCCGCTCCTTGAAGGGCCGATGAAGGAAAGGCATGTCGTCCGGGAACTCGTGCCCGGCGATGCCTATTCCGTGACCGGTGCGGTGATTGATGTTTTCCCCGAACCCCGCCTTATCGTACACCTGCTGGGCAGCCGCATCGGCGCTGGAGACAGGGTTGCCGGCCACCATCTGGGCTGCCGCTGCCTCGCATGCCTCAGTTGCTGCCTCAAAGGCGCGCACCTGCACATCGCTCCGCGGCTTGCCAACGAAAAGGGTGCGCTCGTTCTCGACGACCAGGCCACTCAGTCGCAATACGATGATATTGACGACTCCGTCACCCTTCTCGAATGTCTCACCCGCGCCGGCGCCGGTGCCGTGCGGCGAGGCGGAGTAGCGTCCGCTCAAGGAGATCATGCGGATCTCGAGTCGGTCCTTCGGGAAGCGTCGTGCGCCTTCCTCCATAATTAATTTGCTGATCTCGAAATCGAACGCCTTCACGTTCAGCCCCGGCTTGACCAGCTCCATGTAGCGATCCTGGCCATAGTCGGTCAGTGCCGCGCAATCGCGGATGATGTCGAGCTCGGCCGGGTACTTGACCTCCCGCATCTCGATCAGCTTGCGTGTGACGTCCTCGAACTCGAGCCCTGGTGCCGCCAATTTCAGGGCAGAAGGGCCGTGCCCCTCGACGCCGACCCGGCCTTTCGTGACACCTCGCTCCGCCAGGCGCTGGGCCAGCAGTCCGCCCCATTGCTCGCGGGTCCACGTCCGGTTGACCGAGCGCGGGTGCTCCACATAAATGGTGTAGTCCGTGATATAGAGCGACTTACGCTCCTCCGCGAAACGGAGATGATTGGTCGAAAGCTCGTTCATTACCATGAAGGGCTTGCCATCGACGGGAATCACGGCCACCACCGGACGCTCCCATGGCGCGACATCAAGGTGGAATCCGGAAACCATGTAGAAGTTGTCCGGCGTGGTCACGATCAGCGCCTTCATGTCGTTGGCGCCAAGCCACTCCTTTATGCGTTTATCGCGATCAGCGAAGACAGACTGCGGAACGAACGGCATCTTGTTGCCCTCCTTGGGCTACGTGCGAATACGCGGATCCAGGGTGTCCCGAAGCCAGTCGCCAGTGATATTGACGGCGAGGGCGACGAGCGCAAGCGCGAGTCCCGGGAGCGTGATCAGCCACCAGGCAGAGAAGATGTAGTCCAGGCCCTCGCTGACCATGCTTCCCCAGGCAGGTGTCGGAGGCTGCACGCCGAAACCGAGGAAGCTGATACTGGCCTCGGCAATGATGAAACGGGCAACCTGCAGGGTACTGATGACGATCAGCGGGGTGATGATATTTGGCAGGATATGCCGCAGGAAGATACGACCGCTTCTCGCGCCGGTGAGGTGCGCAGCCTGGACAAACTCCCGCTCACGAACGACGAGCGTTTCACCCCGGGCGATACGGGCATATTCGATCCAGCCGGCGATCACCAGCGTGATGATGATGTTCCGCAGACCCAGACCGAGAATGGCATTGATTGTGAGCGCAAGCAGGATGAACGGGAATGCGAGCTGGACATCAACCAGCCGCATCAGCAGGACGTCCAGCCAGCCTCCGTAGTACCCGGCCAGCATCCCGATCGGTACTCCGATGAGCGCGGAGAGAACGACGGTCAGGAATCCGACCGTCATGGAGATACGGGCGCCAAGAAGCATCCGGCCCCAGACGTCTCGTCCCAACTGGTCGGTTCCCGCAATATGCCCGTCGGTCAGAGGTGGCAGGAGGCGGGAACCAAAGCTTGGACTGTTGATGGTGTCCGGGACGAGTACCGGCGAGAGGATTGCGGCAAGGACTACGGCGAGCAGGAAGAGGAGAGAAGCGCTTGCCCAGGGATCTCGCTTCAGCGATCGCAGCAGTTGGTTCTGTCTCGTTCGGGGAACGGCGATACCGGATGTGCCACTGGCCGCGACGGGCACGGTGCTCATCCGAGTTTCACTTGCGGATCCGCCCAGCCATAGGCCAGATCGGCCACCAGGTTTGCCAGGGTATACATCGCCGCAAAGAGGACGACAGCCGCCATGACCACGGCAAAGTCCCTGTTCAGGAGCGCCTGGACGGTGACGCGGCCCATCCCGGGCCACGCGAACACCTGCTCGATCACCACCGCGCCCTCAATGAGGCGGCCGATCTCCAGCCCTGTCATGGTAATGAGCGAGATACTGGCGTTCTTCAGCGCATGCCGCCAAAGCACCGTCCCGTTGGACAATCCCTTTGCTTTGGCAGTCCGCATGTAGTCCTGCCCCAGCACGTCCAGCATGGTCGATCGCGTGAGACGCGCGTATCGCGCGGTACTCAACGCCGACAGGGTAATGGCGGGGAGAATGATGTGCTGTACACCTCCGCGGCCACTTGTCGGGAGCCAGTTCAGTTGCACCGCAAAGAGCAGCATGAGGAGGACACCGAGCCAGAACCCCGGGATGGCCTGCCCAAGCACGGCGATGAGTCGCGCGACCTTGTCCCATCCTGACCCATGATGCGTGGCGGAGAGGATGCCGAGCGGGATGCCCACACTGAGTGAGATCACCAGTGCCAATCCCCCAAGCTGGAGCGTTGCCGGCAACCGCTCAAGGACGATCTCGATTGCTGGACGTCGCTCGCGGGTCGACTCGCCGAAATCTCCCTGGATAGCGTCTCCCATGAACGTCGCGTATTGAACGGCGAGAGGTTCGTTGAACCCCATCCGCTCGCGAATTTCCTCCAGGTTGGTTCTTGACGTGTCCATCGGTGCAAAGAGGAGCACCGGGTCACCTGACAGCCGTAGCATAAAGAAGACGGCTGTCAGGGCCAGGAAGATCACGATCAGACCGGAGGCGAGACGCCCGAGGACGTAGCCTTTCATTCAGTCTTCCCTAGGTGGTGACGAAGAACGGAACTATCTCGCCTCGGTTTCGCCCATCCAGAGGAACTCGTCCGCGCGAGGGGCCCAATTGATATCGTTGGCGACACCGTAGATATCATGCTGCTGCCAGAGGAAGAGCCAGCCGGCGTCTTCGTAGACCATTTGTTGCACCTGGAACCAGAGTTCCTTTCGCTTCTCGGGATCGACGGTCATTGTCGCTTCCTCGATCAGCGGTTCAACCTCCGGGTTTTGATAGCTGCTGTAGGTGGAGTCGCCGACAAAGAGATAGGCAAGCGTGCCCATCGCGTCGAGCGCAGGTCCCCAGCCAAGGTAGAACATATCGCCCGTTTGGCGATTGACGATCTTGTCCAGATGCGTTCCCCACTCGTTGTACTGGACATTGACTGTGATCCCAACGTCTCCGAGCGAGGCGGCGATGGCGAGTGCCGCGTCGGTGTCCATTGGATAACGCCCTTGGGGAGCGTCCATGGTGATTTCGAGTTCACCGGGCGCATAGCCGGCCTCCTCGATCAGGGCGCGGGCCTTTTCCGGGTCATATTCATAGGGCTGAAGGTTGGGATTGACATCAGGATTCAGTCCCGATAGTGGTCCGGCCATCCTGGTAGCCTCGCCCTGGAATATCCCCTCGATGATCCCGTTGACATCGACGGCGTAGTTCACCGCTTGGCGGAGACGCACGTCGTTGAAGACACTGTCCTCGCGGTTGTTCACGAGCGCGACATAGTTGATGCGGGAAGATGGGATGGCCTCGATGCGGGCTGTTCCGCTTTCCTCGACCGTTTGCATCGAATCCACCGGGATGTCTTTCACGACACCCAGCTCACCAGCGAGCAGTGCCGCGAGGCGCGTGCTGAACTCCGGGCTGAAGCGGAACTCCACTTCCTGCACCATGACGTCGTTGCGCCAGTACTCCTCATTGCGTTCGAG
>DASYWM010000055.1:0-9929 GCA_035936075.1 Thermomicrobiales bacterium
CAGTGCTTGAGGGCCACATGCATATCGACGTACACAGGAGGTATCCAGGGCTCTCCCTCGTCGGCATACTTGAACTGTTCCCGCCATGGAAGCTTCCCCAATCGGAGATCAACGAGCGGTCCGACGCCAGGCGTAAGGGCCCCAGCGTCGTTACTGGCCTGCCACATCTGGTGATAGAGCTCAAGTGGACGGCCGGCGAGATCAACGAGGGCCTGGGCCCGATCGATGCTGAGGCGGTCAAGGAAGCGTTGCTGCACCCCATCCCTCGTTGGGTTGTCGAGCGGATCTTCATATTCACCTTGGTGCGGTCGGAGATTGCGAGGACCCTTGGGCATACTCATGTTGTGCTTACCCCTCCTCAGTAGTTGCCATCATCCCGGCCGGTTCGCTCCCGGCGCGGGGTGCTTCATTGGTCAAAGACATCGTTCACAGTTCACAGAGCTTTAAGTAGATATGACTGTGAATGAAGAATATCTGTGAACGCTGCCTGCAATGGAGGGGCACGCGTTGGGGCAGCACAACTACACCATTCGGGTAGTCACGAAATGGTTTTGTCGTCAATGTTGTCGTCTTTAGGTGAACGAGCATCAAGCGCTCGAAACAGCGTTCGTACAATTACCCCATTGTCATGGGGATTTTTGAGGGTGACCCCCCCGGGATTCGAACCCGGAACCAATGGATTAAAAGTCCACTGCTCTGCCGTTGAGCTAGAGGGTCGCGCCGCACTTCCGCGTGCGCCAATTCATCCTACCGCGATGATGCCGCCCCATGCCATAGTGTGCCCAGCGGCAATACGGTCACCGGCTCCAGCAAGGCATCGTGCATAACCATGGTCTCGACCTTCTCTTTGTCCCTAGGATCGGATCCTGTACGCTGGCTCCTTGCGCTCGTTGGCGCGCTCCTCATCACCGGCACCGCCTATCGCCTGCGATCCCTTGACACCAGTGGCGTGATCGCTGCCGTCCTGCTCGGTACGATCGTCGTCGGTGCGGGAGGATGGTGGGCTGGCTTGCTCCTGATCACCTTTTTTGTCTCTTCCAGCCTGCTCTCCCGCATTGGCCATAATCCCACTGCCGTCCATGCCACCCGTGGGAGCCGGCGCGATGCCACCCAGGTCTTCGCCAACGGCGGCATTGCGCTCCTCAGTGCCGTTTGTTTCTGGCTCTTCTCCCACCCGGCCTGGCTGCTCGCATTCGCTGGCTCACTTGCGGCAGCGAATGCGGATACTTGGAGTACCGAGATCGGTCGTACAAGCCGCGATCTTCCCCGCTTGATCACCACTGGCAGGCGAGTCTCTCGTGGAACGTCTGGAGCGGTGAGTACAAGGGGCCTTGTCGCGGCCGCTGCGGGCGCCTCGCTCATCGGAGCGCTCGGCGGACTCGGCGCCGCAGCCGGCTGGTTCCCCGTCCAGCATTCCTGGCTGTTCACCGTTGCCGCGGTGGGCATCTCCGGACTTGCCGGATCCATCGCTGATTCAATTCTCGGTGCAACTGTCCAGGAGCAACGATGGTGCGATGCATGCCAAACGCAAACCGAGCGCAGCATTCACCAATGTGGGACGCCCACCCACCATCTTTCGGCAGTATGGTGGATCTCAAACGACGTGGTGAACCTCGCCTGTGTTTTCGTCGGTGGTGCACTGGCGTGTGCAGCCGGTTGGATCGCCTCATGATCCGGCTGAAGCAACACCGTCAAACGGTTGGATGGGGTAAGATCATGACAAGCGCCACGATCAGATTTCCTGTGTCTCGAGCGTGACGCTGGAGCGTTCCAACAATGGTTACTTCCGAACTATCGCCCTCTGGTCGATGGGAAACGATGCCGATGTCCCGCGCGTCACCATTACTGAGCGATTTAATCCCGCAAAGTCAAGCCCGGATATGATGAGGAGCACCATGCGGCACCCAGCATTCTTCCAACACACTGACCGGTCTATCGTTCGTGCCGGCCGCGCCGTGGTCTTCGCGGCCCTGCTCGGCACCAGCGCTATGCTGTCCCCTGTTGTCACTGCGCAGGATGCAACTCCCTCGACAACGCCGGTCGCCAGTCCCGTGGCGAGCCCGGTCGTCCAGGCGGACGTGCAATCCACGAACCTTATGACGTCACAGTTTGACGAGTTTATCCCCGCCCCCATGACCGTGCGCCTGCTTCGCATCACGCTGGAGCCTGGTGCCTCTGCTCCCATGCACACGCATTCAGGGCCGGAGTTTGACCTCATCGAGTCGGGAAACCTGACGGTTCGAAGTGACGGCGAAGCCGAGGTGACGCGAGCCAACGGCGATACGGAGGTCTCCGCAGACCAGGATCTGGTACTCGGTGCAGGGGATTGGATTGTCTACGAGCCCGGAACCGGCATGTCGTACGAGAACGCTGGCGAGGAACCAGTCGTCATCCTGTCGGCGGTGCTGCTGCCCGTGGGATCCGAGTTCCCTGAAAGCATTACCTATACAGATGGCCAGCCAACCTCAGCAGATTTCGAGGGCGTCTCGTTCCAGGTGCTGGGCGACGGCCTCGTGCAGGACATGCCGTCCGGCAGCGCGACGGTCTCCATCGACTCCCTCATCGTGCCGCCCGGCACCGACCTGCCAGCGGCGGGGACCGTTGCAATGTACTCGCTGGTCGAAGGGAACTTCTCTTTCATCGTCGAGAGCGGACCGGTGCAGGTCAGCCGCAGCAGTCTCCAGTCGCTTCAGCCAAACGCGGTGATTGGAGAGGAGTTTATCCTGGAGCCAGGCGATGCCGCCTTCTTCCCTGCCGGCGTGACAGCTACCGAGCGTCGCGACGAGACCGAGCCACTTGAGCTGCTCACGCTGACAGTCGACTTCGAGGAAGAACTGGACGAAGAACCGGCCGACCTGACGTTTACCAACGCGACGGGTGCGACCGGTGATGCGACCGGAGGCGCCGAAGTTGCCGAATCGGTCGATGAGGGATCTGATGGTACCGACGGCGAGGCATCCGGCCAGATCGTGACGACCAACACCGACAACCTGAACCTGCGAGCCGAGCCGACCACGACGGCCGATGTCGTGGATCAACTGGCAGCGGGCGTCGAGCTGGAGGTCATTGGCGGACCGGTGGAGGCCGAGGACTACACCTGGTACCAGGTCCAGGTCACCGCTCCGGGTGGCAACAGTGGATGGGTCGTCGCAGAATTCCTCGATGGCCTCGACGCCGAACCTGCAGCAGAACCGACGGAGGCGCCGGCAGCTAACGGCACGCCGGCGGCCGCAGCTTCGGAGACATTCTCGGTGGGCGACATTGTGGTTACCACCGATGACAATGTGCGCGTCCGGGCGGGGGCCAGCCTGGACGCCGACATCATCGAGGCTTATCCCACGGGCACTGAGTTCGAGATCACCGGGGAGCCGGTCGAAGCCGAGGAATATGTCTGGTATCCGGTTACCCTCGTGGACGATCCGGACATCTCTGGCTGGACCACAGAGGACTTCATCGCCCCGATAGAGTAAGCCGGGGGGGAAAGATCAGTTGAAGAAGGGCCCGGCCGCAACAGATGCAGCCGGGCCCTTCCTTGCCGATGCCTGGGAATATGGCTACCGGTTAACCCCGGCGGGCCTGTTCGGCTCGTACCGATTCTTGCATGATCCCAACCGGCGCCTGCATCCCCGTCCAGAGTTCAAACGCCCTCGCCCCCTGATGAACCAGCATGCCGAGACCGTCAAGTCCTCGGCGTCCGCAATCAGCTGCCGCCCGGAGCAACGGCGTTTCCCGGTAGGTCAGGTCCACGACGATCGCTCTATGTGGGAGACGCTTCAGGTCATCCATGAGAACGGGCATCTCGTCATGCCAACCGAGCGATGTAGCGTTGATTAACAGCTCCGCATCCGGGAATGATTCTGCGACGACTTCACTCCAGGGAATCATCTCGGCAGCAAACTCCTGGGCCAGGGCAGCGGCCCGGGCATCGGTCCGGTTGGCGATGTCGATGTTCTCCACACCCATCATCCTCAGGGCCACGATCGCCGCCCGGGAGGCGCCTCCCGCACCGAGAACCACCGCTGAGTCTATCTGGACCGGCCCAAACGTCTCTTCGATGGATCTCTGAAAACCGTGGGCATCCGTGTTGTCGCCGATGAGACCCTCTGGCGAGGGAATCACGGTATTGACGGCGCCGATACGCTGTGCCGTCTCGGTCACGCGGTCGAGAAACGGCATGACAGCCTGTTTATGAGGCACGGTGACATTTGCACCAAGCACATCCGGAAGTCGGAGGCTGGCAACCCGGTCCCCTAGGCCGGGGAGCGGTGTCGGCCAGAGCTCGTAGAACGCATCGATGCCGAGCTCGCCGAATGCCGCGTTGTGCATATGCGGCGAAAGTGAGTGCTCGACCGGATCACCGATAACCCCGACTCGCTTCATCCGAAAATTTCCCTCACACGCGACCTCTGGAATGCTCAGGCAGCAACCTCACGGGCCCAGGAAGTGAACCCTGCAAAGGGCGATGCGGTTGGACGTTGTCCACTTCCCCCACACTCTTCGTATTCCGGATGCTCGATACAGGTGTTCTGCAGGTGCTCCTCGTAGGTCGTGCTGAAGACGTGCCTGCCCGTATCGTCGCCAGCTGTGACGAAGTAGAGGTAGTCGACCTCCGCTGGCTGCAGCACGGCCTGCAGCGAGGCGAACCCCGGGTTTGCAATCGGCGCGGGAGGTAACCCCTGGAGGTCATACGTGTTGAACTCACTCCCTTTGGCCTGCTCCAGCAACGCGGTGTCAAGTACGGGCCACCACTCCTGTTCGGTTCCGACGACATACTGGAGTGTCGGGTCCGCCTGGAGTGGCATTCCTGCTTCCAGCCGGTTGAGGTAAACAGCAGCGATCTGGGGCCGCTCTTCCGGGATTGCGGCCTCTCGCTCAACGATCGATGCCAGCGTAACGACCTCGTAGATCGACATCCCCCGTGCCTCCGCCTGGGCGATCATCTCTGGGGTGAATTGGGCCTCGAAGTTCGACAGCTGCAGGCCGATGACGTCGGCCGGAGTCGCATTCTCGCCAACGGTGTACGTATCCGGGAAGAGAAACCCCTCCAAAGACCCACCACTGGGGACACTTTCCAGGAAGGAATAGTTCCCTCGGAAACCCTCTACATCGTTGGCGGTGGCGATGTACTCGGCGGCACTGTCCAGCATACCGGCCTCCTGCAGCACCCGCGCATACTCCTCAATGCGCTGCCCTTCGATAAAGGTCACCTGGAACGATTGCGTGATTTCGGCAGCCGCCTCAGTATTTTCGTCTGGGCTGCTCGTATCCGCGACCGTGATCACGTCGATGATATCGGGCACGCTCATGCCCATCCGGAGTGTATAGACGCCAGGACGGAGTTCTACGCCGCTAAAGCGCATACGGGTCTCAAAATAAGAGCGATACTGCACCAGCTCGGCATCCGTTAGCTTTTCGGCAACGGTCCCGGTGTCATCCTCCTGGGTCACCTCGAGCGTCACCGGACGGCCAATTTCTTCGGAGCGGGCACGGTCCTGCCAGTAATTGAAGAACCAGACACTCCCGCCCGCCACGACGACGGAGAGCACAACAATACTGAGAACTTTCAGCGCCGAGCTGAGCATGCGAACCAACGGTCATTACTCCTGGGAAAGGGTGCCGGCAGCGAAAAGAGCGCGGCGAGTATGATGAGTGCTGCCAAACGTGATCCGTACTCGTGTCACGCACGAAACATCAATGCCGGTACCATTCTACGTCCATGCTTCCATGACAGACCAAAGGGACCTCCATCCTGACCGGGCAGAATCCGGCAAACCGCCCCTGATCGTGATCGTCGGGCCAACCGCCGTCGGCAAGACACGCCTCTCCCTGATGCTCGCGGAGCAGTTCAACGGCGAGATCGTTAACGCGGACTCGCGCTCCTTCTACCGCGGCATGGACATCGGGACAGCCAAGGTCTCGCTGGAGGAGCGCGAACGCGTCCCACATCACCTGATCGATATCCTGGACCCCAACGACTCCGTGTCGCTGGCGCTCTTCCAGGACATGGCGTACGCCTCCGTTCGCGACATCACCGTTCGTGGGAAAACATCCTTCCTGGTGGGAGGCACCCCGCAATACGTCAACGCGGTCGTCGAAGGCTGGAACATACCCCGGGTGGAGCCGGACTCCGACTTCCGCCTGCTTCTTGAACGCGAGGCAGCGGAGCACGGTTTCGAGAACCTTCTGGAGCGCCTTCGCGTCGTAGACCCGGAATCCGCCATCCGTACTGGGTCGAACGTGCGCCGCATCATTCGCGCATTGGAGGTCTACGAGAAGACAGGACGCCCGATGAGTGAGCAGCAGTCGAAGGGCCCCGCTCCCTTCCGCGCCCTGGAACTGGGGCTCTGGCGGCCCCGGGAAGACCTCCATCGCCGCATCGACGAGCGAGTCCACTCCCAGATCGCCGAGGGACTGTTCGACGAAATCCGTTCGCTCCTCTCGCAAGGGGTGTCACCGGAGAGCGCGGCCTTCACCAGCATTGGTTACCGTCAGGGGATGCCGTACATCCGTGGGGAGGCCACGGCCGACGAGGTTGCGGAACGGATCAGGCTCGATACACGGCGACTCGTGCGTCATCAGGAGACCTGGTGGCGGAAAAACCCGCGCCTGTTGCGCATCGACCTGACACAGCCGGATGAGACCACTCGAGTGCAACGCGCCGTTGCCGTGCACCTTGGCGACGAGGGAGGTTCATAACGCGGTATAGTTTGGAAACTATTGCAGCGTCAGCAGAGTTCCCCGGCATCCTGGCCCGAGATCATCTGCCCGGCGCGGTCCTCAACGGCCAACACCTCAGCCCCCAGACAGGAGCTTCCATGGTCACGAACTTTGGTCATAACATCGACTCCGCATTTACCGGATATGCGCATCCTGAGGCATTGGTGACGACGGATTGGGTCGCCAACCACTCAAATGATCCGAAGGTCCGCATACTTGAGTCGGATGAAGACATCATGCTCTACGAGATCGGTCACATTCCCGGGGCAGTGAAGCTCGACTGGGAGACCGAGATGCAGCAGCAGGTCAACCGGGACTTCGTGGACCGGGCCGGCTTTGAGCGCCTCTGCAGCGAGCGGGGCATTACCCCGGACATGACGGTTGTCTTCTACGGCGACAAGAACAACTGGTATGCAACCTATGGCTTCTGGCTCTTCAAGTATTTCGGCCACGACGACGCCCGGGTGATGGACGGAGGCCGCACGAAATGGGAGGCCGAACAGCGTCCCTATACGCGGGAGACACCAAAGATCGAGCCGGCCTTTTACACGGCCAAGGATCCCGACAGCTCAATTCGTGCCTTCCGTGACGAGGTCCTCAAGCACGTGGAGACCGGTGCGGGACCGCTGGTGGATGTACGCTCGAACCCCGAGTACACCGGTGAGCTCCTGCATGCAATTGGGTATCCGCAGGAGGGCGCCCAGCGCGCTGGTCACATCAAGGGTGCACGCAACGTCCCGTGGGGCACGGCGGCGAACGCCGACGGCACCTTCAAGAGCGCTGAGGAACTGCGCGAGCTGTACGGCAAGCAGGGCGTAACGGGAGACAAGCCAGTCATCGCCTACTGCCGGATCGGTGAGCGCTCCAGCCACACCTGGTTCGTCCTCAAATACCTCCTTGGCTACGACGATGTCCGGAACTACGACGGCTCGTGGACGGAATGGGGCAGCCTCGTTGGAGTGCCGAACGCCGTCGGGAACGAGCCGGGATAATCATCCAGAAAGAGACAACAGTGCTTGACCGACAGGACTATATCGAGATTATTCTCGACCACTATGAGCAGCCCCGAAACAAGCACCGGATAGAGAATGCAAGCGTCCAGCTCGGTGGTGGCAATCCCGGATGCGGTGACCTGATAACGGTCTACCTCGACATTGGCGAGGATGACCGCATTCGGGAAGCAAGCTTCGAAGGCGAAGGATGCACCATCTCCCAAGCCGGTGGCTCCATCATCGCGGAGCTTATTGAGGGCATGACGCTTGAAGAGGTGAAGGCTCTCGGCAAGGAGACAATGATTGAGGAGATCGGCGAGGATGCGGTGAAGAGTCGCGTCCGGTGCGCCACCCTTGCCCTCGGTACGGCACAGGCGGCCGTTGACGCCTATATCCGAGACCGGCGGCGACAGCACCAAGGTCTTGATACCCTCCCTGAGCCGGAGCAGTTCCAGAACTGAGCGTGCCTGCATCATAGCAGGCACGAAAGAACGCTTCCATTGCATGATGACGCGCCGACCTGTGTGAAGGATGTTGCGGGGTGCATGAACCGGAGGATTCATCCCTGGCTCCCGGGGCAATACCGCAGCCGCGCCCGCGCGAGCTCGCCATGAGCGCGGCATGGAACGCCGGTCTCACCCGCTCCGTCACTACCTCGGACGGGCAAGAGGTTTCAATCATTTTTCATGGCCACTGGAGCCATGGCTTTGGCCCAGATTTCTTGGACGCAATGCTCCATTTTGGCGACGATGGGTACAAGACTGGCGCGGTAGAGATCCACACTCGCTCCAGTGACTGGGTAGCACACGGCCACCACCTGGACGAGCGATACAACGCGGTCATTCTTCACATCGTCACGATCGATGACTTGGGTGAGACCCGCCGCGCCGACGGCAGGCGCGTTCCCGTCGCCATCCTGTCCATAAGTGACGACATCCTGTTTGCGATTGATCGCCACTTGCCGGAGATCTGGTCGGAGCTAGGGAGGACAGTCACACCTCCTTCACCGTCCCCATCCTCGTCTCCGCCCGGTCCAATCTCCGCCTCGATGTGGTAGCTGTCATTGAAGAGCTCCATCCACCACTCGGTACCCTCCGGCCACGGCGGGTTCGCCTCGAGTAAGAGTTTGCCCTGTGCGCGGCCCCGCTTCTCAACCGTCAGCCGGACACCGAGCCGATGTAGCAACTCCCGCTTCTCGGCGTAGCCCCACGTCCCTACCCCGTCACCATAGGCCCGAACCGTATCCCAGAACACCCCCATCGCCTTCTCCGCCTTCGCAGCCAGCTCTGAGCGGCGTAAAGCTTCCTCGCGCTGCGTCACCAAGGCGTCGCGCCGGGTTGCGAGGGCGTTCAGCTTCTCCACGACCGGGTGTGCTGCCGAGCCACTCAGCCGAGTGAGGGCTTGAACCAGGTTGTCCTGTTCGCTTTCTAGCTTCGCTAAGCCACGGTCGAACGCGCCAAGGTCCTCCTGAACGGAGTTTAGGACCAACTCCCGGCTCCGTTCAGCCTCATGGAAGAGCACGCCCGGGTCGCCTAGCCATCCCTCGACCCTTCCCCACACGAACTGGTCAACCGGCCCGGCCTTGACGGACCACCCCTTGCATTCACCCTTTCCTCCCCAATAGCGACTGTTGCACTTGTAGAAGATTTTGTGTCTTCTGCGGCTGACGTTCATCCGGTTTCCGCAGTATGCGCAGTAAATGAAGCCCGCGCGCAGCAACGCGTCCTCGGCCTTGTCGTAAGGTCGGCTGTGCTCGATGCGATTCTTCGCCAGCCTTTCATTGGCCCGTTGCCATGTTTCAGCCGAAATTAGTGGGGGTGCCGCGTCCTTGATAAGCACCCATTCCGATTCAGGACGGATGCTCTCGCGCTTACGGCTGGTGTGCTCGTCCTTCTCGACACGGTAGCGGTTGGCGTAGACCTGCCCCTTGTAGGCGGGGTTCGCTAGCATGCGACTGATCTGTCGCGCCTGCCACCGTTTGCCGCTCGTGGTGGTCATGCCATCATCATTGAGGCGCATGGCAATTCGCCGGAGAGGAACGCCGGAAGCCGCTTCCTCGAAGACACGGCGCACGATCCAGCTGACGGCTTCATCCTCGACATGGCGAGTCTTCGCCGATTTCGAGGGATCGTCCCACTGATACCCGTAGAGCGGATGCCCTCCGGGCAGTAGCTTCCCCTGCTCCTTCGCCCGTGCTCTGCACCCAGTGGCCATCCGCTG
>DASYWM010000056.1:0-3886 GCA_035936075.1 Thermomicrobiales bacterium
CATGGTTCACAGCGCGCGCAATCTGAGTGATGAGACGACCACGACCCTCTTCTCAGGTCTAATGGAGCAGGGCCAGCCATTGACCAGCTGCGTTGATGAAGCATCACCAATGGCACGTTTAGGCTACTAATTCAAGACCAGGTGCACCTATCCGTGCAGATGCACGCATAGCGATCGACAAGAGTGGAAGCTAGGTGCCCTTGTCGCACTAGGGGCACCTGGTTGTTTGGCATTGGTCGGCTTTGCGGGATGGGAGATAGAGGCAGAACGCGCGCCTGGGTGACGGCCACCCTTGCCTCGCCGTTATAAGTCGAACTCGATGACAACCTTGATCGCGTCCTTTGGCTCGTGCAGCACACCGCTCAGATCTCCGTTGAACGGAATGCGATGGGTGATGATCGATGCGGCAAGGCCCGGCCAAAGCTGCCCGAAGCGATCAAGACGCACTACCGCGGCCTCGAAGTCTTCGATCCCCGAGTTGACCGATCCAACCACCACCTTGTTGCCGCCCACTAACCCATTGTTGATCCCGCCGGTGGACACCTCCATCATCGTAGCGGTGTCTGTGACGCTCAGAAGAACCAGCACACCGTTGATCCCAAGCGCGGTCATGGCCTCGAACGCTACCATGCTCGCCCCGGTACTCTCCAGGATGATGTCGACGTTCCCCAGCCGCTGGGCAAGTGCGGCGATTGTTTCTTCCCCGGTCGAAACGTAGTGCGCCCCCGCACGGGTCACGACATCGGAATGTATGTTCGGTGCCGGTGTTCTGGCGACCGTATAGACCTCAAGCCCAATCGAGCGCAGGAGAAGTGTCCCCAGGATGCCGATCGGGCCCGCCCCGGCGACGATCGCGGTACGGGGCTCCCAGACGGCCATGCGGCGCTGGATCAGCATCGCCTGCCGGACGGCCTTCTCAACTACGGTGAGGGGCTCGATGAGAACCCCCGTTTCCTCAAGATGAGCGTCGACCGGGATCACGTAGGGCCGCTCGGTGATGAACTGCCCGGCGAGGAAACCATTCCTGCCCTTGATGCCGTGCTCCGTGTATTGCTGCCACTGGCACATGTCCGGCTGTCCTGCCTGGCAGGAGGGGCACCCGTCCGGCCGGCGCACGGTGGCAGTGACCAATTCGCCGGGACGTAGATCAGTTACGCCGCTCCCTACGGCATGGACCCGTCCAAGTACCTCGTGCCCGAGTACGAGATGCTGCTGGTTCTCGGGTGGGAGGCCGATGTGCCCCTCGATAATCTCCCGGTCGGTGCCGCAGATGCCACAGCGAATCCCGTCGACCAGCACTTCCATTGGCCCGGGCTCGGGAACCACAACCTCAATGCGCTCGAGGGATTCGGGCACTCCCGGGATAACGGATATGGCGGTGGTAGTCTGCATCGGCGATGGCTCCAGTAGTGATGTTCGCTCAACGAAATGACCTCCATCATACGGCCTGGCACGGCAGGTGGGAGCGATGACGTTTTTTGGCGTATACTTGGGCATCGGGTCAAGTTGTACCCATTCGTGTTGTTGCGCCTTACGTGGCACGCAGGACACGAAGCCGTCAGTTTTGTCATTACACGCGCTTGAAGGTGGTGATAAGCATTTATGCGTGTTGAGATTCGAGACAACGAAGGCTTTGAGCAGCTGCTCCGCCGATTCAACAAGGGAATCGAGCGCTCCGGGATCATCCGGGAGCACCGTCGTGGGCTGCGCTTCATTAGCGTTCAGGAAGAAGAGCGCGCCAAGCGGCGTAAGGCCGAGCGGCGTCGCCGTCGTAACCAGGCGAAGTAATCTGCCGATCTTTTTCGGCGGTTGAGTTCATCGGTTACGGGCATCACGTTATGCACGAACCAGAACGGGTAGCGTGAGAGGACGAAAGTCCCTCTCCCTGCCCGTTTTTGCTACCCGCTTGTATAGATGCGCATAAAGACCCGGCGCTGTTTCAGAGGAGAGGGCAACAGATGAAGATCCTGATTTCTGCGGATATGGAAGGAACCTGTGGTGTTTCGTCGTGGGTGCATGTCACACCCCCGGAGGGCGCAGGATCAGGAGAGCCAGCAAACCAGACGGAATACGAGCGGGCCCGGCTTCGCATGACCCGCGAGGTCAACGCAGCGATCGAGGGTGCACTGGCGGGAGGGGCAACCGAGGTGATTGTCAATGACAGTCACGACGGCATGCGGAACCTGATCGCAGAGGAGCTCCGCACGGAGGCTCAATTCATCTCTGGCAACGACAAGTTCCTCGGGATGATGCAGGGGGTCGAGCTTGAGGGCATCAGCGGGGTGTTTTATACGGGGTATCACGCAAAGGCTGGCACGCCGCAGGCTCCCCTCGCGCATACCTGGTCCGGCTGGCTGAACGATGTCCGTTTCGACGGTGTCTCTACCGGTGAGTTCGGCATCAACGCGGCGATTGCCGGGCATTTTGGCGTCCCGGTCGTTCTGGTGACAGGCGATGAGAAGGCTGTTGCCCAGACGCAGGAGTTCCTTGGCGATCAGGTCGAGGGCGTGGCGGTGAAGCAGGGGATTTCCACCTTCGCGGCCATGCACCTGCACCCGGAGAAGGCGCAGCGGTCAATCCGGGAAGGAGCGCAGCGCGCGATGGGGCAAATTTCCGGCGCAAAGCCCTATGTCCTCGCGAACGGCGTAACCGTCGAGCTGGAGTTCGATCACCAGGCGCGGGCGGATCAGGCAGAGCTGCTGCCAAGTGTGAAGCGCGCAGGTGAGCGGGCAATCGCCTTCCAGCCAGCGGACGGTCTGGAGTTCAACGTCATGTTCCGGGCAGCCTGCAAGTTGGCCAGCATCCGGATGTCCCCCTAGGGGATTTTGGCGCAGACTTTCTGGGCGGGAGCATCCGAGAGGCAACGTCCTGCCGTCGCTTGTAGCAGCTACAGTACGGGTCGGCCGCGAGGGCTCACCGTGCCGACGCTGGGATAACCGGTCTCCTCTATGTCTCCTCGCGTAACGAGCGCTCGAAGGCCGCAATCTCGGCCTCCAGATCCGCCATGCGGCGTCTTGCGATCGGAAGACGTTCGGCCATGCGGTGACGCTCCTCCGCCTCGTTGGCGCGTTCGCGCAGCAGCCGGGTCTGTTCCAGGCGCAGCGACTGTTCTCGTGCCTTGCGATTCGTACAGGCGTCACACCGTCCGCGCCAGTCTGCCCAGCCCCCGCAAATCTTGCATGGCCCGGCGAGGTCAGCCAGTGTGGCACTGGTGGGCATCGGCTCGTTGTCCAGCGCGCGATCCCTGAGATCCGTGGCAAAGACCGCCAGGCTGTCGGTGAGATGCTGCTCAAGCGGCTCCCGCAACTCTGGTGGCTTCTCTGCAGGGATCAGTTTTTCAACGTCACCGACTGTTGCCCGGAATTCCGGCTGCGATACCCGGTGCCCACGTTCTGCCCAGTCGAGCGTTTCGGCAAAGGCAAACCGGTGACCATCAATAGTGAACGAAACAGCAATCCCGCGATCCCGTTCAATCGTGATGTCACTGATCGGGGTTGGGGGGAGCGGGTAGAAGGGCGCCGGAGGGACCTCGCTCTCGGCCTTGAGGTCCTCTTCGATGGTGCCGAGAGCCTCCGTGAGGAGCTCAATCCGGTGTGTCCAGGGATTCTCGGGTTCTGTGGCGAGATAGCCCTGCTCTATGTCGTACTGGATCGCAAGCCGCTTGCGGTCGTATGAGGCCCGGCGTTCCTCCACCGATGCTTGCCGCCGGGGGCGTACCTTGCTTCGTTCATCGACCAGGCGTTGCATGTGCGGTGGCAGGGTAGGGGTGGCTTCAGCAGACTGGAGAGGTGGCTCAGGAGCCCCCGTCTTCTCGGTTGCTGGTGGCTCCTGCGACTCCTTTTCCTTATTCTGTTTGCGGATTTTGAACCAAGGCATAGATAGATCC
>DASYWM010000057.1:0-5567 GCA_035936075.1 Thermomicrobiales bacterium
TCATTGGGTTCTGTGAAGAAACCGGCGCGTCACTGCTGGCTGCCGCAATAATGCCTCGTACCCTGAAGCTCCTCATGGCGTAGGCATAACGGACTCGCTGCTCACCAAGATTTTGCAGATAGACCGGACGCATATCATAGAGGAACGTCGTTCCCGGGATCGGGATCACACCCAGCTGCTGGATTCGGTCAATGATCGTTTCGTCGATGATGGAGCAGTGCTCGATGCGAAACCGCGGATCCAGGCGTGGCAGCTGGCGCTGAGCTTCCTCATATGCGTCCAGTACATGGTTGATCGCCGCGTCGCCGATGGCATGGATGCCGATCTGGAAGCCCGCCTTATGGGCACGTACGACGCGCTCGCTGATCTCCTCCGGAGGCATCATCAACAAGCCGTAGTTATCGTTCTCACCCTCGTATGACCTGGACATGCGGGCCGTACGGCCCCCGATAGAGCCATCCGAGAAGAGCTTGGCATTGCCGATCCTCATCCAGGCGTCGCCGAACCCGCTTGAGATCCCGAGCGAGATGAGCTCGTCGAGAGTTTCGTCGATTATCATCATCAGCCAGGTGCGCAGCGCAAGCCGACCCTGGTCGTGCAGGCGTTGGTATGCGCGCATCTCCTCAGCCCGGCGAATCCCAGCCTCGGCAACCGAGGTGATCCCGTATTGCCGAAATGCCTGTCCGCCTGCATCAAGGGCCGTGGCAATCTCATCTTCATCGGGCAAGCCGATGGCTCTATTGACGGTGTTACAGGCCGACTCCCGCAAGACGCCGGTTGGGATGCCGCTGGAATCGCGGTCGATCGTACCGTCGGAGGGGTCCGGTGTATCGATGTTGATTCCGGCAAGCTCGAGGGCTCGCGAGTTGACTGCCATGATGTGATGGCAGCTTCGCCAGAGCGCAACCGGATGATTCGGTGCGACCTGATCGAGATCCTCGCGCGTCGGATGCCGATTCTCCGCAAGGTTCGCCTGGTCATACCCCTGCCCGAGAATCCATCTCGCCGTATCAGTCGACTTCACTCGCTCCTTCACGGCGACAAGAATATCGTCGATCGAGGAGACAGCTTTGCTGGAGAGGTCGATTTGCGAGAGCGCATAGCCGACCCCCATGACGTGGGCGTGCGCATCATGGAAGCCGGGGAGAGCCATGCGGCCGTTGAGATCAATCTCCTCGATTCGGCTCCCCAATTCCTTCCGAACGTCGGCACGGTCGCCAGTGGCCACGATCCGACCGTTAATTATCCCGACAGCTTCGACCTCAGGATTGGCAGGATGCATAGTGAGGATCGGCCCGCCGGACACCAGCAGAGATGGATGCACGGTGTTACTCCTCTCTTCGCGGCGCGAGTTCGTGCCAGGCACGGGCGACATGATCGAGCCGGGCGATCCAGACGTCACCGGCGGCGACAACCTCATCGAGGAAGCGGGTAATCGTGCTGGCAAGGCCAGGGCGGCCGACAATATGGGGATGGAGCAAGACCGGCATAAAAGAGCTGTCCGCCCTGTGCGCGGCCAGGGCCAACGACCATGCCTCCAGCATGGAGGAGGGTGGGAGCGGGCGCGATGGCGAGAGCCAGGTCATGTCAATCAGGTAGGGAGAGACGGGGATGATGGTCGAGTTTGGGTCCCCACCGCTGTTTGGAAGATCTCCGCCGGCCCCGGTTATCCGCCAGGCGTTGCCCGTCTCGTCGCCAAAGCGCTCGTCCTGATCCCCCGATGGAAGGCCGGGGAGCTGCTCGATCAGGCCGTTCACTGGTGAGCCGGTGATGCCTGAAATTGTCTCAACGAGATCCGGGATAGACGCCGTTGCCGAGCAAGCGCTTGCCGCCACCTCATGTCCCAGCTCAACAGCGCGGCGGAGCAGCTGAGGCGATCCGCTGGTCGCCTCAGCGGTGAAGGCCACTGTGGCGGAGACATCCACATCGGCCAGCGTCTCAAGGATGCGTTGCAGCCCTGTGGCGGTGTAGTCGACACCGACAAGACCCGGATGCCGGGCGGTGTCCGCTTCCAGACCGACGCCGGGAACGTGCACGACAACGGAGAGCGCCGCCCTGTGGCCGGCTGGCCATCGCACGGGCGAAGACGCATCGATCATGAGACGTAAAGCTCCTGTCTGCCTGATTCGGCGGCGGACGTTGCCTCGGTGGCTGCCGTCAACGCCTGGTCGATATCCTCGATGATGTCGCGGGCGTCCTCGATGCCGATGGAGAGCCGCAGCAGGTTGTCACCGATGCCCCAGTCAGCTCGTTGCTCCGGGCTGAGTCCTCGATGAGAGGAGGCTGCGGGATAGAGGGAGAGCGAATAAACGTCACCGAGGGTCGTTGCGGGCTCGACCAGTCGGAGTGATTCGAGATAGCGGTATGCTTCCTCCTTGCCGAAACCAGTCACCTCGAATGCGACCATGCCGCCACGGTCATCGGACAGAAACTGGTCGGCCAGCGAGTCGTCCTCGAGGCCTGGATAGTACACGCGCTCGATTCGCGGATCCTGCTGCAGCCATGCGACCACCTTGCGCGCGTTTGCGCTGTGCTCGCGCATGCGGAGGAAGAGCGTCTTAAGCCCGCGGCTACAGAGCCATGCATCGAACGGACCCGGCACCGCGCCATTGATGCGGGCGATATTTCGCAGCCCTGTCACGTCCTCGGCACCACCGGAGACGACACCTCCGAGAACGTCACCGTGGCCGCCAAGAAACTTGGTTGTCGAGTGGAGGACGAGATCCGCGCCCAAGTCTGCGGGACGGATGAGCGCTGGCGAGGCAAAGGTGTTGTCAATCACAACCTTTGCCCCGCAATCGCGACCGATGTCCACGATGCCCCTGATATCGGCGATCTTGATAAGCGGGTTGGATATCGTTTCGGCGTAAATGACCTTCGGCTTCACCTCTTCGGCGGCTGCCTGCACAGCGGCGAGGTCCGTGATGTCGACGAAGTGACTGATGATGCCCATCTCGGTGAAGTGGCCGTTGAGCAGGGTCAAGGTGGCGCCGTAGACATCGCGCGAGACAACGACGTGGTCGCCGGGTTTTGCGAGATAGGTGAAGACACCATTAATGGCCGCCATACCAGAGGGATAGGCAATGGCGGCCTCTGTGTTTTCAACGGCCGCCATCGCTTCTTCCAGTGCGCGCACTGTGGGATTCCCGAAGCGGCCATAGGCATACCCGGCTGACGGGTCTACGAACACAGCATCCAAATCCTCGCTCGACTCGAAGACATAGGAAGTGCTGAAATGGATCGGGTTGACGGTGGGGATTGCGGGACGAATATCCATGCGCTCTCCGCCGTGTACTGCACGAGTCGCGGGGCGCAGTTGTGACAGGTTTCGCTCGCGCTTCGGCATGTGTGATTGTTCCTTATTGAAGTACGTGCCAACGAATCAATGAGTGGAGTCTAGAGCGGCGCTGGAAGGGCGTCAACGAGGCGCAATTGATAGATTGACATGGTGCGGCCGGTGCACATACCGTGACCACCATATGAGTTGGTCCGCCGGAAGAAGGGGCAGGGGCTCGCATGGCTGTGACACAGGGCATATCAAAGTGGGTCGCGACATCGGCCGACTACCGGCCAGACCGATACTACCGCTATGAGCACCTGACCGAGTTGTTGCACAACTGGGCGTCGGCGAGGTAGGGATTGGCGGCCGGGATTACAAGTTCGCATGGCAGAATCCGCCCGGCCCGCTGCTGGAAGAAGTCACGGCGAGCAATGCCAGGTTGACCATCCGGCAGATGGGCACTGCCCCCGGATTATCTTCGAGCGAGCGTCGGCCGGGCCTCTCGGCGGAGGCATGTATCGGGTGGCGGCGATTGTGCAGAACACAGGGTTCTTGCCGACATTCGTCAGCGAGCGCGGCAAGGAAACGGGACGGATCAAGCCGGTGAAGATCACCCTCGATGCCGCAGGCGGGGTAACGATTGTTTCCGGCAAACGGGAGCAGGAACTCGGGCACCTGGACGGCCGCGCAAATCAATACGGTTCTCTGGGAGTTCCCGGCCAATAGGCAATCCTCTCCCGTGGGCGCGTCGAATGGTTTATCTCTGGATCACCGGGGAGTACGGTTGAGTTGGTTGCAACGGCAAGCAAGGCGGGCACGGTTCGCATAGGCGTAGCGCTACCAGACGACGACAAAGGACATACCGAATGAGCCGAGTAACAGAAGACCAGTTCCTGGGATCGCTCCTGGGAGTTGCGATCGGGGACGCGTTGGGGTTACCCGTTGAAGGCCTGGCGGCGGACAAGATTCTCGAGCGCTATGGTGCGTTCGACGGCTATCTCGAAATCGAGGACGCGGGCGACGGCGAGCCGATTACGGGCATGGTTTCCGATAAGTCCGAAGTTGTGCTGTGCATCGTCGAATCACTCACCACCAATGACGGTATTCTCAACCCCGAGAACATCAATGCGCGGCTTCGTTTTCTCGTCAATGGCAACTCACGCAAATGGATGAGCGATGCCGTGATTAATGGGATTGAAAAGGCTGCGGAGCAAAACGGATTGGTCGATGCCGATCTTGCCTCTGCGCCGGAGGCCGCTGTGGCGCTACGCGGCGTACCGATCGGCTTGCTGCATTCAATTGGAGGCTGGGACCAGGATGCGTTGCAGAAGGACGCGGAGACCGTAACTCGCCTCTCGCATGGCGGTGAGAGTGCGATCCGTCTCACCGCCCAGGTGGCCCGGGCTACTGCATTGGCTGCCCGCTCGGCACAGGGGGAAGATCATTCCCACAAGGTGCCGGTTCCCGAAAACGAGGAGCCGCTGGCGCAGCAGATCGCCAGTATCGTCGAAGAGGTAAAGCTCGCGACAACGTTTGAGGATGCCGTCTTCCCAGTTGTTCACGCGGGTGGGAGCGCAAGCGCACTCGGGGCTATTGCGGGCGGTATCGCCGGAGCGAAATTCGGGGCAAGCGGAATACCGCAGAACCTGATCGACGAGCTGGACGCCCGGATCTACCTTTCAATGGCTGCTCCCTGGTATCACAAGACGGTGATGCGGCGGGCCGGGACTGTGATCGACCTGCGCGCAGTCGACGACGAGTAGCTGACCGACGGGCGCCGAAAATCCGTTAGCCGAGGTTGCAGGCCCCGCTATACTTATCTGTAATGAGACGTACTCGCCGTGCGTGTCCTCGCGTACGGCCTGTTTTGCGCGTCCGCCCTCCTGGCGTCGCTTCACATTCATGATTGGGTTATGGCAGACAAACGCGACTACTATGAGGTTCTGGAGATCTCCCGGACCGCCTCTGATACCGAGATCAAGCGCGCGTACCGCACGCTCGCCCGGAAGTACCACCCTGATGTCAACAAGGCGCCGGATGCTGAGGACCGATTCAAGGAGGTCAATGAGGCATATGAGGTACTCTCCAATGTTGACCGGCGCGCAGCCTACGACCGCTTTGGCCATGCCGCCGCTGCGGGAGCGGGAGCCGGCGATCCCTTCGGATTCGGGGGTGCCGGTTCGCCCTTCGGCGATCTCTTTGAGACGTTCTTCGGCGGAGCCGCTGGCGGCGCCAATGGCAGGCGCTCAGCTCCGGTTCGCGGGGCCGACATTCAGGTATCGGTCAA
>DASYWM010000058.1:0-1599 GCA_035936075.1 Thermomicrobiales bacterium
TGCGCCACGCTCACGCAAATAGGCGATGACGGTGCCCCTGGGCATCGGCACCACCGCGGGCCAGGAGGAAGGCATGCCGTAGAATACGGTGGTCCGCCAGTCGTCATCTGTGGAAGGGGTTTGCTGGAAGGCGGACCTCTCGCCCAGGCGCTGGTGGCCATGAGCCTGCCGTGCGATACGAACGTTGGAGAGAATCGATGCCGCATGTAACTGGTGCCGCTCCCGTCCCGAAGCTGCACCTTGCCCCGCAACGGTCCGGTGTCCTGCTAGGTCCTGTCATGACGGCGCTGGGCGCGCTGGAGTGGCGAACTGAACGCTACGTTGAGCGACTCAAGTTGACGGAGGACGACGCCCACGCCATGCGGTCGGCGAATACCGCGTTGAGAAAGGCCCTGATCGATATCGCAAAACTTCGGGATGGTCTGCTCCGAGGGGAAGCAGAATGACCACTGAGCGAAAGAAACGCGTCTTGATCACCGGCGCAGGTGGACGCATCGGGCGGAACCTGGCCGAGCGGCTCGGAGACCGCTACGCGCTGCGATTGCACTACCATGCTCGAGTCCCTGACGACGCGCCGGTGACGGACGCCGTGGCAGGTGAGATCAGCCGGTACGATGAGATTGCTCCGGCGCTGGACGGGATGGACGCAGTGGTCCACCTGGCCGGCGAGCCGAGCACTGTCGCGTCTTGGGAAGAGGTGCATGAGGCCAACATCCTCGGCACCTACAACGTCTTCGAGGCCGCTCGCGCCGCGGGCGTCGGCAAGATCGTCTTCGCCTCGACCAACCACGTCATGGGGATGTACGACCGCGATGGCGAATGGCCGGTTTACAGTAATCAGCCCGTACGCCCGGATTCACTCTATGGGGTCTCGAAAGCGTTCGGCGAGAACTTGGGGCGTCACTATCACGACCAGCATGGGCTATCCGTGATCTGCCTGCGGATCGGCTGGTATTTACCCGAGCCGAAGGACGATATCAGTGCCTGGATGTGGCTCAGCCCCCGCGATTGCGCCCAGATCGTGTGGCGCGCCATCGAGAGCCCGCTTGGCTTTGGCACCTTCTACGCGATCTCCGCCAACAGTGACCGGCATTGGGATATCACCGACACCATCGAGCATCTCGGCTACCGTCCGGAGGATGATGCCGCACGGGCGTAGCGGTCCGTGCATGCGCACAGCGATCGCCGCAGTCAGGGAAAGGATAGCAGGATAGACGACGCGGAACCTCTCGCGGCGGCGAGAGGTGCTGGCTCGGGATACGCTATGCGCGGTCCAGGTGTTTGTTGGGAGGCTGAGTAATACACACTCAGCCGGCTCAGGAAGGTCGTAGAGCATTCACCCGATCTGCCTATAAACCCGCCGAGAACCGTTTTCGTAGCCATCCATCATCCGGTGACAACGAGGACAATGCAGTAGCTCCTAGAAGACCCTGCCATGATGTCGAGTCCGGGGATTATCCATCCTCATCGTCATCCTCATCGTCGTTGCCCTTGCCCCGATCGTCGTCGTCTTTCTTCTCCTTTTCCTCCTTGTCGTCCTGCCGATTGTCTTCGCTATTACCCCGGTTGCCGCCTTCGTCGGACTGGATGGCGACCGCG
>DASYWM010000059.1:0-4988 GCA_035936075.1 Thermomicrobiales bacterium
CCCATGCAGCCCGAAAATCTCTCGCGTGAGCAGGCGCGACGCCGGCTAGAACACGTCCCTCTCGCGTTTTAGTGCGCTGATCCGTGACGCAAGGGCCAGCCCGTTGATAGCGATGACGCTGCCAACGACACCATCCAGCAGGAAGTGATTCGCAGTCAGGACCGTTGCGATATACATCGCGAGCGGCATGACGATTGCAAACGTGCGCCAAAGAGGATGACGGGTTGTGCGGAAGATCGCGATGCCCATGAGGAGATTCCAGCCGACATGGAGGCTCGGCATCGCGGCGTACTGGTTCGTGAAGGAGGGCGGCTGCAGGACGCGATAGGCATTGGTGTGAAGCGTCACCGTGTCGACAAAGCCTGCTTCCGGCAGGAACCGGGGTGGCGCCATCGGGAAGACCACGAATACCACCAGACCAATGGCGCCCGAGATCAGCAACGCTGAGCGATAGACCGGGAACTGGTCCCGCCGCTTCCAGATCAGCCATCCCATCGTCGCGATGAGCACCGGCCAATGGCCGTAGATGTAGACCGCATTCACCGCCCATACGAGCCAGTCCTGTCCCAGCGCCCAACGCTGCATCCCAGGCTCATGGAAAATACCGAGCCGCCGTTCGAGATCCACCAGCCAGTGAGCGTGCTGCCCGGCAAGCGCCGCCGTGCTGTCCATCATCCCGCGCACCAGGAAGTAGAGGAGGACGGCGAGTGAGACAATGCCGATCTCTCGCATCGGGCCTGAACGTGCGGTCGTCCGGCTGCGGGACCCGGAAATTCTTTCCTCACCGGAGCGGACAGGGCGGGACACGACAACGTACGGGGGCAATGTGCTCATAGGAGCATCCTTTGACGGTCAGACGACAGAGTCCGCTGAGTCCCGTCAACGTCGATCTCCCCTGCGCCGCCAAGCGTCCATGCGCTCGTCCGGGGCGACCATCGTTGACGCATACCGGCACCATCCGGCTGCATCTCCATGGTCATCCCCGGATGATCGTGGAGCGATCACGCCACCATCCCATCCCGGGGTCGTGGTTTCCTCTCATTAGGGGTAGGGTTATCCCTACGCCATCCCTACATCGTGCGTCTGTACCACCAGCCTTTTCCTCATCCCTTGTCAGTGGGACAGATTCCAGGGCGAGCCGGGAGACGGCACCTACCCTGTGGCAGGGGCCGAGGTCGATCTGGCTGATCCAGGCTCTCTGCGCCAAAGAGCCCCCTGTTTCAGCGCAATACCGAATGCTTAAGGGATGACGGCATCAGTATTTCAGTCGTCACCCAGCCCTATCGATCCTGAGACTGAGGGCTCAGGATCACGACCGGGATCACTCGGCTGGTACCGGCCGGGTAGCCGATGTACATCCGGTATCCCCGAAACAATATCCCGGAGGTGATCCCGCTCCTCCCCTGTAGCCGTTCTCGGCCGCATCTGTTGCTGCTTCAGATGCAGGTGGCTGATGCCCGCGGGCGTATACGTCTGCGTCCGGCTTCGTTGCTTCGGCGCTGGATCGCCCAGCCAGCCAGACCAATGAGCGCCGAGACGGCGAACCCAGCCATGACGATCCACCAGAACCAGCCCATGGCGGTATCCCCCAGCCAGGCAAACAGCAACGACTGCGGGATGTAGCCGAGGAAGGTCGCCAGCACATAGGTGCGTCTCCGCATATTCGTCAACCCGGCCAGGTAGGAGATAAAGTCGGACGGAGTGCCGGGAATCGCGCGAATCACAAAGAGGGCCTTGCCGCCCCATCGATCGAGCCAGCCTTCGAAGGCACTTCCATTGATCCGGCCGATGAGCTTCTCCACCGTGCCCTTGCCAAGTGATCGGGCGATCCCGAAGGCCAGCATTGCCCCGCCATCTGTCCAGCGATGTTGAGCAGGGTCCCCCAGAGCGGGCCGTAAACAACACCGTTCGCCAGTTGCACGACCGACGCCGGGATGGGCGCAAAGATCACCTGTGCCGTCATCAGGAAGATGGAGACCACCGGTCCCCAGGCACCGTAGCCGCGCAGGTACTCCCGGATCCGCTGGTGGTCACCGCTGGTGAGGACATCGACGCCTTGGTGCACCTCTTCGCGGAAAGGATTGCTGAGGAGATACGTCACCACGGCGACGCCCATCACCACGAGCAACGTGATCCACGGCAGGAGGGCGAGCCGATGCCCCCGCCACCAGGTTCCTGCTGACTCGTCCCCAAATTCCTGCTGAATCGTCTGCATGTGTTCCGTTATGTTCCTGTCGTCTTGTCCGAACGCACTGCCCGTTGTGCGCCCGGTTAGGATGCGGACGGTTCCAGACCTGCAATTTGCGTCAATGTCATCACACGGGTGCGCAGGGGCCATTGCGCTTCTCCGCTCCAGCCCATAGGATGAAGACCCGTTAGTATCCCGCTCTACGCATTCTATTCATTGACACTGCCCGTGCGTTCAATTGCTCTTCTTACGCACACCAACCGACACGCACGGACCGGCCATGCAGCCCGCATGGGAAAGCGTGGGAGATCCGCTCATGGCTACAACCTTCTGTATACGTAACGTCCAACCGGCCGAAAACGATCCCGTCGATGTCCTCGTCCGGGATGGGAAGATTGCCTCGATCGGCGCTGGCATCGTTCCGGACGAAGATGTGGAGGAGATCGACGGAGGCGGGAGGCTCCTCTTCCCCGGCTTCGTCGATGCCCATACCCACATGGACAAGACCCTGCTCGGGTTGCCTTGGCACCGGCACACGGCGGGCCCTGCCCTGCTCGACAAGATCGAGGGCGAGCGCCGCCTTCGTCAGGAAGAGGGCATCGACGCGCACCAGCAGTCGACCCGTCACGCCCTGCAGGCAATCGCCAGCGGCACGACGCATGTCCGTTCCTTCGCGGATATCGACACCGAATGGGAGCTGAAGGGTTTCCGTGGCCTGATGCAGACCCGCGAGGACCTGAGGGATTCGCTCACGATCCAGGTCGTGGCCTTTCCCCAGAGTGGCATGCTCGTCCGTCCCGGAACGGTGGAGCTGATGAAGCAGGCTCTCAAGGAAGGCGCCGAGGTCATCGGCGGGCTCGACCCGTCGACGATCGATCGGGATCCCGCCGGTCATCTGGACACCATCTTTGGCCTGGCCGAGAAATACGATGTCGATGTGGATATCCATCTCCATGAGCCGGGCGAGCTTGGCGCCTTCTCGATCGACCTGATCGCCGAGCGCACGCAGGTGCTGGGCATGCATGGGCGGGTTGTCATCAGCCATGCGTTCTGTCTTGGCGGCGTCGACGATGCCCGGCTTGACGGGCTCATCGACAAGGTGCTGGGAAGCGATATCGCGATCATGAGCCATGGACCAAGTGGCGGCAGGCCCGCTCCTCCGGTCGGACAACTCCGTGCGGCCGGGGTGCGGATGTGCGCCGGCAACGATGGGATCCAGGATGCGTGGGGAGCGCTCAACCGGCCGGAGATGTTGCTCCGTGCCTATCTCATCGCCTATCGCAACAATTTCCGTCGCGATGACGAGATCGAGGATGTCATCGATATCATCACCAATGGTGGCGCGGATGTGATTCGCGTGGGCGACTATGGCTTCGCCGAGGGCAAGGCCGCGGATCTCGTCCTTGTCGAAGCCGAGAATCACGTCGCCGCGGTCGTCACCCAGGCAACACCATGGCTTGTGATGAAGCGTGGAAAAATCGTCGCGCGCGATGGTGCTATCGTGTAAGGGCACCTGGCTACTGCCAGATTACCGGGGCATGCACCCATGGAGGTAGAACGATGAGCGTGACTCCTGAATCAGACCAGGGTACCAAGGAGCAATCCGTGCCGCCCGGCACCCGGATCGGCCATGTCCACCTCAAAGTCTCCGACCTCGACAGGGCAGTTCGCTTCTACCAGGAGGTGATGGGATTCGATCTCATCATCCGCTATCGCAACCAGGCGGCGTTCCTCTCCGCCGGCGGATATCACCACCATATCGGTCTCAATACATGGGAGAGCCTGGGCGGGGCACCGCCGCCTCCGGGAACGACCGGGCTCTATCACTTCGCGATCAACTACCCGGAACGGCGCGACCTTGCGGCAGCACTGAAGCGATTGCTCGACCACGGCTGGGGAATCGACGGGGCCTCGGACCACGGTACACACGAGGCGCTCTACCTGCACGACCCGGACATGAACGGCATCGAGCTTGCCTGGGATCGCGATCCGTCCCACTGGTATCGCAACGGCGAACCGGTTTTCGAGCGCAATCCCCTCAAGTTCGCCAGCCTTCTGGGCGAGTTGGGCGACGGCGAAGCCTCGAAGTATCTGAAAGCCTTGGCACGCTACACCTGATGCATCCAGCCCTCTCGGTGGAGGCATGCAATGCCGCGGGCGCTGGTGAGAAACGCGACGCCGGATGATGCCACTGCGATCGCCGCGATTCATGTCGCTTCCTGGCAGGCGACTTACCGCGGGCACATGGACGACGCCTATCTCGATTCGCTCTCCGTGGACGAGCGGGTGGGAATGTGGTCGCAGATTCTCGAATTTCCCCGTACGGCTGCAAACGTCCTGGTCGCCGAGATCCAAGGCAAAGTCATCGGCTTCTATTCCTTTGGGCGATCGCGCGACAGTGACCTGCCCGGGGACACCGCTGTACTACACACGATCTATGTGCACCCGGACCTCATAAGATCAGGCATCGGTATTGCCCTGTTGGCGCGAGCGGAGAGGGCCATGCGCGAGGCAGGAATTGACCTCGTCTCCCTCTGGGTACTCCGGGAGAACATCGGTGCCCGCCGCTTCTATGAGCGGTGTGGACGGTCCTTCAATGGTGAAGAAAGGCGCGAGGAACTGTGGGGGCAGCCCCCAACAGAGGTGCGATACACCCGGTCGCTCTCCTCTGGTGACCAACGGGACATCGGTGGCACCTAACTTGGTTGATGGATTGAGGACCGGGCGCCTGTGCTGCCCCGAATCCGCAAGTTGACCAAGAAATGTTATGAAAGGATGCCTCCCTCATGGTTCAGATCGG
>DASYWM010000060.1:0-5368 GCA_035936075.1 Thermomicrobiales bacterium
ACGTTTCTTGCCTTTAAGGTGCACGGTCCATCTTGGATTTCGAACGGGAGCATTCTTCAAACCAATGCCAAGCGGAAGATGCACGGGCGCCAAACCGGGGTATCATGGCCATTCATCGTGAAGAGGGGAAACCATCATGAAGTCCGGCGACGGCACTACGCGGCATGGCATCGAGCAGATACGGAGGCGGCTGAGGGAGGAGGCAGAGTCGATCTCATCCGGCCGTAACTACCAGCCCTCACTGGATCGACGGACGTTCCTGCTTGGATCGCTGGCAACCGGCGTCAGTTGGACACGAATGGTTTCCTCCCAGGGAACGGCTACACCGGGTGCTTCTCCCATGGCAACGCCGGTCGCCAGTATCGAGCTGATGGAAAACCCGTTCACCCTCGGCATTGCATCGGGCGAACCGGTTCCTGATGGCATGGTCCTGTGGACGCGCCTGGCACCGCAGCCGTTCGAACCGCATGGCGGGATGCCCGATGCCTCGGTCGAACTCGCCTACGAGATCGCCAACGATGAGCGGTTCACCGACATCGTGCAGCAGGGCCCGGCGATCGCCGATGCCGCGTGGGCACATTCAGTGCATCTGGAAGTTACGGGGCTCGAGCCGGACCGGTGGTACTGGTACCGGTTCCGGATCGGGGAGTTCGACAGTCTAATCGGCCGAACACGCACCGCCCCGGCTCCTGGTGCCTCCTCTGAGGGGCTCCGGTTTGCGTTTGCGTCCTGCCAACGATGGGAGGACGGGCTCTTCACCGCCTTCCGGGACATGGTCCAGCAGGATGTCGATCTTGTGATCCACCTAGGGGACTACATCTACGAGTACACCGTGCGTGTCATTGCTGAACTCCGGGATATCGAGGTGCCGCCAACCGCGTTGAGCGAGATCCGGACATTGGACGACTACCGGATGCGGTATGCGCTTTACAAGCTCGATCCGCATCTGCAGGAGGCGCACCGGGTGGCGCCCTGGATGGTGACATGGGACGACCATGAGGTGAGCAACAATTACATTGTGCCGATCATTGCCGATGATCCTTTTGCCAAACCGCTGATCGAGCGGCGGGAGGCGGCCTACCGGGCCTACTACGAGCACCAGCCACTGCGGGCATCGGCCACGCCAAAGGGCCCGAGCCTTAGACTCTACCGGGCGGCGGAGTTCGGGGACCTGGTGCGGTTCAACGTGCTGGACGAGCGGCAATACCGGACGCCCGGGATGGGTGTCTGCGGCGCTGGCGAACGAGAGGAACTCGATGGCTTCTGCGCGTCGGCGGTCGACCCTGATCGGACGATGCTTGGCGAGCAGCAGAAGCAGTGGCTCCTGGACGGGTTCACGCAGACGACCACCCGCTGGAACGTCCTCGCGCAGCAGGTCCCGATGGCGCGGATCGACTATGACCCTTCCGCCGCCGGCAAGAGCTTCGGTGGTGAGGATCTGGACAAGTGGGACGGCTATGCATACGAGCGCGACCAGGTGCTGGCTGCGATGGCCCATGCGGCCAAGGTGCAATCCTTCAGCCCGGTCGTGATTACGGGCGATGTGCACGCCAATTTTGTCTGGAACCTGAAGCGCGACTGGGATGCGCCGAGGGGCGAGAGCATCATTGGTACGGAGTTCGTGGGTACATCGATCGCCTCCAACGGCGATGATCCCCTCAAGGAAGATGGCGAGTTCTCGACCCGTTGCGGCAACCTGCGTGGCAACACGCACAACCTTCTCTTCGACAACCACCGTGGCTACGTGCTCTGCGACCTGACACCGGATCAATGGCATACCACCTATCGGGTCATGCCAACAGTGGAGGATCCGGACGCGATCGCGAGCACGCTGACCTCATTTGTGGTCGAGCACGATCAGCCGGGCGCGCAGATGGATCAAACATGCCATGCAGGAGGACCCGCATAGGCCGTGGGATTCGACCGGAGCGGTATCGAGGCGGCGTTGCGGCGAGCATCGACCACGCGGCAGGTGGTCGTCGAGCCGGGGGCAATGGCGCGCACGGGCGAGATCCTCTCGTCGCTCACTGACGGCCGGACCGCCGTGGCCGTCGCTGACGAGACGACGTTCGGTCTTGCCGGAGACGCGGTGACCTCTTCGCTGGAGGCGTCTGGAATAGCTGTGCAGCCGCCGGTGATCCTGAGCAATGTGCCGGTGCTCCATGCCGACTATGTACAGGTGGCAGTCGTCCGGTCGGCGCTGGAGGATGCCCCTGCAGGAACGATCCCGGTGGCGCTCGGTTCCGGGACACTGAACGATCTGACGAAGCGGGCTGCCTTTGAGATCGGTGTGCCCTACATCGTGGTGGGGACTGCCGCTTCCATGGATGGCTACACCGCATCCGGGGCATCGCTGGTTCAAGACGGATTCAAGACGACATTGCCGTGCGATGCACCGATTGTCGTAGTCGCGGATCCTGACCTGCTTGCGGACGCGCCGGTCCCGATGACGGCATCCGGTTACGGGGATCTGGCCGGTAAGGTCACGGCCGGGGCCGACTGGCTGCTCGCCGATACGGTCGGGGTTGAGCCGATACAGCCGGACATCTGGGCGATGGTGCAGCATCCGCTGCATGGCGCGTTACGCGACCCGGGCGCCCTGCGCCGTCGGGATGTGGCGGCGGTCGAGCAACTCTTCCTCGGTCTGGTCATGACGGGCCTCGCGATCCAGGCGACCGGGTCATCGCGTTCAGCTTCGGGAAGCGAGCATCAGTTCAGCCACCTGTGGGAGATGCGGGGCCTGGAGGTTTCGCATGGGTTCAAGGTTGCGTTTGGCACGCTCTGGTCCACGCATATCTATGAGGCGGTCCTTGCGCGAAGCGTGCAGGAGATCGACTGGGAGGGCGCGGTTGAGCGTTGGCCGGATCTGGAACAGCAGGAGGGGGAGGTCCGCGCCCATATCGATGATCCGGTCATGGTCACCAGGGCGCTCGTGGAAGTCCGGGCCAAGTACGTGCGGAAGGAGGCCCTGAGGGCGAGACTTGCGACGCTTCGGGATGAGTGGGCTGTGCTCCACCAGAGACTGCGGGCGCAATTGATCCCGTCCAGTGAGCTGCGGGACCTGCTGCAGCGGGCCGGTTGCCCCGTGACGCCGGAGGAGATCGGCCTCACCCCCGGTCAGGTGCGGGAGAGCGTGATCGCCGCGCGGCAGATCCGGCGGCGGTACACGGTGCTGGACCTAGTGCTGGAGCTGGGGATCCGTGACGAGATAGTCCTGTAGTCCCGAAGTGGTGGAAGCCAGAAGGCATTGTGCCCAACAACGGGAGCCCGGATTGATGCCGGGAAGGACCTCTGTCCTGCCCATTTTGACACCAACCATACGGTGCTGTTGACACGGAAGTGGCTAATACATAGTATAGTGGCCAACAATTGAATACAAGCACGATCTCATCCAGAGGGGTAGAGGGAACGGCCCGATGAAACCCCAGCAACCATTTGGCGGTAACGCCGAAAAGGTGCTAATTCCGACAGGATGTTCCTGGGAGATGAGGGAGTGATCAGTATCCTCAACGGGATACCGCCCACCCCCTGATCTCCGAGATGGGGGTTTGTTATGGGTCATCGGCACGGGTCAATACCCAGTACGTCCACGACGCGCATTCAGGACAACGGGATCAGTTTATGTCCCGCGAGGAGCGCGGTCATTCCAATAACGTCTATGGTGCCATGCCCCAGCGTTGTCCCAGTATATGTAGTATGTGCTGAGATCCCCTCCGCCCTGTGATCACACAGGGGCCCCTCCGGGGCACATACATTCCTGTTTTTTGTTGCTTGTCAGCGAACGAGCGGATTTCTCTCTTCATCATTCATCAGCTTTTCAGGAGACAGTGACTGTGACACAGACCACGTATCGGGATGCACTCATTTCTCGCCGGTCCTTCCTTCAGCAGGTGGGCGTCGCCGGAGCCGCGGGGGCGCTGGTGGCCGTCGGGGCATCTGTACGGGCGGCTGCACAAGACGACCCGGAGCGCCGCGAGGGCGGCACGATTATTTATGACATGCGGCAGGAAGGCTCTCACCTTGTGCCGGCGTTCAGCTCATTCTCGACCGTGATCGAGCCGACGGTTGCGTTTTTCAATGGGCTGACGCGGCCAGGGCCCGAGCTGGAGCCAGAGCCGGACCTGGCGGAGTCGTGGGAGGTCAATGAAGACGGCACGCACTACGTCTTCCACCTGCGTGAGGGCGCGACCTTTCACGACGGCGAGCCATTCACGGCAAGCGATGTGAAGTTCACCTGGGAGCTGATCGCGCATCCGGAGAACGTCTCGGCGGCGCAGCTCTACAGCTTCTTCTCCACGATCACCGGGGCAGAAGCGTTCCATGCCGGTGAAGCGGAAGAGATCCCCGGGATCAAGGTCGTCGATGACCTCACACTCGACGTGACGCTGGATACGACGTGGGCGCCCTTCCTTACTATCGGCTCCGGCCAGTACATTGTGCCGAAGCACATCCTCGGCGAGGTGCCCGTTGGAGAGATTCTGGAGCACGAGTACGCACGCCACCCAATTGGTACCGGCCCCTTCCGGTTTGTCGCATGGCAGGCGGGGGACAGCTTTATCGGTGAGGCATTCGAGGACTACTACGAAGGGCGCCCGGCCGCAGACCAACTCGTGATGCGTATCGCGAATCTGGATGACAATGCCAAAATCACTGCCCTTCGCTCCGGCGAGCTCAATGGGGCCCAGATCTCGCTGTTCAATCTCCCCGCTATCCAGGGCGATCCCAGCGTTCAGATTCGGCAGAACCCCGGTCGTCATAACCGGTACATCGAGTTCAATCTCGCGAAACCGCTCTTCCAGGACCCTCGTGTCCGCAAGGCACTGTCATACGGACTGAACCGTCAGGCAATCGTTGATGCCGTCTGGCAGGGCCAGGCGACCATCTACAACTCTCCGTTCCCCTATTCCTGGGAGGTCACCAAGCAGGACACCACCATGTTCGACAACGATCCGGAGCAGGCCGCGCAACTCCTGGACGAGGCGGGGTGGACGATGGGAGACGATGGCATCCGCGAGAAGGATGGGGAGAAGTTCTCCTTCACCATGCACACCCAAAGCCAGGATTATCCGATCGTTGTGCAGCAACAGTGGAAGGAGATCGGGGTCAACGCGGAGGTGGCCTACCTTGATTTTCCAACACTTCAGACGCAGTTCTATACGACCGGTGAGTTCGATGCCGTCGCGATTTGGGTGCCGTACAGCCTCTATCCCGACCCGCACTACGCACTTCCCGGGTACTTCCTGAGTGCAAACAACCGGAACAGCTACAACAATCCGGAGTCCGACAAGCTGATCATCGCCGCGGCGTCGACCATTGACCCGGAGGAGCGCAAACGCCTCTATTACGAGTGGCAGGAGGTCATCGCGCA
>DASYWM010000061.1:0-6956 GCA_035936075.1 Thermomicrobiales bacterium
TATGCAGCAAAAGATCGCGCTGGCGCGAGCGTTGCTCACCAGCCCGATGCTGATGCTGCTTGACGAGCCGACAACCGGCCTGGATCCGCGGTCCAAGAAGGACGTGCAGGCGTTGATCCGCTCAATCCGCAAGGATCACGCCTCATCGATCCTGCTCTGCACGCACGACATGGGTGAGGCGGAGGAGCTCTGCGACCGGATCGGAATCCTGCTGAACGGCGAGCTGGTCGCGATCGATACCGCTGACGGCTTGCGGCAAAAGTACGGGACCTCCTCCCTCGAGGATGTCTTCATGGCGGCTACCGGAACAAGTTTGGAGGAGGCGGAGTTCGCCGCTGAACCGGTCGAGAATGCATCGGCAGCTTACTAGGGAAGGACGATGGAGATTACGCACACGGAACTGAGCAAACCAAGCTGGATGCGCGAGACGATCGCGATCTGGGGGTATGCCCAGCGGAACTACTTTTTGACCAAGCGCTACTTCTGGTGGGAGGTAGTTTGGTTGGTCTATTCAACGATGAACGCGCTGACAATCGGCTTCATCGGGGTCGGTTTCGGCGGGACCGCCGAAGAGGCGGCGCGGGCAACGACTTTCCTGCTCATCGGCACCCTGCTTTGGAGCTACCTGTCGATGATCTTCGACCTGCTCTCGGAGACGGTGAGCTGGGAGCGATGGGAGGGCACGATCGAGTACACCTTCATGTCGCCGGCGAGCCGCACTTCGCAGCTCCTCGGTATGGGAATCTACGCGGTGCTCTACGGTATCGTGCGGATGATCATCATGTTAGGCGCGATCTCGCTCTTCTTTGACATGTCACTGGGGGATGCCAACTACGCGGCTGCGCTGGGGATCCTGGCGATCTGTAGCGTCTCGCTGGTGGGATTCGGCATGGTGGCGGCCGTCATGCCACTGCTGTCACCGGAGAAGGGTCAGCAGGTGACAAGCATCTTCACCGCCGTGCTGTTACTGATTAGCGGCATCTATTACAGCATCGACGTGCTGCCGGGGTGGATGCAGCCGCTGGCGAACATCTCTCCGGTCTACTATGCGCTGAACGGGATTCGTGCCGCACTGCTGGAGGGCGCTTCGTTCACCAGCCAGTGGGGCAATATCTGGCCACTGCTTGTGATGGGCGGCATCTTCCCACCGCTGGGCCTGTGGATGTTCCAGAAGGGCGAGTGGTACGCGAAGAAGACAGGCCGCCTGAAGCGAAGCGGATGATGCGGAAGAAGGGGTCGACACTTGCGCCGGCCCCTTCGCGCTTGGTACGGCGTCATGCGGCTCTGACTGACATGCGGGCTGCCTCCAACCAGCCCGTTGACCACGGGTTAAGAGCGGCTATGGCCCGTCGGGCACGGGTCTCATATCTCAGCCACACAGGGCGTGCCGAATGATCAACGCATACCCCAATCCGTCCGGTATGAGCGTCACCGCGCCGGTGCAGGGCAGAATGACACGGGACTCGCCGCGACCGATGAGGTCGGTTCCGCCTGGCCACACGAGGGCAAGCGGATTTACCAGATCGACGATGACATAGGAAGAGGGGGAATCCGGCAACAACAGCGGCTGGGTGATCTTCCAGCGCTCGATCTCCAAACCGTGGGGAGACGGGTATGTTGTCTGACGGTTGTAGGCGTGGAAGGTTTCCTGGCCGTGCGTCGGGTCGATAATGCTGGGATGATCGGACTCGCTGGGTTCATCAAACCTGGAACCCGCGATCTCGCAGAGGATCATCCGGGGAGATGCCCGCCATGGTGTGCCGGTGGGCAGGAGCATCGTATCGCCCGGAGCAATCCTGATCTCTTGCTCCTCGATGTGAACCAGGGCGGATTCATCATCCAACGCCCAAAGAATGTGAAGCGCTGTCTCACGATTTATTGTTGCTACCGGCGTCCCCTCCGGGCCGGTATCGCGCAGTGTCAATCTGAGGTCCGGTTCGTCGATCAGGATGATCCGCTCGATCGGGGCCTGTTCAGTACGGATGCGCATCACCCGGCGCAAAAGGTCGTGTCCCGGGCCGCCGCGAAGGAGCGTTGGGGCGGGGTGCACCGGCGCGGGTCTCATGGCCGGTGGTTTCCCAGCGATGCACGTCGATGGGAGATGGGAGTGACCGCCTGGAGTGCTTCAAGATAGATCTCGTAACGCTCGTGGTACCGGTTGACCATGCCAGGATCAGGTCTGATGCGATGACTGACCCGTGCGGGTACCGTTGTGCCTGTGGCGATGCCCTCCAGCGCTGCGCGGGTGAGTTCTCCCGGAGACGCCTCCGGTGTGAGGCCGATGATTGCACCACCCGAGTTCGGGATACAGTCTGTCGATTGGAGATGCAGATCACTGCCGAATTGCATAATCTTGAGCGCGGTTGTGCCCGCATCGATTGTCATGGTCAGGTAATGCTGATGAGCCAGCAGAGCCCACCGATGACGAAAGCGCCATCGCAGATCGTTGCGGAGTATTTGCCGGGCTGGTCTTCTGGCCGGGAGATCCCGGCCTCGACCGCAACCGCAACCGCCATTGCGATGCCTCCGAGTGAAATCCACCCGTAGGATGAAGAGCCGATAAGCCCACCGATGACGATGAGGATACCCCCCAGCAACATTCCCATCCATGCACCGAGACGATGTCCCCGTGTAGAGAGCGGTCGGGGCGCATCATCGGTCGTGGCATAGGCTTCACGGATGTGGCTACCGGTCAGGTAGGCCAGGGCTGCAAGCGGGATCAGTAGGAAGAGACCCGGGTGCCAGGCGTCCAACGCGGACCAGACCCACCATGGAATGAGGATCACGAGGGTCGCGCAGAGTAGCCACGGGAAGGTTCCCGGTCGGACGCGAACGGCCTGACGGGCCAGCATCACCATGCCAATGCCGAGCAAGATCGTCGACGAGAGTTCGAAAAAGATGTTGAGGACCAGGGCAATAACGCCAATGGTGAACGCAGCGGTGACGCGATGCTGCCGGTCAGCGGGGGCTACACTAGCCTGGCGGCTGGCAACGAAGGTGATGATTGCCACCATCGACAGGGCACCGATCAGGAGCAGGAAGAACCAATCCCAAAATCCCGGAACAATATCCGGGACAGTCGCGATGGCGATGAGCGTCACGATGAGCGAGGTCAGCGCACAGGCCTGTGCCGTGCGGTCGCGCAACACGTGGAGTGAGGAAAGAACCTGGTTCCAGACGAGAAGAACCGTTGTAGGTATGGCCACGCTGCGCCTCGCAGTGAATCCGACAGCAATCGAGAGATGATGTGACCCTTTTGGGTCGCCGCCTCAGTAGCGAATGTATCAGATCGACCCGCTCACGTCGGAAGGTTCCTCCTGAAGCACCGCGACCGGCGCGGGGATCGCCTGCCCTCCTTTCTGACCTGTTGCGTCCGGCAGGATACGGTCGTCAACCAGATTCCAGGCGCCTGAGCGGGTGACGATCCACGTCGCGGACGCACCATGATGCAGGGCGAGATCGGCCGCGGCCGGACTTCGACCGGCCGCCAGGATTGTGAGGAGGCAAGCGGCAGCATCCAGGCGCTCCGGGGCCTGCTCAATGGAAATACCGGCACGGCGGAGCTGCTCTCGAAGAGGGGAGCGTCGTGGCCGCAGGACGCGGGCATTCTGACCAAAACCGGACCGGTGAACCTGGGTAAGCAGATCAGGAAGCGATTCTTCCGAAACGATGGCGACAACAGTGTCGGGAATCATGGGTTGCGGGGCCTTGGGTTACGAACGTGGAAATGCAATAGCGTGACCATCAGTCACAGTGTCATGAATCGTAGCACTTTGGCTGGTGCGGCCGTGGCCGCGGAGTCATGGTCAGACCCCTCCGCGAGGATACTGTCCCTGGCGCCTGAATACAGATGGTGCTCTAGCAAAAGGTTCATGCTGCGTGGTTGCGGAGCTATCAACGGATCGCACCCACGATGCGTTCAGGATTGTGCCTGACTGAGGTCCACTGCAACTCGACGCGTTTCCCGTGCAACGTGCCTCAAAGCTGGAGCAGGAACTGCGCAAGGGTGAAGTAGATGATCAGTCCGGTGCCGTCGACGAAACTGCTGATGAACGGGGCGGAGACGACCGCCGGGTCGAACTTCAACCGGCTGAGTGCGATCGGCAGGATCGCGCCGATGGTTGCCGCCCAGGTCGTAAGTGCCATGATGGTCAGGCCGACCGTAAGGGCGATCTCCGTGCTGCCATCACCGGTCAGCAGGGCACGGCCGAACATCAGGCACCCCATCACCACGCCCAGGGAGAGACCGGTCAAGGCCTCCTTGCCGATGATTCGCAAGACATGCCTGGGACCGACCTCCTCAACCGCCATGGCGCGGATGATCGTGGAGACGGTCTGGGAGCCAACATTACCGCCGGTGCCAATCAGGATCGGGATGAAGACGGCAAGAAGCGTTACTTGCTGCAGAACGACATCGTAGTGTTCCTGGATTGACACGGTGAAAATCTGCGCCACGAACAGGACGAGCAGCCACACGATGCGCTTGCGGAAGAGCAGGAAAGGGCTCGCGCGAAGGTAAGGAACTTCCAGTGGCTGCGATCCACCAAGCCGCTCAATGTCCTCGGTTGCTTCTTCCTCGATGATGTCGGCGATATCGTCGTGGGTGATGATACCGAGGAGCCTGCCGTCATGATCGACGACCGGAAGCGACAGCAGGTCGCGCTCGGTCATGATCCTCGCCGCGACTTCCTGGTCCTCGTCAACCGCGATAGACCAGGTATCGGTGGCCATCAGCTCGCGGACCGGGGTCTCGGGACGGCTCAAGACGAGGCTGTGTAGTGAGAGCACTCCGAGGAGCCTCTCATCACGGTCTACGACGTAGACGTAATTGATCGTCTCTGCCTCTGCCGCGACCTTGCGGAGCGCGGTAACAGTCTCGTCAGCACGCAGCTCCGGGAAGACCGCGACAAAGGCTGGAGTCATGATGCCGCCGGCGGTATCAGCGCCGTAGGCCATGAGGTCCCGGATCTCGGCTGCCTCATCCGGGTCCATCTCGATCATGATGGTCCCGGCGGCGCTCGGGTCGGAGTTTTCAACCTCGGTGAAGATGTCGGTTGCGTCGTCGGGATCGATCTGCTCGAGAATATCTGCTGCCTGGGCGGCGCTCATCCGGGTCAGGATGCCGGCGGCATCGCGATCGTCGAGGCGCGACAGCAACAGGGCGAGCGTCTCATCCCCAAGGAACGTAAAGAGCCGGCTGAGCTCGATTGGCGTCAAATCCTCAAGGAGGGCGAGCGCATCTTCCTCGAGCATCCGATTCGCCAGGGAGCGGGCGCGGTCGACATCCTTGTTGGCTACCGCAGCGCGGATATCCTCCAGCAAGGTGTCATCGTTGCTGACATCATTTGGAGTCGGTGTTGGATCGGTGTCAGTGAGCGTGCTCGTCATGCGACGGAACGGTCCTGTCTTCCCGGATTCTGCATCTGCGCCAGCCCTTCCTGAAGTTGAATTCGCACACGCCGGAGCGCCCGCGTCACATCAGTGAGCGGCGCTCCGATATTGCGTGCGTGTGTGCTATGTGGCCCTACGCCGCATGGCAGATTGCATGAGCTTGCTGATACGTGGATTACGGCGAACCTGATGATAGGCCACGGCGGGGGGGTCTTGCGGCTGGACTTGATGGGTCGCCGGACTGCTAGATCGCTGGACCGACACCTTGCGGACGATGGGCTCGCCCTGCTGGTCGTCGTGGTCGATGTAGAAACGACGTGGCGAATTGGCCTTGGTCATGCGGCACTGCCTTTCACGCCTGAACGCACCACGCGATGGGTCGTGGAGACCATTTATGGGTGAGAGCGGGCGATTGTCCCCGGTGCGACCGGGGCAGCGTGCCAATCAGGGGCAGGCGCTGGCCGGTCTAGTTCCGGAGGAAATCCATTGAACTGAAACGCGGACTGTCAGCGTCCAACGAGGCTCCCTTCACGGGCCAAAACGGGGAGAGTGGCTCAACCCGCACCAGAACGACGACATCCCATAGATGGGACGCCACCATCGATGATGCTACTCCACCGCAAATCAGCCGTCAAGACGCGAGATTCGGTTCATTTGATGCAAGCTCGGCAAGCAGGACGCCGCCCGAGGGATTGCCAGCAGACGAGGTGGGTTGGACAATCGATGCCGGTGAACAGAGGGCTCTTGGAGGACGAGGGATGACGGGAACAGCGACTGATACATGGGCGTCCGAACCGCGTTTCGACCAGGAGCGGCTCGGTGCATTCGTCAAGCAGCTTTTCGTGGCGGCCGGTGTTGGGGCAGATGACGCCGCACAGGCGACAGATGCGCTTCTGCTTGCAGATCTGCGTGGAGTTGAATCGCATGGGGTCGCCCGTTTACCAGGGTATGTCGGGCGGCTGCGGGCAGGATTGATTGACGCCGATGCGGAACTGACGGTTGAGCGGGAGACGCCGTCTACTATCGCGTTCAACGCGAACAACGGGCTGGGTCTCACCGTGGGCAGTCGGGCAATGTCGCGCTGCATCGCGAAAGCAGAGGAAACCGGTATCTGCATGGCAACTGTCCGGCGGAGCAACCACTTCGGCATCGCAGGGAGTTACGCCTTGATGGCGGCCGAGCAGGGATTCGCCGGTATGGCGATGACCAACTCTTCGGCGATCGTGGTGCCGATGTATGGCAAGGAGCCGATGCTGGGGACGAATCCGCTGGCCTTCGCCGTGCCGACCGGTAGCCTGCCTTTCTGCCTCGACATGTCAACCTCGACCGTCGCCTTCGGGAAGATCGAGGTTGCCCGGCGGGCGGGTCTTCCCATTCCGGCGGGGTGGGGTGTTGACAGTGACGGGAGACCGACAACGGATGCCGATGCCGTCCGGGGGCTGACGCCTCTTGGCGGTCCAAGAGAGACATCCGGGCACAAGGGATATGGGCTTGGGTTGATGGTGGAGATCTTTTGCGGCCAGCTGGCGAGCAATACCTGGAGCCACCAGATCGGTGCATCCTAC
>DASYWM010000062.1:0-2031 GCA_035936075.1 Thermomicrobiales bacterium
TTCGCCAAGCTCAAACACTATCTGCGGGCGGTCAAGGCCCGGACCGTCGACATGGTGATGGCGGCAATCGAGCACCTCTATCCCCGGATCACCGCTGCGGACCCACGCCACTTCTATCACCACGCCGGGTATTTCTTCTGAAAACCGCTCTAGCCACCACCTCTTCGACATCCGGTGTTGCGGTGCAACAGAAGCGGATGACGCCGGTATCGACGAGCGGTTTCAGCAGAGGATCCACGGCCAGCGCGGGCGAGACGCCGTCACCCCCGATAACCATTGGGGCCCCGGTCACCACATGGCTATGGATCACGGTGCGTAGAGCCGGAGCCATCAGCTCCGCCACGTTGATGAACGCCTGCCGGAGCTCGGCAGGCGTTCGCGTCCAGACACCGGAAGACCCTTCAAGGAAGTAAAGCTCGTCTGTGCGTTCAGGTAGGGTCACCCGGCTGTACTGCAATGTAAGGCGCAGATCGTCGACCTGAACCCAGGAGACTCCATATCGGCATCCGATCTCCGCGGCGGCCGCCGACTTTCCCGTGCCGCTGGCGCCGAAGAGCACCAGCACCATCCATGAGCGTGATACGCACGGCGCCACGCAGCCTCCTGTTACAGAAGGACGAAGAGGATGATCAGGATCACGATGAGAGCGACAATGCCGATGGCAAGGAGCATCATCGTATTGCTGCCCTTGGGCGGTCCTCCACCGTAGACCTTGGTTTCCTTTTCAGGAATGGTCCACTTCTTCTTGTCGACCGGCTCGAATGGCACCTGCCGCTCGTTCGTGTTCGGCGTGTCGGAGTTATTCTGGTCGTTGGTCTGCATCGCTCCATCCCCATTAATCTGCTTTGTTGTGACGGGCTTAGTAACGTCGGTGGTTTCTCCGTGACGGGCAGCGATCTCCTGCAACCAGCGCGGGAGATCTGCCACATCGACGAGTGTTCGCGGATCGATGACGGACGTGTCCGGCTCCGGCAATGAGCGCTCCTCCCCGGAGCCCTCGCGAGGCAGGTTTCGCCAGGCAGGAGGACGTCTCAACCACTCGGGCATCCCGCTCTCCAGACCGCCGTCCGGCAGCGGCCGCATCTCCTCCTCCGGGAATGCCTCCTTCGCCGCGTGAGTGGTCGTCCTGTCGCTGTCGGCCACGCTGCTATCCTCGCCGGGGTTTTCGAAGCTCATCGCTATCGAGCCACATCGTGACCGGCCCGTCGTTGATAAGCTCTACCGCCATTTCCGCGCCAAAGACTCCCTGCTCCACATGGAATCCCAAGTTACCCATGGCCTTGCAAAACGTCTCGACCATCGGTTTTGCCACAGCCGGCGGGGCGGCGTCGATCCAGCTGGGTCGTCTCCCTTTCCGGACATCGCCATAGAGTGTAAATTGTGAGACGATGAGCATCGCGACACTCTCTGGATCGGCCGCCATATACTCGAGCGCGGACCGATTCATAATGCCATGTTCACCGTCCAGAATGCGCAGGTTCGCGATCTTGCTGGTCAGCATCTCAACTTCGTCGCCCCCGTCCCCCACCGTCACACCGAGCAGGATCAGGTATCCGGCACCGATGCTCGACACAACCTCACCGGCCACCGTCACACTGGAGCGGGAAACCCGCTGCAGGCACACCCTCATCGCGCACCGGTTCGCATGACGGTCGCGCTCGCCAGCGAGGCGATACCCTCACCCCGTCCCACGAATCCCAAGCCTTCGTTCGTAGTCGCCTTGATGCTGATTGCATCCTCCCCGAGCCCAGAGACGCGAGAAATCTCTTCACGCATCGCGGGGACATGAGGGTTGACCCTTGGCGCCTCCGCTATGACAGTGGCATCGAGGTTCACTGGTTCCCAGCCGTGCTTCCTCAACAACGCGACTGCATGGCGCAGGATGTCCCTGCTATCCATACCCTTCCACTTCGCCTCGGTGGGAGGAAAATGCACGCCGATATCGCCAAGCGCAGCCGCGCCCAGTAAGGCATCAGCAATCGCGTGGAGCAGTACATCGGCATCTGAGTGACCATCCAGACCACGACCATA
>DASYWM010000063.1:0-5759 GCA_035936075.1 Thermomicrobiales bacterium
GTAGGAAGAGTTGACAACCGGTGGCAAAAGCGCGTATCTTCAACCGCGCTGTGCCCCCATAGTCTAGCGGCCCAGGACGTCACCCTTTCAAGGTGAAGATCGCGGGTTCGAATCCCGCTGGGGGTACCGAGAGAGCCGGGGCAGAGATGCCCCGGCTTTTTTGTGACCGCCATATCGAGAATTCCCGGTGGGCGTTATTTCCTGCATGCCGAAGACGTTTCGACGTCCGCTTGGGCCTTGGCCCGGCGCCAATTGCGATGCGGACGGGCTTACTTCCATGAGCGGCTTTGAACTTGCGACGTTGGTCGCGTTGAGCCAACTTGCCAAAAGTCCGCGAGGAGGCATCTGTTCATCGCGGATCAGGTTTTTCGACCTTCGCAGTTCTTGATCTATTGCGCGCGGCGGGCGCGACATCGTCTCAAACCTAGGCACGGGCGGCCCTTAATATGGAGAAGGATTCATGGACATCATTCTTCCGGTTGCAGGATTTGGAACTCGTCTCAGGCCGCACACATGGAGCAAGCCCAAGCCGCTGGTCAGCGTTGCCGGCAAGGCCATGATGGCGCATGTGCTTGACCGGGTGATGCCGGTGAAGCCGGGAAAACTGGTGTTTATTACCGGCTATCTGGGCGAGCAGATCGAGGCATGGGCGCGTGCTCAGTATCCTGATGTCGAGCTTGCCTTCGTCGAGCAGCCGGAGATGCTCGGGCAGTCGGACGCGATCTATCGCACACGCGACTTTGTTGATGATGACGCTCTCATGCTTTTCCCCGACGCGCTGTTCGAGGCGGATTTCTCCGGCCTAGCTGGTCGGGACGCCGACGGAGTTGCGTTCACGAAACACGTAGACGACCCGTCCGCCTATGGTGTGGCCCTCGTTGAGGATGGGCGAGTGACGCAGCTTGTTGAGAAGCCGAGCGAGCCGATTTCGAACGAGGCGGTGATCGGGATTTACTACTTCAGAAAGATGGAGGAGCTCTACTCTGCGATTGAAGAGCAGATGGGCAACGACATCAAGACGAAGGGCGAGTACTTCATCGCTGATGCCATCCAAATCATGATCGACCGGGGCGCGAGATTCGAAATCGAGCGGATCGATGTTTGGGAGGACTGTGGCAACGTCGAGGCCCTGCTTGATACCAATCGCTATCTCTTGTCAAACGAGCCACCATCACCCGCCCAGCGCCCGGGGTCTCTGATCGTTCCCCCGTCGTATGTGCACCGCGATGCGCGGCTCGAGGACGCGGTAATTGGGCCCTTCGCGAGCATCGGCGCAGGCACCGTCGTACGCAACTCGGTGGTGCGGGATTCGATCGTTGAGGAAAACTCGGAGATTGTAGACGCAATCCTCCAGAGGTCTGTCGTTGGGTCGAAAACGACGATTCACGGCAGTGCACGTTCGATTAGCGTCGGGGATAACGGGAAGGTAGCTCTGTGACCGAACCGTCGGCTCCGCATAGCGAGTCCATCAACGCCGCTACGAACACCCCAGAACGCACGTGGTACGAACTATCGGTGGATGTGGACGCGGAAGCCGTGGAGGCGGTGTCGGAGCTTTTCGGCCGCTATGGCTTCAACGAGGGTGTTGCCATCGAGGAACCCTATATCCAAGATAGTGACGGGGACAACCTCGGAATCGCGCTCAACAAGCCCTTTACAATTCACACTTATGTCCCTGAGGAAGACTTCCGCCCGGAGATCCTCGAGGATCTCCGGCACGCTCTTTACTTTCTCGGGCAGCTGCGCGGCGTGAGCGATGTTCGCGTTTCGTCGCTCAAAGAGGAGGACTGGGCGAACGCCTGGAAGGACCATTTCCAGGTCCACAAGATCGGCGGCCGGGTGGTGATACGCCCGCCCTGGCGCGACTACGAGCCAAGGGACGATGAAGTGGTCATCGTGCTGGATCCGGGCATGGCGTTCGGCACGGGCTTGCACCCGTCAACGAAGCTCTCGATGCTTGGTACCGAACAAGTGGTAAAACCCGGTGACACCGTGCTGGACGTTGGTACCGGTTCAGGAATCCTCGCAATCGCCGCGATCAAGCTTGGTGCAGCGAAAGCGGATACTGTCGATGTCGAGAGTGTCGCTGTCGCGGCGGCCGCCCAGAACGCAGAGCGAAATGGCGTATCAGATCAGGTCGCAGTGCAGCAGGGCAGCGTCGGAGAGGGAGAGCCGTTCTACGGGCAGCAATACGAGGTTGTGCTGGCCAATATCATCGCTCGGGTCCTGATCGAGCTCTCTGAAGCGATCGTGGGACACACCAGGGTGGATGGCTCCATTGTTCTCGCTGGCATCATAGAAAGCCGGGAGCAGGAGGTAATCGACGCGTTCTCCCATATTGGGGCAGAGGTCGTGACACGACGCTTTCAGGATGACTGGGTCTCCCTCGTGCTGTGTCGCACCAGATGAGGGTATTGAGCCGGATGGTATAACTTGTAGTTTGGCGCGCCAACCCGTGTCCATTTTCCACGTGGCGCACTCATATTCTTGCACCTTCGATCAATAGAAAGCCGTTCCCTCCAATGCCCGTCGTCAGCCCACTCTCTCATCGTCGCGTAGATTTGGTCCCCAGCGTACCGGGGACCGTCCTCGCTGTCTCTCCCGGTTCCCTGGCGATGGAGCTCGGGATTGAGCCGGGTGATCGTGTGCTCGGCGTGAACGGTAAGCCCCTTGTTGATGCCCTGGATTTCCAGTTCCAGGCGCAGTCCGAGCGCGTCGTAATTGATGTGGACCGGGAGGGATCGATCCTCCGGTACGATCTCGAGTTGGAAGGGGATGAGTTCTGGGGCGTGACCTTCGAGGACCCGACCTTTGACGGCGTCCGCGTTTGCGAGAATGCGTGTCCTTTCTGCTTCATTAAGCAGATTCCAAAAGGCATGAGGCGCTCGCTTTATGTTATGGACGATGATTTTCGGTATTCGATGCTCTATGGCTCCTTCGTGACCCTGACGAACCTATCGGAGGAGGACTGGCAGCGGATCGAGGAACAGCACATCAGTCCGATGCATGTATCGGTACACGCGACGAATCCTGATCTCAGGGTTGAGTTGGTCGGAAACCCAAAGGCAGGGAAGATCATGGACGATCTTGCGCGCCTCGAGCGTGCGGGAATCGATTTTCACTGTCAGCTCGTGTTGGTCCCCGGCGTTAACGACGGCGAGGAGATGGACCGTAGCCTGCGCGATCTCTCAACATTCGGTGAGCGCTTGAAGTCGATTGCCGGAGTGCCGGTCGGGTTGAGCAAGCATGGTCAGGAGCGGCAGAGCAAGCAGGTGAGGCTCTCTCGCACGTGTATGCGGCGGTTGCCAGGAGTCAACCAGGAAGCAATCAGGGTCCGCCGCTACAAGCCAGACGAAGCTGCTAAGGTAATCGATCAGGCTGAAGTTTGGCAGGAACGCTTCCGCAATGAACGGGGCGACACCTTCTATCACCTCGGTGATGAGTTCTACCTCATGACCGGCCGCGAGGTTCCTGATGCCGACCACTATGCGGGTTTCCCTCAAGTCGAAGATGGGATCGGGATCACCCGGTTCTTTCTCGAGGAGATGGAGCAGTATCTCCGGCGGGCGCGTCCGGGTGTTCTCAGTGGAACGGCGGGGACTATTGCTTGTGGGACGCTGGTCGCGCCCACAATGGCAGAGGCGATGGAGCGATTCAACGCCTATACCGGCTCTCGTCTCACAGTGCGAGGGATCGACAACAACTATCTCGGTACCGAGATCAACGTGTCAGGGCTGCTGAGCGGCGCTGACCTGATCGAGCAGCTGAAGGACGAGCCGGCAAACGGTCCGATCTTCGTCACAAAAAAGATGATCTCCGACAGAACGGGAACATTACTTGACGACACCCGCATAGAGGATGTCGCCTCCCAGCTCGGTCGCGCGATTCACCCGGCTGAGAAGATGGGGGAGGTTGCCGCCTACCTGCGCCGGCTACGACCCGTTCTTCAAGTCGCCTGATCTCATGACTTAAGTCGCGCACGACAACGAAAAGGGGATGGCGTTGGTGCCATCCCCTTTTCGTTGTCGCGATCCTCGTATGAGCACGCCTAGGGCCGGCGGCGCAGTATCCGAATGGCCATACTTCCCACCGCACCGAGAGCAACCGTCAGCAGCGAGTCGCCAAGTGCGTAGTAGGGCCGGGTGCTCTTGGCCGATGCTGGCGGCTGGTACTTGTGCATACGGACCCACAGCTGGATGATTTCTTTCATCGCGCGGAGGATGACACGTATGCTGCCACCCGTGGCGGAGCCAGCAATGCGGGGGTAATGAGGCACTCCAACTTGCTGCAGGACAGCTCCCTGCCGGCGTAGCTTCGCCTGGATTTCCGCATTGATGAGCGCGCCGGATGTGGTAAGTCGCAGCGATCGCAGTTGCTCTCCTCGGAAAATCTTGAACGCGCAATCCAGGTCCCGAAGATGCACTCCGAACAATATGCGGACCGCAAGATTGAAAATCTCCGCGTTGATGCGCCGAACCATTTGATCGGAGCGTTCCATACGGAACCCCGCCACGATGTCGTGCGAGGAGACGAACGGCGCCAGCCGTTGAATATCCGCGATATCGAACTGGCGATCCGAATCCATAAACATCACGTAATCGTTACGAGATGCTGCGAATCCCGACTTCAGCGCCCCGCCATAGCCCCGGTTCACCTTGTGGTGAACAGGTCGCACTCGTTCGTCCATCAAGGACAGCCGGTCAATGATTTGGCCAGTGGCGTCCTTGCTGCCATCGTTGACCGGAATGACCTCAAAGACCTCAGTGTGGAGGGGAAGGATCGCGAGTGCCCGCTGGATGACGATCTCGATGTTCTCAGCCTCATTGTGGGCTGGTAGCACGAGCGAAAGTGAACCCGGAATGCGGATGGGAGCGAGCGAGGGGTCATGTGCCGTTGTCACATTGGAGGACGGTTGCACGAGTAGGTTGCCTCCCCGAAGAGCAGAAGCAAGGACGCACCGTATAGCCTCCATGCGGTGGAGAAAGAGCATCGGTAGTGTCTCAGACTTTCGTTAGATGAGGACCCGGAAGCGGACCCGGCCAAATTGTACGATGTCCCCCTCTGTCAGCCGAGACCGATTACGGACCGGCTGGTTATTCAGGAAGGTTCCGTTCGTGCTGTTCAAATCCTGTAGCCACCAGGCGCCTTGTTCGTACATCAGTTCGGCATGAGACCCCGACACGAAGCTATCGTCAATCTCAAGTGTATTCCCGCTGTGCCGACCCACAGTGGTGTAATGGTCCAAGGGAAAGGTGCTGCCACGTACATACGACGACTCGGCGGGCTCAAGAAGTTCCAGTGCGCTGGATGGGTCCGGCACTGAGTGCTCCCCACGCCCCTCGCCGGCCGTCGCGGTCCCGATCGTCACCAACTCGCGTATGGTGACACGGGCCACTTGATAGAGAAAGAAATACACCAGAAAGATGAATGCAACGCGCAGGGCGAGGATGAACCAGTCGAACGTTTGAAACGAGTCAGGCAGCTGCAGCTCCGGCATGCTCCGCTACCGCCAACTCTGCTGGCCGCGGCTGCTAGATCCGTCGGAGGTCACGGTAAGCGTCTGACCGCCAAGTCGAATCTCATCTCCCGGCTCAAGATCGGAAATATGGACGGCCTCGCCATTTACACGAGTTCCGTTGGTGCTGTTGAGATCGTAAATCCTGAGATGTTTCCCGTTGCGTTCTATGCGCGCATGGCGTCGTGATACGTCCGGGGCATCCAGAACGACGTCATTCTCAGGCGAACGACCGATCGTTGAG
>DASYWM010000064.1:0-14338 GCA_035936075.1 Thermomicrobiales bacterium
CCCTCGGGAGTGTGCATGTCCCCCGCCGTGAAGTTGGAGCATGTTTGGCCGGCGGCGATATGGAAGACGGAGCTCTCTCCCCATGCGAAGGCAGGGACATCGAGCCTGGCGATCACTTGATTGATCCCCGCCCGGAGCCTTGCCGCCATGTCGTCGCATTTCTGCTGAACTGACGGGTTTGCGCACTTAGTGAGCATGGCCGTTCCAGCGGCGGCTGCCAGCGGGTTGGCGTTGTACGTACCGGCCTGTGGCACGCGACGAGTCTTGTTGAAAGTGGGATCGTCGCTGAAGGCAATCATCTCCATGATCTCGCGCTTGCCGGCAACGGCTCCGCCGGGCATGCCGCCAGCAACGATCTTGGCCATCGTTGTGACGTCCGGGGTGACCCCGAAGCGTTGCTGGGCGCCACCTGGAGCCCATCGGAAGCCGGTGATGACCTCGTCGAAGATCAGCACCACCCCGTATTTTTCGGTCAGTGCGCGGACGTTCTTCAGGAAATCCTCCTGAAGCGGAATCGACGCCCAGGACGCGCCGCTCGGCTCCACGATCACTCCGGCGACATCGCCTTGTACGAGACGCTCCTCCAGCATGGCGAGGTCGTTTGATGGCACTACCGCCACCGTGCTCAGCGTCTCGTGCGGGATGCCTGGCACCGTGGTCCGCTCAAATGGGGGCTTTTCGCCCTTCAGCGCGTAATCCTGCCAGCCATGGAAATGGCCCTCGAACTTGAGAATGATCCTCTTGTCGCTATATCCCCGGGCCACACGCATGGCAAGCAGGGTGGACTCCGTACCTGAGGCGGTGAATCGCACCAGCTCGGCTGACGGCACAAGTTCGGTGATCTTCTCTGCCCAACGGATCTCTGCCTCATGTCCGGCGCTGTGGTGGGTTCCGTTTGGTGCCTGGTTAACCATCGCAGCGGTGAGATCAGGATCATTGTGACCGAAGATCAGTGATCCATGGCCGATGCCATAGTCGATCACCTTGTGACCTTCGACCGACCACTTGTACGCCCCGTTCGCGCTGGCGAAGTAGGGTGGGTAGGGCTTGATGAAGCGTCCATCATGAGTGATGCCGCCCGCAATGACCTTCTGGGCGCGGTCGAACATCGTGGCCGAATCACCAAATTTCGCGCGATACTCGGCGTCGATCGTGGGCATCAATATTCTCCTCATGCGCATGGTGCGTGTCGGTTTCATCATCTTTCGGCACTGTATCCAAGGATAACGATTTCGCCTACCCCCGGTTGGAGGAGTGCGCCCTTGCTGACCAACCGTAATGAGACTTATTCCTGAAGCACTGCCAGAAAGGACGCCTACCCCCTGTTCCTCGGGTATCATTAGTGGTGACAGAGTCCGGATGGTCCCGGCCGTCAGACGAACGGGGCGCAAGCTCCGGACGACGGGAACGACCCGTCTGCAACCTCCATAGAGTACGCCCACATGCAGGTTTCGACTCCAACGATCGTGGTCGTTGGTTCTAATCATGAATATGCCCCGGTTGATATCCGTGAACAACTGGCGTTCTCGGGTGATCAACTTGCCCGAGGGCTAAACGCCCTGCAACAGCGGGTTCCCGAAGGGCTCATCCTTTCGACCTGCAACCGTACGGAGATTTACGCTGTCGGGCAGTCCGATGAGCAGGTTGTGGCCGAGATCTTTGGCTTCCTGAGCGGCTATCACAGTGTCACGGAGCCAATGCTCCGCAGGTCTTCGTATGTGCTCTCGGGCGAGCAGGCTGTCGATCATTTTTTTCGGGTAGCCAGCGGTCTCAACTCCATGATTCTTGGCGAGCCGCAGATTCTCTCCCAGATTCGCGAGGCGCTTGATCTTGCACGGGAGCAGAACGCGGTGGGCCCGATGCTGCAGCGGCTGACGCTTGATGCGCTACGGATTGGAAAGAGGGCACGCACCGAGACGGACATCGCGCGTAACCGTGTCTCCATTGCGCATGCCGCCGTTGACCTCGCAGAGAGGGAGCTGAATGGGCTGTCCGGCCTGTCGGTAGCAATCCTTGGGGCAGGCAAGATGGCGACGCTTGCCGCGAAGCTCCTGCGGGCGCGTGGAGCCTCCGAGATCAGCGTGGTCAACAGGTCTGTAGACCGGGCCAGAGAACTCGCGGAGAGTGTCGATGGGGTCGCACTGCCGCTCACGGCACTCGAAGATGCCATCGCATCCGCTCATCTCGTCATCGGTGCGGCGGTCTCGGACGGACCGCTCATCTCGGCAGCACATGTGGCCCCCCGTAATACCCCGGTGCTGATGATCGATCTCAGCGTGCCGCGAGTCGTTGACCAGGCAGTCGGGCACGATCCATTGGTGCAGGTGCGTGATGTGGATGCACTGGATCCGATTGCCGAGGAGAACCGGCGCAGGTATTCCTCCGAGGTGCGTAAGGTCGAGACGCTCGTGCTTGAGGCTACCCGCAATTATGAGCGGTGGGTTGAGAGCAGGCGGGGGGTTCAGGCGATTGCGGCGGTTCGCGCCAGGGCGGAAGCGATTCGGGACCTGGAGCTAGATAAAGCCCTCCGACGGCTACAGCACCTTTCTGATCGTGACCAAAACATCGTCCGCGTGCTGGCGTGCGGCCTCACCAACAAGTTGCTTCATCAGCCTGTCCAGGAACTCAGGGCTGTAGGCGATGTAGACCAGCGCCAGGCGATCCTGCGGGCCTTCGGCGTGGAAGAACCCGACACCTGAGGCACCTCGGCCTCAACTCCGCATCTCGATCCAGACAGGAGCCTATCTGTGTCCCAGTCCCCCGTGTCGTCACGTTCTGTCCAGCGTTCTGCTACCGCTTTCGACGCGGCAAAACAGGTGATCCCGGGGGGAGTCAATAGCCCGGTTCGTGCTTTTCGTGCAGTCGGTGGCGCGCCGCTCTTTATCGATCGTGGCGAGGGTAGCCGGTTTCAGGATCTGGACGGAAACTGGTACATCGATTACGTGCTTTCCTGGGGGCCACTCATCCTCGGGCATGCGCATCCCGAGGTGATCGAGGCGACGACGAAGGCCCTGGAGAAGGGCACAAGCTTCGGGGCACCGACGCTGGCCGAGACCGAGCTTGCCGGGATGATCGTTTCCAGCATCCCGGCCGTAGACGAGGTGAGGTTGGTCAACTCGGGTACCGAAGCGACGATGAGTGCCCTCCGCCTCGCACGAGCGGCCACAGGACGGGACAAGATTGTTAAGTTCGCCGGTTGCCATCATGGTCACTCAGATATGCTGCTGGTACAGGCAGGAAGCGGAGTGGCGACGCTCGGTTTGCCGGATAGTCCCGGGGTGCCGAAGGGGGCAACCGTCGATACGCTGGTTGCTCCATACAATGACCTCGTGGCTGTTGAGCAGCTCTTCGCCGAGGCGGGCGAGAAGATCGCCGCGGTGATCGTTGAGCCGGTAGCCGGCAACATGGGAATGATCCCGCCAGTGGATGGCTTCCTCGAGGGGTTGCGGCGTATCACTCAAACCCATGGCGCGATCCTGATTTTCGACGAGGTAATGACAGGATTCCGGGTCTCACCTACGGGAGCTGTTGGCCTGTATGGGATCGAGCCGGACCTGGTGACGTTCGGCAAGGTTGTGGGCGGCGGGTTCCCGCTCGCTGCCTATGCGGGAAAGCGCGACATCATGGAGCACGTGGCGCCGGCCGGAACGATGTACCAGGCAGGAACGCTTTCCGGGAATCCTGTGGCGACGGCGGCCGGTATCGCGACGCTAAAGGTCCTGCAGCGCAAAGGCGTCTGGCAGGGCATCGCGGCCCAGGCCGGGAAGCTGGTCGATGGATTGCGGCAGGCCGCGGCCGGGACCGGCGTCCCGGTGCAGGCCGCCAACGTCGGCACGATGGCTGGTATGTTCTTCATCGACGAGCCGGTGCATTCGTACGATGATGCCAAGGGGAGCGATGTCGAGGCATTCGGCCGCTTCTTCATGGAGATGCTCGATCGCGGGGTCTACTTCGCGCCGTCGCAGTTCGAGGCACTTTTTCTCTCGTCCGCTCACACCGATGAGGATATCGATCGTACGGTCTGCGCTGCCGCAGAGGCGTTCCAGACTCCCAGGAGATAGCGCCAAGCCCTCTGTTAGCGTCTATCGGAGGTAGTGCCTCAGGGCTGTCACCGGCCCATACCCTTGCGTTGTCGTCGAAGCCTTACCATCTCTTCTGGTGTCAGTGACAGCACTTGCTGTGGCCAGGCACCCTTCCACATCGCGTTTAGAGGTGTTCAGTCCATCGGTTCGCGACGATCGATCACGAGTGGTGTGGTTGGTTGCGAAGCACAATTGGGAAGTGGTCTGAGGGGTAGACGGTCCCATTGTGGGTATCGACGGTTTCCATGATGCAGTTGCGCGGTAGCGTCGTTCCATTGGCGGGCCGGTACATGATCCAGTCGATCCGCCGTTCCGGGGTGCTACCGGCGTCATCGCCGGAAGGCGCTCCTTTCCAGTTATGTGCTGTGATCCGCGGACCAGATTCTGATGTCGCGAACTCCCACGCATCAACGAAGCCAATCCCGACAAGCTTGTCCCATGCACGGGAATGCCTCGGTTGATTGAAATCGCCTGTTAAGACGATATCCACATCCTCCGGGGCGAACTTGTCCAGTTGCTCTATGAGCACGTCGACCTGCGCGTCGATGCCCGCATCCTCATAGGTGAGATGGGTGTTCACCGATAGCAGTTGGCGATCATAACCGATGATGTCGCACAGCGCCCACGTCGCGATGCGTGGCATATGTTCGGTTTCAAACATGCTGCCTGGAACATCCGGTGTGTCAGATAGCCAGATCGTTCCGCTGTCCGCCACGTTTACCTGCGAAGTGTCGAAAAAGATCGCGTTGTATTCGTCGACTTCGTCCGGATATCTGCTTGCTCCAACGAATTCGTAGCCGGGAAGTTTGTTGCGGATATACGCAAGTTGGGAACGATACCCCTCCTGTGTCCCGATCAGGATCGGGTTGGCCTCCCGGATGACGTCGACCAGTAATGCCCTGCGGCGAATCCATGAGATGATATTCCCGCCGTTCTTGAGATTGAAGGACATGATCGAGACGTGTTCGGAGGTGTCGAACACGGTTGATCCCGATGATCCGTTCATCAGCGGCTCCTGCCTGCCGACAATCACCTAGGGAGACACGTCGCCAGGGTGTATCGGGCTACCGGCGTGGTCGGCCGACGCAGATAGTCCACGGAAAGGAGCCGGTCAGCGTCACGACGTCGAGCTCCCGAGAGACGAACTCACCGAACTTCTCGCGAGACCAGAAGTTACGGTGATCCGGATCGCTGCCCTTTGGGTTGATATCGAGATTCTTGCCGCGTGCGGCATTGGCGAGGCAGAAGAATGGCTCGTGAGGTACGCTGAGGACCACATACTCCTTGGCTACGCGTGCCATCTCGGAGAGACCCTTGTCCGGCTCGTGGAGATGCTCCATGACCTCGAAGGCGACAACGACATCGAAGCTGTTGTCCGGGTGATCGATATTGTAGATATCGCCACTGGAGAATGTCGCCCGAGGGTTTCGCATGCTGGCGAGTTTTACCGAATCCTCAAGCACATCGAAGCCTGTGATCTGCAGTTCCGGCATTGCGGCGAGAAATATTTCGTCGACAAAGCCCTCTCCACAGCCCGCATCGAGCAGGGTGCGTGGGCGGAGATCGGTCACGATCTCGGTGATCTTTGCATGGAAGCGGTCGATCAGCCGGCGTTGGATCGGGTTGTCGCTTGTGTGCTTCCGGTAGTTGCTGGTGTCTACCTTTACCGATGGCTCATATTTGAAGGTCTCCGAGATACTCATGCGCCTGGTAGTCCTTTCAGTATCACGATCATGCGGTCCCGACGGGCTCGTGCCGGGAAGGGTTCGATTGGTGATGGACACGGCGGGAGATCCACCACCGGGTCAATGCATACAGGATCGGGATCGCACCAAAGAGCGCGATGCGATAGATGACGGCGGCAGCCACGACCTCCCCGGCCGGGACATCGGCGAGTCGAGCAACAACGTACATGAGCGCCTCCCGTACTACCGCGCCGCCCGGAATGGGGCTCAACATGCCGACAAGAATCGGGACGCTGGTGAGGCCGAGGATGAATTCGAAGGAGATATCGACACGCATGGCATGCACCAGGAGCGCCAACACGACACCCTGGATCATCCAGTAGACGAGCGTTACCCCGATCGACATCAGGGCCTCGATGGGCCGCACGCTAGGGGCGACCAGGATCTTCTGGGCCAAGCCGAGGAATCGTCGGCGGCGGCCGGGACTTCGCAGCGACCAAGCGAGCGTAAGGAGAACAAGGACGATTGCGACACCACCCCACCTGGCGTATTGTCCCGCAGAGGCTGAGAGCTCGCTCCCAACCGCTGAGGTGGAGCCTTCTGCCAGGAAGAGCCAGAGGACTGATCCGGCGCCGAGCACCAGCACATCGGCCCCGATCTCCCAGAGGGCAATGGTGCCAGTCGTGCCATGGTCGAGACCGAGTGCGCGCTTGGTAAGTGCGGCGCGGGAGGGGACGGCCAGGCCTATGGGTGCGGCGTAGTTGATGACCACCGACGTAAGGAACGCCTCAGAGGCTCTGGGGAAATCGGACCAGCCCTGGGCCATGCGGACAAGCAGGTGCCACCGCAGGCAGAGCAGCCAGAGGCTCACTACATAGATAGGGGCGGCGATGAGGAGGGGCTGGAGCCGGGCACGGGCCACGATGGAAATGATCTCATGTACCTGGCCTTGCCACCAGAGCAGGAGGATGGCCAGGATCACGCACGAAATGAAGATGAGCGGGGTGGGTGTGCGGGCGATCGCGCCGAGGAAGCCTTGTCCCGCACCACGCGCCTTCGGCCGCGTGGGCGCATCTCTTTCCGGGTTTCCGTCCGCCAGACTCACCTGGCGATTCCAGGCTTCACCGCTGATTGGGTGAGTTCTGGTCGGGATGCCAGGCCCACTGTCCCACTAAGGGGAATCGGGCGATCGGGATGCGGGGCATTGGAACCATAGGACTGGTATTCGCCCAGCAGGCCAAGCCCAAAGAACTGGGTGCCGATGACGATCAGAAGCACGGCGAGGAGAAGCAGAGGTCGCGTGCCGATGGGGTGCTGCAGGATGAGTTTCTCGAATGAGAGCCACAGACCAATCAGGAACCCGATCGTCATGAAGATCATGCCAGGCAGCCCAAAGAGATGCATGGGGCGCTGGCGGAACTGCGTGAGGAAGACGACGGTCAGAAGATCGAGGAAACCTTTGGTCAGGCGCGACCAGCCATACTTGGACGAGCCCCACTGACGGGCATGGTGCTTGACGGGCAATTCGCCGATGCGGAATCCTTCGGCGCTCGCAAGCACCGGAGTGAAGCGATGGAGCTCACCGTAAAGGCGGATCGAGGAGGTCACCTCACGGCGGTATGCCTTGAAACCGCAATTGAAGTCGTGTAGCGGCACCCCGGACGCCTTGCGGACCGTCCAGTTGAAGAGCTTGCTCGGGAACGTCTTGCCTAGTGGATCCTGGCGGCGCTGCTTCCAACCGGAAACGAGATCGCAGCCATCGTTGAGCATGTCCAGGAAGCGCGGCAGCTCGTCCGGGTCATCCTGCAGGTCACCATCCATCGTCACGATCACATCGCCGCGAGCAGCAGCAAAGCCGTTGGAAAGTGCTTGCGCCTTTCCAAAGTTGCGCCGGTGCTTCAGGCCGATAACCCGATGATCCTGCGCGCTGAGCTCGGCTACCAGTTTCCATGTGTTGTCACGCGAGCCGTCGTCGACAAAGATAATTTCGTAGGGCAGCGCGATGGATTCGAGCGAAGCGGTCAGTCGCTCGTAGAGCGCGAGAAGATTGCCTTCCTCATTCATCACGGGGATCAGGATGGTCAGCGACCGAATCGGTTCCTCGCTGATATCAGAAACGATCCGTGGGGCATTTGCCATGGAAACGGGAAAATCCTCGCTGGGCTCGTCAAAAGAAGATGCAGTAAGCGCAGAACGCACAGTGAGTTAACTCCCGCAACTGTTCGGACGTGCCACGTCGGTCGCGTCACGGCTGCCATAACTTATGGACTATAGACCGATGGCGTGTGCAGCGCAAATCCGAAGCCGAAACGATATTGCCTGGCTGCGGCAAGGGCGTTAGTCGGTCACCGGGTCGCCAGGCGTGGCATCCAGAGCGTCGACTTCATGCTCCTCATTCATGGCGACCATCAATTCTGCCGCCGGGTCGGCGGTGCCGTCATGCTGTGCCACGTAGATTTGCTCATAGCCACCGATGGGCTCCGGGAAGGAGACGGCCTGGAAGACACTTCCCGTCTGCTCTACCTCGAGATCGGAGACGAGCCTCTTTTGACCCTGGCTGTCGACACACCAGACCTGGTGCTTCTCATTGGGATCGAGATCCCAGGCTACCACGACGCCGATGCTTCCCTCGGGGTTGCCCCCGAACTGGCCTGCGGCCTGCTTCTCCTTGCACTTCTCGCATGCGGGACGGAAAGCATAGAGCTGCATGTCGGATTGGGGAGGTGCCCCAACGGCAGCGCTCGCTCGCGAAGCCTCGGCGGAGCGCAGCATGCTGACCTCATTCCGCAATGAGTTTGTCCATGCCGAGAGTATGATCAGGCAAATGACCAGCGGAGCGATGAGCCCAGGAGCAATCCAGCGCTGCCAGGCACCTGTTTGCACTCCTTTGCGGGCGGCTCGTTCCGGTCGATCGACTGGGGTGGTGGGAATCCAGGGATTGGAGAACGTCGCAATGCTCTCTGCATCGTCCGTCGTTTCTTCAGCGATTCGCTCGAAGAGCCTTGCCTTGGCACTGGGAGACGGCAGGGCAGGCGGGGAGAGAAACGGCAACAGGTCGGTGACACGGCGAATCTCTGCCAGCCCTCGGCGACACGGCCCACACCAGAGCATGTGTTGCTCCATCCGGGAACGCTCGGTGCCCTCAACCACGTCAAGTGCAAACGCCTCCGCGTTTTCCTGAAAGAATGTGCAATCAGTGTTCATGGCACCGTGTGAGGCATCGGGACCAGGATGTTGGTGTGTCATTGCAGTTCAACCCCCTGATCAACGAGGTGCTCCCGTAGTTTTCGAATCGCGAGGCGCATGCGCGTCTTGATGGTTCCCAACGGCTCCCCCTGGAGCTCCGCGATCTCTCGCTGTGTCAGCCCGCTAAAGTAGGCGAGTTGAATGGCGCTTCGCTGGGTCTCCGGCAATAAAGTCATTGCTGTTGCAATTTGATCCCGAACGGTTCGAAACACTGCCTGATCCTCAACCGGAACGGCACCATCCGTCATGTTCGTGAGGAGGAGTACGGGATCGGCGCTATCGGCCCTCTGCGGGCGACGGTTTTGTTTCCGAATCTCATCAATCGCCATGTTGTGCGTGATGCTCAGCAGCCAGGTGATGAATGTGCCTTTGCCCTCGCTAAACTTCCGTGCCTGTCGCCAGGATCGGAAAAAGACCTCCTGCAACAACTCCTCAGCAACGGCACGGTCTCCAAGAAGCCGGAGCGCGAACGAGAACACCGCTCGTGAATACCGGTCGTAGAGAACGTCCATTGCACGGGTATCCCCCGCTGCCATGGCGTCGACGAGCTCTGCATCGGCCAGCTCGGCAAGATTCTCCGAAACGCGATGGTGCTGACGCATCACTGGGCCGGACCGTGGCAGGCGGAATGTGCACCAGCCGTCTGACAAGAGTTACGTCGAAATGTGGCTGGGGGATGTACTGGAAGGGACATTGAACTCACTTGGTCTGACCTGGAGCAGGTGATCCACCGGTGTGGTGGCCCGGCCCAAAGGATACAGCACCCTTAGGTGGGGGACGGATCTGGGGATGCCAGGCCAAGGTGAACGCGGGCTTCAGCGGCCGCTGTTAGCGAACCGGTGACAACGACTGTGTTCCTTCCGTCTTTGAGGGCCAAGTCGAGCGCTGCCGCAATGGAAGGTGCCCCGTTAACCCTTTGGCCGAGCGTAGATAGCGCTTCGCTCAGGAGATCAACCGGCATCGTCCGCGGCGAATCCAGCCTCGCGACAATCCATCGATCGGCCCTGGGGATGAGCGGCTTCAGGAATGGGTCTGGGCGTTTGTCCTGCAGCATTCCGATGACGAACGTGACGGGTTCCGTGGAAACATGACGCGTCAGTGCAGCACTCAGTGCGTCCGCTGCGATCGGGGTGTGTGCGCCATCGATGATGATCGTCCTGTCTTCCCGGACGACCCTTTCGAAACGACCGGGGTGGTGCGCACTGCGGAGGCCGGCACGAATTGCCAAATAATCCACCGCTGAATCGTCGCTGAAGGCCATCTTGATCGCAGCCACGGCGAGCGCTGCATTCTCAACTTGATGTGGGCCCACAAGGGATGTCTGAAGTTTTTCGTCGCTGCCCCACGGACCGGTGACCGCGAACTTGTCCTCGTCACCCTCCACAAACCAGTCGCGATTCTGGACGAGGAGAGGGCTCCCGACGTGGCGAGCCCGTTCTTGGATGACCGACAGTGCGGCGTCTGGCTGCTCGACTGTAACCGAGGGTCGTCCGGGTTTGATGATGCCGGCCTTGTTCGACGCAATCTCAGGGAGCGTCTCTCCCAGGATGGCCGTGTGTTCGAAGTCGAGGCGGGTGATCGCGGATACAACCGGGTCGATGACGTTGGTCGCGTCCAGCGTTCCGCCCAGTCCTACCTCGATCACCGCGACATCGCACATCCTTTCGGCAAACCACGTGAGCGCCATCGCTGTCGAAAGCTCCCAGGCGGTGATCCTGCCGAGATCCGGAGTGGTCGATTCTGCCTTGCGCACTGCCTCCATAACCTGCTCAGTGAGAGATGCGAATGCGCCCTCGGTGATGAGTTCGTCATCGACGATGAACCGCTCCCGATAGGAGTGGAGGTGGGGGGACGTAAAGCGGCCCGAGCGCATGCCGGCGGCGCGCAGGATTGCATCGAGCAACACCGAGGTGGAGCCTTTACCCTTGCTGCCCGCAACATGGACCAGTTGAATGCGTTCCTGCGGGTGGCCCAGTAGATCCAGGACCGCGCTCGTGCGTGCCAGACCTCGTCTCGCTTCGTCGTCACCGGCGAAGGGATTATTTATGAATCCCCGATCGTAACTGGACCGGTCCCAAATTGTGGCCAGGGCGGCTCGGTATCGATGCTGTTCGGATTCGTCCACCTGTTTCACCATTGCATCAAGTTCCTGTTTTTGCGATTGAGCATTGAAGCAAATCCGGGCACTCTCCGCCTAATGCTGGCATCCTATTGGACAACATTTAGATGGTGACACGAGCGTCAGCAAAAAGGAGACATCAGAACGATGGAAGTCACGAAGCACGACATGGAGGCTACTCCTTCCATTGCAACCAGACGAGAAGATGTTGTCGAAGTCCTTCACGGTCACCAGATTCATGATCCATATCGATGGTTGGAAGATGGCAGTTCGGACGAGACCCGGGCCTGGACGCGCGATCAGAATGCTCGCACGGAAGCTGTGCTTGCCGGCATCCCCGGACGGGAGCAACTCGAAGGGCAGCTTCGCGAGCTGCTCCAGGTAGGATCGGTTACCGGTGCAAGGGAGACAGGCGGCCGCTTCTTCTATACGCGACGCGAGGGATCGCAGGATCAGGCGGTGCTCTATGTCCGCGAGGGGCTCGATGGCGAGGAGCGAACGCTCCTCGACCCTTCGGCGCAAGGGGAGCATGGGCTGGTTGCACTCGATTGGTGGGAGCCGTCTCACGATGGCACCCGTCTCGCCTACGGGGTCTCGCAGGGCGGGGACGAATGGAGCGTGCTCCATGTGTTCGACGTGGGCACTGGCGAGGACCTGGATGAGGCCATCCCGAGAGCGAGGGCCGCATCGGTGGCCTGGTTACCTGACAACAACGGCTTCTACTACACCAGATATCCCCTGCCTGGAAGTGTCCCGGACGGCGAGCTCCACTACCATCGACGTGTATTTTTTCACCTGATCGGATCGGATTATCACGACGACCCACTAGTCTTCGGTGGGGACCGGCCTAAGGAGCTTCTTCCCGCGGTCTCGATAGAGCCGACTGGTCGCTGGGTCATTGTCGAGGAGAACGAGGGCTGGATCCGGACAGGAATATATGTCCTGGATCGTCAGCATGAGGAAGCTGGCTTCCGGGATATCACTCCCGATGGCGCTGCGATCCATGAAGTTCTTGGGATCGACAACGGGGTGCTCTACGACCTGACGCAGTGGCAGGCTCCGAATGGCCAGATCGCTGCTTATTCCCTGGAGAACGGAAACGAGAAGGGACAGGCCGCCTGGTCGACTGTGGTTGCCGGGCGTGAGGACCGCGTGATCGAGTACGCGGCGATCACGCCCGGCGGAATCGTCACGGGAGAACTCGAGGCAGCGATGGGCAAGGTGCGCCGCTACGGCCGTGATGGGTCCTCGCGGGGTGATCTTGGGCTACCGGGCATCGGTTCGATCACGGGCCTCCACGCATCCCCGTCGAGCGATATCGTCGTAGTCGGGTACCAGTCGTTCGTGCAGCCGCCAACTGCACTGGTGTATCAGGGCGATGACCAGGCACCGGTAGAGCTCAGCCCAGTGGCCCCGCCGCCCGGGTTCGACCCTGATACCTGCGAGATCCGCCAGGTCTGGTATGCCTCGAAGGACGGCCAGAATATCTCAATGTTCCTTGTGCATCGGAAAGGGCTGGAGCTTGATGGCTCGAATCCGGTCTATCTCACGGGGTACGGTGGATTCAACGTTACCCGTGGTTCCGAGTATCAACCCGCACTGCCGTTCTGGCTCGGACATGGCGGCGTCTTTGCCCTGCCTAATCTTCGCGGTGGTGCGGAGTATGGTGCGGCATGGCACGAGGCGGGGATGCTTGCTGTCAAGCAGAACACCTTCAACGATTTCATTGCTGCCGCAGAATACCTGATTGCCGAGGGGTACACACGGCCTGAACGGCTGGGTATCGCGGGTGGAAGCAACGGTGGGTTGCTCGTGGGAGCCGTGGTCACGCAACGGCCCGAACTCTTCCGGGCAGCGATCTGCATGGTGCCGTTGCTGGACATGCTTCGTTACCATCTCTTCCGGATCGCGCGCCTCTGGATCCCGGAGTATGGATCATCGGAAGATGCGGAGCAGTTCGCATGGCTCCATGCCTATTCGCCCTATCATGCGGTCCGCGAAGGCGTCGAATATCCCGCCATGTTGCTGACGCTGGGAGAAAACGACAGCCGGGTCGACCCCATGCATGCCCGAAAGATGACCGCGTTGCTTCAGCGCGCGACTGGCAGCGGGGCGGACCGGCCAATCCTGTTGCGGGCAGAGAGCGACGCCGGACACGGGCAAGGCAAGCCCCTTTGGATGCGAGTCCAGGAGGCTGCTGACCTGTGGGGCTTCATGAGCTGGCAACTGGGCATTGACCTGGCATAGCCAGGGGTTGCGAGCGTCAGGCCGGAGACAGGGGGTCAGAGGCCGCCCCCTTCATAATCATGGATATAGGGATTGCGTCAGACGCCACTGAACGGCTCTGGCACGCCTCGCAGGCATTCCATTGGGTGCTGAGGACCGCGTTCCGCCATCGTGGCGTCGATGTCCACCAAGCCCGCGCCGGCGACAATCGTGTCCTGTAGATGCAGGTTCGGTTCGGGTCGTCGTCCAGGCCGACGGAGGCGGCGATACCGCCCTGTGCTTACCACGTATTACTCTCGCCCAACTGTCCCTTGAGAAGGATGACGATCCGGAGCGAATCAGGCAAGCGCAATGCAAACGAGAGCCCCGCAATGCCAGCGCCGACAACGACGATATCGGCGTCGGTTCGCCTGTCGCAGCAAGCTATTGGGGCTGAAACTTCTCCCACTGTCATGCCCCGCCCGGTGCAGTCTCGGCTAATGGGCAACGGTAAGGTCCAGGAGGCCCGTGTGCGTGATGCGTCCCTCTGGGATGACCGACAGGGCGAGAAAGGCGAGCTGCCCGAACGGGTCGTCCAGCTTGCAGCCGAGCGAACGGGCCGCACTCCCGAGTGCCTCGTATGTCGCCGCCACCTCAAATAGAGGCCGGTCCGACATCAGACCCGCGATTGGAAGGGGGAGATGCCCGAGAACCTGGCCGTCTGCGACGACGGCCATACCGCCCTGGGACTCCGCGACCAGGGCGATGGCGGCAAGCAGATCATCGTCGGAGACGCCCACGGCAAGGATGTTATGCGAATCGTGAGAGACGGTTGTGGCGAGTGCACCGCGTGCCAGACCAAATCCCCGCGTGAAGCCAACGCCGATCTGACCAGTGGCATGGTGGCGTTCGACACAGACGGTCTTCAGTAGGTCCTGAGCGATATCAGAAACAGCACCTTTGTCGCCTGTTGTCGGCTGTATGTCGATGACACTGGTGAC
>DASYWM010000065.1:0-12644 GCA_035936075.1 Thermomicrobiales bacterium
TACGGTTGTTCTGATCACCGGCGGTGCGACCAATGGCTTCTATCCGGTCGACTGGAGCGGTCTCAAGGGCTTCATGAGCAGCGACTACCTGACGAAGACGTCCGAAGCGCTCTCCCAGCGTGGTGGCTCCGCCGATCCGGGAGCCGCGCCTGCACCGACGACCGGGAGCTCGGCGACCGGTAACGCGATGGTAGACTATGCGATGCGCTACCTCGGCTACCCGTACGTCTGGGCGACACACGGCCCGGCCTCCTTCGACTGCTCGGGCTTCACCTACTGGGTGGCCATGAACGTCATGGGCAAAAACATCGGCTATGGTACGTGGACCCAGGTGGCGGCCGGGACTCCGGTCTCGCGCAGCAGTCTCCAGCCGGGTGACCTGGTCTTCTTCCAGAACACCTATACCGCTGGTCTGTCGCACGTCGGCCTGTACATCGGTAATAACAAGTTCATCCACGCGCAGAACGAGTCCACGGGCGTCGTGATCAGCGACCTGGATTCGAGCTACTACGGTCCTCGCTGGTACGGAGCGGTCCGCCTCTAGGCTGCCGATCCAACCAGGACGATCTTTCAACACCCGGGTGAGCCTGACTCTCCCGGGTGTTGCCATGCTCATTGAGCCTGCACATCAACGAGCGACGGAAGGGAGCCCAGCCGTAACGGACCCAAAGCTTCACTACCTGGCGGTGAATGGTCTCCAGGTTGCATGGACCTCCGTTGGCGAAGCGTCCACCTCCCCGCTCGTCTTCCTGCATGGTCTGGGCGACTCCGCCATCATCACCCTTCGCCCGATCGCGACGCATCCCGCTATGGCTGGCACCCCCGCCCTGCTGATCGACCTCCCTGGGTTCGGGTACGGCTCGGCGACCGATGACTGGACGTCCTCTGTTGAGGAGCAAACGGAGGTCGTTATCCAGCTGCTCGATACAGTGGGCGTCGTAGATGCACCAATCATGGGGCACAGCATGGGCGGGTCGATTGCCATCCAGCTCGCCACTCGACGACCGGATCTCGTTTCCAGCTTGATCCTTGCCGAGCCACTACTCCACCCCGACCAGAGTGTGCTCGGCAGGACGATCGCCAAACGCACCGAGTCGGATTTTGTTTCGCGGGGGTACGCGATGCTCCAGCTGGCTACTCGCCGTCAGGCGGCCCGTGGTGAAAGAGCCTCGGTAGGCTTCCAGGAACCGCTTGGGCACGCGAACCCGGTCATCCTGCATCGCGCTGCCTCCTCGTTGCTTCAGCAGCGTTCGCCCAGTTTTGGGGAACAACTGGAGGTCCTTGCTAATCCAAGGACCTTACTCGTCGGAGAGATGTCGAATCTGGATTTGGGTAACCTGGTACCAAGAGACGTCGGGATTGTGCGAATTCCCGACGCTGGCCACTCCATGATGAGCGAGAATCCTGACGGCTTTGCCCGTGCCATCGCCGCCGTGTTGGGCAACTACACCGCAAACACCGATGGCATGGAGACTCGGTGACAAGTGTCCATGCCATCGGCGTGTCATGTATTGCTGCATGTTCCGAGGTCAGGCATACCATGCGTTCGGACGCCTGTTGGCGCATCCGCTTACCCGCACGAAAGCTTATTGAACCTGAATCCTCACGAGTATCACTGCATTGAACCCACATAGGGCGGCCAGGTCTGGCGCCGTGAAACCCGTGATCGGACTGGCTAAGCTGGGGGACCTCCGGTCCGATCACGAGTGCCCGGGTCTACCACCCTGGCCGTGTATCTACCTTAGGCCACGCGCCCCGAAAATCCACCCCAGTATCACCGAAGTTTTCACCGCAGTATGGGCCGCCTCGGGCCATGCACGACAGCGCTATTAAGCCTTTCGATCTTGACCCCGGGCAGCGATCGTAGAGAATAGGATATGGGAGGCCACATCCCATTCGCGAGGCTCGACCGGAGCGACGAGAGCTCCAGCAACTCTTGGTCCATCAGGTCGCAGGATCAACTTTTGTTCCAGCGGTCCAAAGCGGGAGGTGCCATGCCGGTAGGATCACGTTCGCCATTTGGAGAGATCCTCCGCCAATCTCGCCAAAAGCGGGGGCTATCCCAGTCAGCGCTCGCCAAGCTCATCTCCAGACGCGGAATTAGCGATCCTGACTTCGCCGCCCTTGGCGTTATCTCGGAGAAGGCCATCTCCAATCTGGAAGCGGCCCGCCTGCATCCGTCAGACTACGTGCGTCCACGCCCGCAAACAGTCCAGCTCCTAACCGCAGCCTTGGGCATCCCTTCCGGCAGCCCCGAGGAGGAAGCATTCCTTGCCGCTGCGGAACGGACACGAGACCGGAATCGCGCGAAGGCAATGCCAGGTGGTGATGGGACTCACCTTCACTTTGTCCGTGAGGGACGCGAGAAGCAGCTGGACCATCTGCAAGGGGCCTACGAGGACGCGCGCAACGGGACCCCGCGTGTTGTGCTTATCGCTGGTGATCCTGGGGCAGGCAAAACCAGCCTGATAACCGAGATATGCCAACAAGCACGGCAGCGCGACAGGACCGTGATTATCGGTTGGGGCGAGTGCACGAGTGGCGCAACATCGATGGAGCCCTACCTCCCCTTTTTCCAGGCACTGAATCACCTGCTGGGCATTACCGTTGGCGGTAGCCCTGCCACTGCAAGCGTGGAAGCCGATGGCCGCCACCACGATGCGATAGGCATGCTGTTCACTGTCGCTCCAGCCCTGATCGGCACGTTCGTCGATGAACCTGCGCTTGTCGCTTACGCTCAGCGGCTCAGCTCAACGAATCCGTCGCTTCAGGAACAACTCCATCGGATTCTCAACATCCGCAACGCCACTGACATCTCGGGACGCTTCGACCAGGTCGTGCGGTTCATTACATCGTTGACCGCGTCTGGGCCTGTCATCCTTGTGCTCGAAGATCTGCATTGGGCTAGCGAGCGGGCCTATGCCCTGCTACTCCACCTGCAGCGCCATCTGAAAGACAGGCAGGACGTCCCCCTGCTGATCATCGGCTCCTACCGGCTAAGTGCCCTTGCGCATGACGACGGTTCGACGCGACATCCGCTCGAGCCCGTGATCAACGAGGTGAGCCGCCAGATGGACACGGCTCTCGTCGATCTCTCGACATCCATTGGTGCCGACCAGGGCAAGGCGTTTGTCACCAGCCTTGTTCACCAGTTCTCCTTCTCACCGGTTGACGAGCAGAACATCGCGACCTTTCTCTTCGATCGTACCGAGGGGCATCCCCTCTTCGCGGTGGAGATGCTCCGGTGGCTGCAGGATAGCGGGCGGCTGAAACAGCACCCCAACGGTGCCTGGGAACTGGTGACCACCGCCATGGATGGCGAGGTACCAGGGAAGATCCGGGCGGTGATCTCCGAGCGAATTGAACGCCTCCCAAACCATCTTCGGCGCGTCCTTGAAATCGCCTCGGTCCAGGGCAATGTTGTCTCCATCGATGTCTTGAGCCAGGTAGCAGGAATCGAGCCGAATGAGATGGGCTCTCTCGTTGATAACCGGCTCGTGAAACGCTACCGATTGCTCTGCGAGAGGGACGCCACCACGATCAACGGACAGCGGATTCATCTCTACCAGTTCCCCCACTCCCTTTTTCAGGAGTTCCTCTACGACTCACTGTCTACTCGGGAGCGCGAACGCCTCCACATTGCTATCGCAAAGGCGACCATCGCCCTACTCGGCAACACGTCGCACATCGCGTCGGCACCGGTTGCGTTCCATTTTGCACACGCGCACCAATACAGGGAGGCAGCGGAACACGCCGTCCATGCGGGGTCATTCGCCTTTCAACAGATGGATTACGATCTTGCACTCGCCTGGTATCAGCGGGCGGAGGAATACGCCGCCAAGGTGAACGATACGTGGCGGCAATGCGACGCCCGCATCGGACAGGGACTATCCATCCGCGGCTGCAGCCAGGTCGACGAGGCAATCCGCCTGGCCCAGGAGATTCTTAACGATGCCCGCAGGCATGGGTACCGCGATCTGGAAGCAAGATGCGAAGACCTGCTGGGTCAGCTCTACTATGACGACAGCCAGTTTTCGACCTCGGCGGCACACCTGCAACGGTCCATCGCCATCAATCTCGAGATTGAGCGACGCGTCGAGTTGAGCGGCACGGAAGCGATGCTGAGCCACACGCTTTACCGGCTGGGCGCCTACGATGAAGCCCTACTCCATGCACACTGCGCGTGGCAAACGGCGTCGGACTTCGGAAACGAGCCCTTCGAGGCGGAGGCCCTGCTTGCTGCCGGTAACTGCGAAGTCGACTTGGGAATGTACGAGACGGCACTGGGGACCTATCGCCAAGCCCGAACGATCTACAGCCGCTCGGGGCAGGTACGAGGAGAGATCGTGTGCGACCTCAACTCGGGGCTGTGTCATCTCCAGGTGGGAGACTGGATGGAAGCGATTCATATCCTCACGTCCGCACTTGAGGCAACCCGGACGCTGCGAACACCACGCCTGGAGGCTGTGGCCCTCTCCTATCGGAGCCTCGCACACGAAGGAAAGGGAGATCTCGGGGAAGCCGAAGCGGACACCAGGGCATCCCTGGAGCTCAGGCAGCGACTTGGGCAGACTGGCCTGGCTCAGGACAACATCGCGACACTGCTACGCATCGCCACGGCACGATCAGAGGAAAGGGCCATGCGCGAGCTGCTGGGAGATTTGGAGACGTGGATCGGTGTCCATGGTGAAGACGGCTTTGAAGACCCGCTCCATGCGTATCTGAGCATGGCCATCGCCTGCCATGCGCTCGGCGAGCAGGATGCCTCGTCGCGTGCAGCCCGGGCCGGATATCAGCTGATGATGGAGCGGGCGAGCCGTATCTCCGACGACGCGGCGCGGCGCTCATATCTCGAGTCGGTCCCCGCCAACCGCATGCTGGCCGAGTGGTACAGGGGCGAACGGGCGACAGCGATGCAATACTCATCTGTCGAATGCGATACGCCGGAGGTATGACTGGCCCTCTCCTGGCCCGCCACACCTCCGGCGCATGTCATATTTCTGCTGTTTTCAGGCGACCTGGCTACTTCTCCAGGAGCACACCGTCTGCGTCAACTCCCTCGCCCTCGGTCCCATCATAGGCGAGGCGACCAGAAAGCTCCGGTGAGGCCCGCTTGATCTCGTCGCGAATGGTCTCCAGCACGTCCTGGTTCGTCTTGAGGAAGGTCTTCGCATTCTCGCGACCCTGCCCCAGCCGATCCTCACCGTGATAGAACCAGGCGCCACTCTTGCGCACGATCCCCAAATCGGTTGCGACATCGAGCACGCTGCCCGCGACAGAGATGCCTTCGTTGTACATGATGTCGAACTCGGCCTGTCGGAACGGCGGCGCGACCTTGTTCTTGATCACCTTCACTCGGCATCGGATGCCGGTCGCATCCTGACCATCCTTGATGGTCTCGATCCGGCGGATATCCATCCGAACCGAAGAGTAGAACTTGAGTGCGTTACCACCGGTCGTCGTCTCCGGGCTCCCGAACATGACGCCGATCTTCATGCGTAGCTGGTTGATGAAGATGACACAGGTCTTGGAGCGATTGATGGCGCCGGTCAGCTTGCGGAGCGCCTGGCTCATCAGACGCGCCTGCAGACCGACATGGGAATCCCCCATGTCGCCCTCGATCTCCGCCTTCGGCACGAGCGCCGCGACCGAGTCGATCACGATCACGTCCAATGCACCGGTGCGCACCAGCGTCTCGGCGATCTCAAGCCCCTGCTCACCGGTGTCCGGCTGTGAGATCAGGAGATCGTCCAGGTTCACGCCCAGCCTGCCGGCATAGAGCGGATCCAGCGCGTGCTCGGCGTCGATGATGGCGGCCATGCCGCCGGCCTTCTGGGCCTCGGCGATGATATGCATCGCCAGTGTCGTCTTGCCGGACGACTCCGGCCCGTAGATTTCCACGATTCGGCCACGCGGCACACCGCCGATACCGAGTGCGAGGTCCAGTGCGATGCTGCCGGTCGGAATGCTGTCCACCTGCATCGGGTTGGCTGCACCAGGGACCATCTTCATGATGGATCCCTTGCCAAACTGGCGCTCGATCTGGGCGATCGCGTTATCAACCGCGCGCGTGCGTTCTGTCTGTTCTGCCATGTGAACGACTTGTCCTTCCCGAACGCGCGTCACCGCGTCCGCACCTGGCGCCTCTGCGCTCTGCCTGTCTGCTGTGTTGCTGCCCGGGCGGGGATCCTGGCTCGGCCCATTCTGGTGCTCTCCACCCCATCATAGCAACAGCCTTGAGCAAGTCGAACATCTGTTCGATTACTTGGTCAATAGTACCCCATTTCGAGATACCAGTCAACATGGAAGCGGGTTCTCCAATTGGGACTTTCCTCGCGTACGTACGCCAAAAACGATGGCCTACCTAAACCGGTCCTGCACGCCTCAGACCGTAGTCGCCGAAACTCGCCTCACGGTCACTTTCAGGTATGCACCGGGTATCCCCTAGAGCAATCCCGAGCGCGGTCCTTCCATCCATCACGTCCACATCACGAGGCGGGAGAGCAAGAGGCTACCTTCATGAAGCTGCCGTGCCGATTGGACAGCCGCTACCGCGCGACCTGCTGCATGCCGCCCATGCGCACAAGGCTCCTCCAGCTCGGCCGCTGGCCATACATCAGCACGCCCACTCGATAGAGCCTGCCTGCCAGCCAGATTGCACCCGTCGCGGTCAACAGCAGGAGCACAACGCTGAGCACGATCTCGCCTGTCGCTGGATCGCCGAGCAGAATGCGGGGCATTGCCGAGAAGGGCGATGTCAGCGGGAAGATCATGAGCCAACGGGCTACAGCTGTATTCGGGGCCCCGAGCACGAAGAACGCTCCGAAATAGCCAATCATCATGAATGTCATCATCGGCGCGATTGCCTGGCTCACCTCTTCCTGGCGGCTTACCAGCGAGCCAACACCGGCATAGAGCGCACCGTACAGGACAAACCCAAGCAGGAAGTAGAGCAGGAAGAATCCGACCGACCTGACCGTGAGCGCTCCGAAGTCAATGTCCAGGACACGTTCGACGTTGACGCCCATCAGGTCCGCAATCTGGGTCTGGAAACTGAAGGCCAGGCTTCCCACCAGCAGCATCGGCAGAAGCTGCGTCAGGCCCGCCATCATGATGCCGATCACCTTACCGGCCAGGAGATCCCGGGGCGTCGCCGCGTTGACCATGATCTCCATGATGCGCGAGCTTTTCTCCTCCACCACGCCTTGGGCGATCCATGTCCCGTACATGACGACAGCGATAAACATCAGGATCGAGGAGATGTAGGCGATCGCATATTCCGCCGCGTTCGCGTCCGTCGAGCCGGCGAAACCGGTGTTGCCTTGTCCAGTGGTCGGGCTCTCCACATTGAAAGCCACGGGGGTAAATACCTGCTGCGCCTCCTCCAGCGACACACCGCTCTGAACGAGTCGGTCCTCCATGGCGATCCCTGAAGCGGCGGCAGAGATTCGCTGGACATCCCTGGAGGACCTGTCGTCTTCTGTGACCAGCGTGAACGTGAGTGCTCCGTCGTCACCCCGGTCCACGATCAAGGCACTTTGGGCATCCCCGTCTTCGACCATCGCACGGGCAACATCAGGCGTTGCAGCACCGGACGTTACCTCGATGGTTTCCAGCGTATCTCCATCTCCCTCCAGCCAAGGGGCAAGGCGCTCGGCAACTCCAGCATCGGCACGATCCACCACGACAACAGAGGCACCGCTGCCTTCGTCATCGCCGGCAAACCGCGCAATGATCACTGGAGCCAAGCCAAGGGCCAGCACCACCAGAACCTGGATGATTGTGGTGATCTGGAAGCTCCGCTGCTTCACGCGCGACGACCATTCCCGCTTCGCGATCAGCGCCACCCGACCTGGTTCAAACATGAGAGGGCATCCTTCGCTTGCTTCAGTCACCGACCGGCACGGCCGTCAGTTCTTCCCGGGTTGGCTGCATCGCGGCTGGCATCTTCCGTACGTGCGTCAGGAAGACATCGTTCAATGACGGGTAATCGATCTCGAACCGGGTCACAGGGAGATCCCTTCGTACTGCCTCCCGCAGGATCGATCGCGCAACCTGCTCGTTGGGCACTGCAATCTCAGTGTAGTCGGACCGGCGACGGACGATTTCGAGATCCCGTTCTCCCTCTAACCAAAGGTTCTCCGGGTCTCCCGCGACCGCGATGCGCACATAGTGCTCACCGGTACTCTGGCGCACCGCACCGACCGGCCCTGTGATCACCAGCCGGCCACGATGAATGATCGCGACATCGCTCGACAGCTCCTGGGCGTCATCCAGCTGGTGCGTGGAGAAGATGATGGTCTTGCCCCGATCCCGCATCTCCCGAAAGACCTGCTTCATCTGCTCGGCGTTCACGGGGTCGAGCCCGCTGAATGGTTCGTCCAGGATCAGGATCTGCGGATCGTGCAGCACAGAGGCCAGGAACTGAACCTTCTGCTGGTTGCCCTTGGAGAGCTGATCCACCGTCTTCCTCCGGTTCTCCTCGATATGGAGACGGTCCAGCCACACATCGAGCTCCGCTTTCGCAGCCTTCCGGTTAGCCCCATAGAGCTGCGCCAGGAACATCAGCTGGTCTTCTACCACCATCCGGGGGTAGAGCCCGCGCTCCTCGGGAAGATAGCCAAAGATATCGCGCGGCAGATCTCTCGTCGGTGTCCCATTCCACGTGACCTCACCGGTATCTGGGCGGATGATATCGAGGATCATCCGCATCGTCGTGGTCTTGCCCGCGCCGTTGGTGCCGAGAAAGCCGAAGATCGTCCCCGGTTCGACGGAAAATGAGACATCCTGCACCGCGGTGAACTCGCCGAATGACTTTGAGATCTGATGAATATCGAGCGACACTCGCGAGCTCCTGTTCGTTGGATCAACGTGCGAAAGGGCACCATCCGTGGCACCTCCGATTGCCTTAAGATTATGGACGATACTTGGATAGAACCATGTCATGCGCTCCCGATCCGCATGTCGAACGCAGTCCCATTTCCGAAAGGATGCACCCTCGTGCCAGACCGCTCGCGCACCGAGACCCCGATCATCGCCCCGTATGGCAGCTGGGCATCGCCTTTCAGCGTCGATATGCTGACCGGCCAGACGGTTCCGCTGAAGGAGCCGGGTGTGGATAGCGAGTCCATCTATTGGCTTGAGGGCCGCCCCAACGAGGGGGGCCGCTCGACGCTGATCCAACTTGATGGCGCCGCGCGGACTGAACTCACCCCAGCCCCTTTCGATGTCCGCTCCCGCGCCCATGAGTACGGCGGCGGCTCGTGGACGGCAGCCGACGGAACCGTTGTGTTCTCTCACGGCAAGGACAACCGGCTCTACCGGATATCCCCGTCGCAGCCGGAACCATCGCCGATCACCCCCGAGTCAGCCTACCGCTATGCCGACATCCTGATCGACACCCATCATGGACGTATCATCGCCGTTCGCGAGGATCATTCCCTAGAAGGGGCGGAACCGGTCAATACCATCGTCCAGCTTGAGCTTGACGGGCCAAACGAAGACGGCGGCCAGATGATCATCTCCGGCAGCGATTTTGTCGCCTCCCCCGCCCTCTCACCGGACGGCACCCGGCTCGCCTGGCTCATGTGGAACCATCCCCAGATGCCGTGGGACGGCACCGAACTCTGGTATGCCGATGTCGGGACCGATGGCGCATTGCAGAACATCCGGTTGGTCACCGGCGGCCCGGAGGAATCCATCGTCAGGCCACGCTGGAACGAGACGGGCCTCCCCGTCTTCGTCTCCGACCGCACCGGCTGGTGGAACCTCTATGCCGACCGGACACACGGCATCGTCCCCCTAAGGGCAATGGAGGCCGATTTCGCGCAGCCCCAATGGGTCTTCGGCATGTCGACCTGGGATTTCCTTGCCAATGGCTCGGTGATCTGCGCCTGGAGCCAGAACGGGGTCTGGCACCTGGGACGGCTTGATGTCGAGGATGGCCCCCTCAGACGATACGACCTCCCCTTCACGGCCATCTCGGACGTCCACGTCCAGCAGAGCACCGACACGGTGATCTTCCTTGGTGCCTCCCCCACCGATCCCAGTGGTGTCGTCCGGCTGGACGCCAACACCGGAGAATGGGAGATGCTGCGCAGGGCCAGCGAGGCAGGGATCGACCCCGATACCGTCTCGATCGCGCACCCTGTCTCTTGGACATCGACCGATGGCGAAACTGCGTACGGCTTTTACTATCCACCGGTCAACCCGCTGTATACGGGGCCGGAGGGTGAGCTCCCACCGCTGATCGTTGAAAGCCACGGAGGGCCCACCAGCTTCTCCTCGTCTGCATTCAGCATAAAAAGGCAGTTCTGGACCAGCCGTGGATTCGCGATTCTCGACGTGAACTACGGTGGCAGCACCGGGTACGGCCGGGCCTACCGCGATCGACTGAAGGGCAAATGGGGCATCGTCGACGTGGCGGACTGCGTCACCGGCGCCGAGATGCTCGCCAACCAGAAACTCGTCGATCCGGCCCGCCTGATTATCCGGGGCGGGAGCGCCGGTGGCTTCACCACCCTGGCAGCCCTCACGTCCCACGGCACGTTTCAGGTCGGCACCAGCCTGTACGGCATCGGTGACCTGGAAGCGATGGCGCGTGAGACGCACAAGTTTGAATCACGCTACCTGGACGGCCTCGTGGGACCCTATCCGGAGGAGAAGCAGGTGTACATCGACCGTTCCCCGATACATCATGTCGACCGGCTCGACAGCGCGATGATTCTTCTTCAGGGACTCGAGGACAAGGTCGTGCCGCCGAACCAGGCGACGATGATGGCGGAGGCGGTGCGAGCCAACGGCATGCCGGTCGCCCACATCGAGTTCGAGGGCGAGGGACACGGCTTCCGCTCCGCTGAGGCGATCCAGCGGGCAACCGAAGCGGAGCTCTCCTTCTATGCGCAAGTCCTCGGCTTCACCCCAGCCGATGACATTCCGGTCGTCCCCGTTGACAACCTGTAAGGAGCCGGTTCATCTGCAACCGGCTCCTCTTGGGCACCGGTCCCCCTTGCAGGCGCCTGCGTCAGGGCTCGTACAAGATCGTTTGTTCCGGCATATGAGCAGGAGGCACGCCCCTGTACAACCCTCCGTCATTCAGACCCTGAGCAACCTCGAAGGGGATGAATCCAACGCGAAGCGATGCAGCCAAGCGCGGCGCAGCTCTGAAAACAGGCCTTTGCGGTCGTGCGGCTCATGAGGCGATGTGCAATGCGATTGACACGGCCGCCCACTACGTGGGGGTGTAGCGGACGACGCATAGGCCATTGCAGAGCAAGGGAGCGGGAGCGGCCCATTCGGCCGAGCCCGGAGGGCGAGAAGCGTCAACCACCCACTACCTGCTCCGGCTCATCCTGGTTCGCATCCTGTATCCGTTGCGCCCGACGCCGGCGTTGCCGGTATCGTTGCCAGGTGGCATTGATATAGCTGCCAAACAGGATGATGTGCGCAAGCGCGTAGAGTGCCACGACGATGAGCGAGATGAGCCCGAGCAGCTGCCCGTACCGGTTTACCCCACCCACCAGATCGATGTAGATCGGGAAGATCTGCGTCAGCATCACAAAGAGCAGGCTGGCCGCGAAGGTTCCCGGGATGACGTCTAGGAAGCGCTGCCGCGCATTGGGCACAATCCGATAGATGACCAGGAAGAGCATGAGAGATGAGAAAAAGGCGACCCCGTAGGCGGCAATCTGGCTGAAACGTGAGCTGAGCAGCAACCAGTCGAGGAGTTCCGGCAATTCCTGGACGAGCAGGAACGTCGGCAGGATCGAGGATAGTGCCGCGACCAGGAAGAAGATGAGGAAGAGGAAAATAACGACGAACGCGCGCTGCTTCTCCACGATGTAGCTCGCGTTCCGGACGCCATAGACCCGGTTCATTCCACGCGCCATTGAGCTGATCAGCCCCGTCCCCACCCAGGCAAATCCCATGAGGCTGAGGAGGCTGATGAGGCCGCTGTTCCGGCGGGCCTCGAGGGCTGCTTCAAACGCCTCTCGCGACCCGGATCCCGCCGGGAAGACGACCTGGATCGCCTCGATCGCCTGCCGCATGACGGTGTCGTTACGCAGGAAAAGGCCGGCCACACCAACCAGCAGGAAGAACATGGGCACGAGCGCCACCATCGCATGATAGGCGATGCTTGCCGCAAGGTCGGTCGCGCTCGTGCGAGTGTAGCCGCGATACATCCAGCGAGGAATCTGCATCAGCCGGAACAACGACGAGCGCTGGGTACGCCGCCACAGATAGGGAATCGTCTGCGCGGCTGCCTCGACCTCACGCGTTTCGTCGAAATCCCCCTGCACCATCCCATGGGACGCGGTGTTGATCCGGATCATGCTGCCTCCTCATCCTCAGGACGATGCTTGCCACGGTTCAGGAGTCGCTGGAGGAAGCTTCGCTTCGGCTTTGGTTCGCTGGGCATCTGCTCGAACGATCTCAGCTTCTCCATCTCGACCAGGGGACCGAAGAGACTCCAGCTCTCGACGATCACACCGTGCCGGAACTGAAATGTCTCCGTGCCATCGGCAATCATCCGCTTCCCACTCGGCGGCACACCCTGGAACTCGGCAAGATGCGTTCCGGTCAGCGAGACGCGCGCCACCACCTTGTCCCGATCGGCAAGCATCTCCCTCGGCACGATTTCTCCA
>DASYWM010000066.1:0-5693 GCA_035936075.1 Thermomicrobiales bacterium
GCCTATCGCCAGACGAATCGCCAGGTCGGTGGGGCAATCGCGCGCCTGATCGCCGGCATCTCCCTGGTGGACGCGCTGGTGCTCGCAACCTTTGAGGCGTGGTGGGGAGTGCTCATCGCGCTGGTTGCCTTTGCCGCCACCGTCTTTTTCCCACGCTATATTCGAGGTACCTGATCCATGCACAAGACGGTGGTCCTGAACGTCGTCGGGCTTGTTCCCTCGCTAATCGGTGAGTCGACCCCGAGGATCCGCGCGTTTGCTGAACGCTCGAAGAGCGCCTACATCGATCCCGTGATCCCCGCGGTGACCGCCACCGGCCATGCGACCTACCTGACCGGGAAGCTTCCAGCGGAGCACGGCGCGGTGGGTAACGGTTGGTATTTCCGGGATCGTGACGAGGTCAAGTTCTGGCGGCAATCCAACAAGCTGGTGGAGGGACCCAAGATCTGGGATGTCGCGAAGGAGATGGACCCCACCTTCACCTGCGCCAACATCAGCTGGTGGTTCAACATGAACTCGACGGTCGATTACCTGCTGACGCCGCGTCCGATGTATCCCTCGGATGGCCGCAAGATCCCTGATTGCTATACCAAGCCGATGGAGATGCGCGACGAGCTGCAACGGGAGCTGGGACAGTTCCCGCTCTTCAACTTCTGGGGAGCGAACGCCTCGATCGTCTCCAGCAAGTGGATTGCCGATGCCGCCAAGATATTCGAACGCCGGTTCAGCCCGACCCTGACGTTGGTTTACCTGCCGCATCTCGATTATTGCCTGCAGAAGTACGGACCCAACCTTACCCATATCGCCAGGGATTTGCGGGAGATCGATGAGGTCACCGGCGACCTGATCGACTTCTACGAGGGGACCGGCGCACGCGTGCTGCTGGTATCGGAGTACGGGATCATGCCGGTTTCGAAGCCGGTTCACCTGAACCGCGTCTTTCGAGAGCGAGGCTGGCTCTCCTGGCGCGAGGAGCTGGGTCGCGAGATGATCGATGTAGGGACATGCCAGGCCTTTGCCGTCGCCGATCACCAGATCGCCCACATCTACGTCAACAATCCGGCAATCCTCGACGAGGTGAAGCAGGTGGTCGAGGAGACGGATGGTGTTGCCCGGGTGCTGGACGAAGACGGCAAGCGGGAGATGGGCCTGGATCACCCCCGTTCAGGTGAGCTCGTCGCTCTCGCGGAGCCAGATGCCTGGTTCACCTATTACTACTGGGTGGATGATGCGAAGGCACCGGATTACGCCCGAACCGTCGATATCCACCAGAAGCCCGGATACGATCCGGCGGAGCTCTTCTTCGATCCGGCTGACAAATACGTCAAAGCCAGGGCTGGTTTGGCGCTGGCAAGGAAGAAGCTCGGGTTCCGGTATCTGATGGAGATCGTGCCGCTGGATGCGAGCTATGTTAAGGGCTCCCACGGTATTCCCAACGAAAAGGTGGAGGACGGACCGATGCTGATCAGCTCGCGGCCTGATCTGCTGCCGGAGGAGGCTCTCCCCGCGACCGATGTGTTCAATGTCATGCTGCGCCACCTCACCGAGGCGTAAAGCGGCAGACGGTCCCGATGCGAATGGATGACCAACAAGCAGGCAGTATTACAGCCAGCCCGCTCATCCATCAACCGTCCATCTCGCATCCTCCCTCACCATGTCGATGATCAGCCGGGACGACTGCGCGTCGACAGCCCGAAGGTGCGACTGCCGGACTGGGCCTCCTCGAAGGCACGATCCCGACCGGTCATGGAAGACCTTTCCGGTACAGCGGTGACCGGACTTCCCCGCGTCTTTACGGATGTGAAAGCTCCGCAAGCAGGAAGGAGTGCAGGAGATCCACCGTCTGGTGAGAACGTGATGACCTGCCCACGATTGACCTGAACGTATCGATCAAGGCACCGGTCATATCCAGGACGGCGTGATCCATCTGACGAGCGCTCGAAAAATCCAGGCTGCCCAACAAGCGATCTCGTTGATCCTGGGAAAGGACGCGGTCGAGGGCGAGGTACTCGTGTGTTGTCAGGGGTCGGTGAAATGGGACTTCCGGGGAAACCTGATGCATGTACCACATCGTCATCGTGGAGTTGACCAGGGAAGATGCAAACCGCCAGCAGGTTGCAACCTGCTGGCGGTTCCGGGCTTTGGCATACCTCGTCATCCCGAGGAGTTGACCAATGACCCAGTAGTCCAGCGAGTCGGAATTCGGTGAGTAGGGCGGTACTGAACTCCTGGCCGGAAACGCAGGCGCAGGTTCCTGTTTCCATACGAGCACACCTTGCTCCGGTCCTTCGGATGGCCTTCCTGGGTTAACCTCGATGAACCCAAGATCGATCTTGTGATAGGGGCTGGCCGCATCGAAAAGCAGGGTGGCAGCCCAACTCCGCTCGTCCGAATGAATCATCCATTCCAGTTGCACTCGTCCCACGCGATGAATCACACGGTGTAGGGCGGAGAGGCTCTCTCGTAAGCTCGTGGTGTGAAGTTGTAGGTCGATATCGGAATAAGTATCGCTGGTGCCTGATGCGCTGGAGCCGAAGACGTAGAGAGCAACGGCTCCCGGGATATCCGTGAGCGCCCCAAACATCGCCTCTTTGAGCATTTCTCGCTGGAGCACAGGCATCTGGAATTGTTGGCTCATGATGTGACATTGACCGGCGTTCAGGATCACAACGAACGGTAACCATCAGGTTTGCTCGGATTCCTTGGGGAAATAATCGGGTCAAACCCCATCGCGATCGCTGGCGGGGGGGCGGGACTGGCCACGGGTATCCCGGTCGTTGTTCATGACCCGGTGCGCCTCGCGCGCGGCGGATTCCTGCGCGCTCTCGGCGGCGGCAATATCGGCCTCGACTTCGGCCGTGGGGCGCCGCAATACTTCACCACCGAGCTTTCGGATTATCTGGTTGACCAGGTTCTCGTCTGTCTCCTCGACTTCCCCCACCAACGCGGTGCTGCCCACGGACATATCCTCGGTCAAACGCTGGATGAGCGTGCGGTCGGACATGAGCTCCTTAGCATCGCGGAACCCGCCGATCAGCGATCCCGCGCCCCAGCCTAGAAGAATACCTAGCGGGCCGCCCATCAACCCGACAAGCGCGCCGATCAGACCTCCGGCGACGGCACCGCCATAGGGCTTCATGGCGGCATCACGGACTTCGAACCGGCCTTCCAGTGACCGGTGCATGATCGTCAGGCCCTGGATTTTGAGTTTTCCTTCTGTGGCAGCGTGCTTGATTTCGGAGAATGCCTGGTAGGTTTTGCTCTCATCCTCAAAAGTCGCGACGACAATGTTCGATTCCGCCATGACGTGCTGGTCCTTTCGGTGCATCCCGGATCGCGAGGTTCGGCCGGGACGTTGATGCTGTTGCCGGAACTGCGTGTGCGATCATTTTCTCACAGCATCATCGACGACGCGCCGCACGCGCTGGTGTACAGGAGAACATGCATGAGATGGGGACGTAAGGTAGATCCGACATTTCTAGTCCTGTTCGATCGTGCCGCCGCGTTCACCGTAGAAGCAGCGGATGCGTTGGTCGAGCTCTTTGCAGGTGACGAGATTACGCAGTCGACCTTTGAAGCTCTGGACACCATTGAGCATCGTGCCGATGCGAATACGCATGATCTCCTCCTTCGCCTGGAGAAGGGCCACATACCCCCGTTGCCAAGGGCAGTGACCCGGCAGATCGCCCTGGAGATCGATGAGATCGTTGATTCCGCCGAGGGTGCGGCAGAGCTGGCCGTGCTTTCCGGTGTTCGTCAGGCGACACCAATCGCCCGGGAGATGACCGTCGTTCTCGCCAAGACGACGCGAGAGGTAGCTTCGCTCGTCTCCTACATGGGCGGTGGCACGGGGTATCGTCCCTACGTCGCACGCATTCACGAATATGAGGGCGAAGGGGACGCACTCTGGGAGGCCGGATACCGCTCGCTCTTTAACGGCGAAATTGAGCCGCTCGATGTATTGCGATGGAAAGAGATCTACGCCCTGCTTGAGGATGCGATCGACCGGTGCGAGCTTTCGGCCAAGGCGATCGAGCGCGCCCTCGGCAGGGAGTAACATATACCCCCAGCCCCTATCTGGCCATGGGGCAGACGAGCGGTCATACTGGTTAAGGGCCGCTAGAGGATGACTGCCGGAAATGCGACAGGCACCCTGCATCACTGCCCTGAAATGTTTCCGAGGAAAGGAGCGACCTCATATGGTTGCTGATGTGTCGGTTCCCGAAGAGGCTATTGCCGAGGGTGATAGCTGTTGCGTCCCGGACCATAGCGAATCCTACGCGGCGGACAAGGCCAAACTGCTGGCCCGCCTGCGTCGGATCGAGGGTCAGGTTCGCGGCATTGGCCGGATGGTCGAGGACGACAAGTACTGTGTTGATATCCTGACGCAGATATCGGCCGTCATGTCTTCCGCGCAGTCGGTTGGGCTCCTGTTGCTACAGGATCACATTCGTGGATGTGTGGTCGATGCGCGTCCCGAGGACCGGGAGGATCGCCTGCAGGAACTCAACAAGGCGATCGAGCGGTTCACCCGCAGCGTAGGTTAGCTGCGATATCATATTGCCCATCCTCCCGAAGGGGCTCTATTGCATCCGCGGCACAACAGATGCGATAAGGGAATCGGGACAACTTGTGTTGGCATCGACGGGCGCGAGATGCACCCGATTCGATGCACAACGGCACTCTCCCGCTTGGGGGCTGCACCACCGGTGAATCGTTATGGTCCGCCGAGCCACCATCGGGACACACAACGTGGAAGGAGGGGGCGATGGGCTCCTCAGCAGACTACGTGCAGCCGATCGCCAGTCACCGTAAGCATCCTGAGCGGTTACTGCTGCGAGATGACACGGGACAGTGCTACCTGTGGCATGGCGATGGCCGGGAGATGGAAGCAGTGCCCGCGTCATTGGCGGCCTGGATATGTGACCGCCCGGAGATGCACCAATTGCAATCTCCCCTGCTCTGGTTCGACTCGTCATCATTGCCCCTGGATACCGCGGCGTTCTAACCCGAAGTATCAGATCCGGCACCACACAAGACCCCTGTTGGTCCGAACCAACAGGGGTTTTGTGTTTACAGCATTCCCGGCGGTAGACCCTTGTGTCTGCCCGTCGCCGGTCGGGGAAGGACACTGGAACTCGGCTTCACCGATTAGAGCTCGTTACCCCTCCGTGCCGGCTTCTGACCAGGCCCCGATCTTCCGGAACTTGCTGTAGCGCCGGTCAAGGAGATCGTGGACACCCGCGTCATCATCGGGATCAAAGGTGGCACACAGCATATCCAGGTGAGCGGCGATGCGATCGCCGACCGTGTGGACCGTATCCCGTGGTGCCTCGTGAGCCGGAACCGGTTCGGGGATCAGCTCATCGATGATACCGAAGCGATCAAGATCGGCGGCGGTGATGCGCATCGTCTCGGCGGCTTCGGCGGCCTTGCTCGCGTCCTTCCAGAGGATGGCCGCGCACGCCTCCGGCGAGGCGACGGCGTAGACGGCATTTTCCAGCATCAACAGCCGGTCACCAAGACTGATCGCCAGGGCCCCGCCAGACCCGCCCTCGCCGATCACGGTGCAGATGATCGGCACGCGGGTACCAATCATCTCCATCAGGCATTCCGCGATCGCGGTGGCCTGGCCGCGTTCCTCCGAGCTGATGCCCGGATCGGCCCCCGAAGTGTCGACAAAGGTCAGGATC
>DASYWM010000067.1:0-13026 GCA_035936075.1 Thermomicrobiales bacterium
GGGCTCCGCAGCACCTTCGCGTAGCTCTGTCGCGTCAGTCGCACGTCGGAGCTGTACTGGGCGTGGCCAGTCACCTTCTCGAACGCTTCCAGCCGGGAGGTTCCCTTGCCAACAATATCGAGGCTGGTGGCCGCGTCCCACGGCGGCATCTCCGGCCCCTGCTCCTCCAACTCGAGCTGCACGTTGCCCTCTTTGGAAGAGGCGCTGATCTTCAGTGAGGTCATGATGTCGCTCCATGCGAGCCAGCCGCCTGGAGCTCGGCCGCACGTCGCCCGGCCCGCGCAATATGCTGGTAGGCGCCGCAACGGCAGAGATTGCCGCTGACCGCCCGCATGATCTGCTCATCGGTCGGTTGCGGATGATCGTCCAGCAGCGCGCGGATGCTCATGATCTGCCCCGGCGTGCAATAACCGCACTGGAAGGCATCCTCCTCAACAAACGCCTGCTGGACCGGGTCGAGCTTCTCGCCGGTGGCGAGTCCCTCAATGGTCCGGATCTCCCGCCCGTCGCAATCGACCGCGAGCAAGAGGCAGGAATACATCGCCTGACCGTCCACGGTCACCGTACATGCGCCGCAGTTGCCCATATCGCACACCTTCTTCGCACCGGTCAGTCGCAGGTCATGCCGGAGGGTGTCCAACAAGGTCCTGCGAGGCTCGATCATCAACTGGTGCGTCTCCCCATTGATGGAGATTGCAATCGGAACGTGTGTGCTGCTCACCAGGACCTCCTCAGATGCCAATGTAAGGACGCCCTCATGGGGCGCCGGGCTTTGGCACGCTGTTCGCATGGGAGGTGCCAGCGCGGGTAGAAGCCGCGGCGGGAGGTCAGGTAAATGCGCTATCCTCAGGTAAAGAGCATGCACCGCCTGCATGACGACGATGCACCGACAGGAAATCCCCCGTGACCCCGCGTGATGCCAACGAGCTCGTGATCTGTGGTGAGAACGCCGCCAGCGTTGAGATCGACGATGCCCGCCTGCACGATCTCCGCGCCGTCGCTGCAATCCAGCGGGCATCCTTCCGTCCCGGCCTCGCCTACGGAATGTTCCCGCTCGTAACCCTGAGGATCATGCCTTTCGTCACCTTTCTGGTCGTAAGGAAGAGCAAGACCGGGGAGGTTATGGGCTGTATCATCGCGGACAGGTACCGGGGCGATGTGCGTATCATGAACATCGCCGTGCACCCGGAATGGCGTCGGCGGGGTGTTGCAACCGCACTGCTCCGGGCCCTCGACGAGCGCCTGCCGGGCGGAAACATCGTGCTGATGGTTGAGGAGACCAACCACGGCGCCCAGGCCCTGTATCAGGAAGACGGCTTCACCCGAAGCGGATATCAGCGGAACTACTATGGTTCCCACCGGCACGGCATCGAGATGACACGCCAGCGCCAGCCACCCAGCGCTGTCCGCAGCGGCAAACCAACCAGCGGCCACATCCGTGTATGACGCTCTCTCTTGGACATGTTCGTCATCCTGAACGCACGGCCGCATCCGTGTGTGACGCCCTCTCTTGTAAATATTTATCATTCTGAACGCAGTGAAGAATCCCCGAGCGAAGCGCGTTGGCACCGCAGGTCGCGATCCTCATGCCGGTAGTCATTCCACCCTCGGCGCGTACACAGACCTGGAGCGTGTTATGGACTCGTGCGTGGAGGTAGGCTTTGGAAATGAGTAGTCGCCGCAGGCTGTACTCCAGCGACGTGACTGAGGAGTGGGCGTTCGTCGCCCCGCAGCTGGTCGCGCTGGTCCGCGCGGGCGCAACATCCGAGAAACGGCAAGATCGTCGAGCGAGCCGACGACTCGGGAGGTGACGCCCAAACTTCATGGCACGTAGATCGACGGATCTCGTCTTATCGTAGTATCGAGGTCGGTGTCGCTCTCTAGCGCCACCGTGGTCGGTAGCCTGTCGGTTCCGGAGCGAGGCGTTCGTCGAGGGAAAAAGCCGGCCGGAGGAGGCCGGGACAAGGAGCCACGAGTTGACGCGATATCTGATCTCGTTCGATGACGGGGCGATGACCTTCCCCAAGGAGGACTTGCCCGACGTGGCCGAGGCCTCGCACAAGGTGGTTTATGAGGCCAAGGACGCCGGGGTGTGGATTTTCGGGGGCGGACTGCTAGGCCAGAGCGCGAGCATCGTAGCCACCGACGGGACAGTCACCAATGGCCCATACCCGGAGACCAAGGCGGTCATCGGCGGGTTCTCGATCATCGACGTTCCCTCACGCGAGGAGGCGCTGGAGTGGGCGGCCAAGATCGCCGTCGCCTGCCGGTGTGCGCAAGAGGTACGGGAGATCATGTACGACCCGGACTCCTGATTGATCGGCGGCCCCCGCGTCCGGTCCATGCCCCCTTGCCACCCCACGGAAGTTCATAAACACGCTCTAGACGAACTGCCGCCCGATCAGCAAGGCCAGCACGGCCAGGGCGAGGGCCCCATTGAGCATCGCCGCTCGCCGTAGTGAGCTTCCTTCATCATGGGGCAGCTCTCTCGACCCCTCCCATGCCATCCAGGTCGTGAACGCCATCGCCACCACCAGCACACCGAGCGCGAAGTCCAGCCCGAACGCAAGCCCGAACACCGGCGCCAGCATCACCGCCAGGATAAAGATGAGCGGCTTCCACGAAGGCAACACGAACCGGCGCCCGGACGGCTCAGGGACATCTTCTTCCGGTCCGACGAGGTCGGTTGCCTCGTCAAACGGCGTCTCGGGAAGTTCGGCCTCGTGATGGTTTCGGGTCATCGGTCGCCTGTTCTCTTGCGTCACATCCTCATGTCGCAGATGCTACCAGAGATCGACGTGGTGGCTGTTCCAAAAGACAAGCGATCCGCCAAACAAACTCCGTCATTCAGAGGCACCAGTTCAATCAGTCCTACACACCAAACCACCGTCATTCAGACCCTGAGCAACGTCGAAGGGGAAGAATCCTGCGCGGAGCGGTGTAGCGAGGACTGTGCACACGTTTGTTCCCGCACGTTCGAGGTCACCCGTTCTCTTGTGCCACATCTCCATGTCGGAGATGCTAGGGGTCGAGGGCACGGAGATCTGTACGGGCGAACTCTATGTTCGCCCATTACATGGACCAACACCCTGCACAGGCGCATAATCGAAGGCACTCCACCCGACAACAAGACATTCCCCATGCCTGATACCAGCCCATCCACCCTCCGCGAGTGGAACGCGTCCAGTTATCACCTCGTCGCTAACCCGCACGTCGACTGGGGCAAAGCCGTCCTTGAACGCCTGCCCCTGCGCGGCGACGAGACCGTCATCGATGCTGGCTGCGGCACCGGCCGCCTGACAGAGCTCCTGCTGGAGCGCCTGCCACAGGGGCGCGTCATCGCTGTCGACCAGTCAGCCAACATGCTGGAGCGGGCCGAGCAGCACCTCCGGCCCCACTTTGGGGATCGCGTCTCCTTTGCGCGGCATGATCTCGTGGACCTGCCACATGAGCAGATCGCCGATGCCGTCTTCAGCACCGCGACCTTCCACTGGATTCCCGATCACCCCCGCCTCTTCGCCACCCTCTTCCGCGCGCTCAAGCCGGGCGGCTGGCTCATCGCCCAATGCGGCGGCGCGAGGAACATCCAGACCATCGATGAGCGGGCAAGGGCCATCCTCAGCGAGGCTCCGTTCGGGGAACATATCGGCGACTGGAAAGGTCCCTGGAACTTCGCGGACGCCCCCGAGACCGAGGCTCGTCTCACCGAGGCCGGGTTCACGGGCACTGTCGCCCATATCATTGAAGCGCCCGTCGTCCTCGGGGGCGAAGCGGAGTACCGCGAGTTCCTGGAAACCGTTGTCTTGGGGAGCCATCTAATGCGCCTGCCGAACTCATCTCTCCGTCGCACATTCCTGGATCGGATGGTGGCCGACGGCACTGCCGACGACCCGCCTTGGTCGCTTCCCTACACCCGCCTCAACCTGCAGGGACAACGACCGCGCTAGCTGTTCTCGTCGTCATCGTCAACCGTCAACTCCACGCCACGCCGGTTACGCCGGGCGACATTCGCCGGTCCCTCGCGCCACACAAGATGCACCAGGCCACTGATCTGGCGGAACTGGCTCAGCAGCTCCAGCATGTCGTCCGGGTGCTTGACCTCCAGTGTGAGCTCCACGATATCGTGTTTAGCTTTCTCATCCAGATCAAAATCGAGCGACATCAGCCGGAACCCCGGCTTGTTGGCGGCAATTCGCTGGATATCCGTGAACACGACGGTGGTATGCGGCACCGTGAGCAGCACCCGGTGGCGGCGCGAATGGTGTGCGAACAACTTTCGCTCCACCGGCCGCAGCCCCCCCTGGATCAGCAGCATGAAGAGCGCCCCCGCGGTGCCCGCCACAAAAAGCCCACCGCCAACGGCAAGCCCAATCCCGGAAACCGCCCACACACTGGCCGCCGTTGTCAGGCCCCGCACCGTGTTCTTGCGAAAGATGATGACACCTGCTCCCAGGAAACCGATACCGCTGACGACCTGAGCCGCAATACGCGCTGGATCCAGAACCTCACCGAACTCCTCCGGGAACCCGTAGGTCGACACAATCATCATCAGCGCCGACGCAACACAGACGAGAGCGTGCGTTCGGAATCCGGCGGCCCGCTCCTGGCGCTCCCGCTCGAACCCGATCGCCGCCCCAAGGACGGTCGCCATACCTAGCCGCAGCATCAGATCGAAGAATTCAAGCCCGCGCTCATCAAACATACTCCAGTCAAAATCGAACACCTGTCCCCCTCGTTCCAATAGCGCGATGCCAATTATGAACAAAATGTTAACGCCGCATCGTCCAGCAACATACCACTATTCAGCATCCCTACCCGGTCCAGCGCCGCATCAGCAGAACGAAACGACCCTTTCATGGCTGGATCGCTATGCCACGGCCTCCACGGGCTCCCGTTTCTCGGCCACCGGTCGTCGTCGCATCGTCGCGGCGGCGTCCTCATCGGGGACGAACAACGCCATGACAGCGCCGATCAATGACAACCCGGCAGCCACGAAAAATGCGGCATGATAAGCAGTCAGGTTCGGCTCCCGTCCACCATCGGCCGTCGCCCGGAATACCCCGATGGTCGCGAGGACGGTGCTCAGAAGTGCGACGCCCATCGCGGAGCCAAGCTGACGCTGCACGCTGAAGAGCATCGACGCGCCGCCGGTGTCCGTCCGGGAGATCGTCGCCATGCTTGCGGCCTGGTTGGGGAGAAAGACAAACGCCATCCCGACCCCGACGAAGAACATCACGACCTGGACGACCCAGAGCGGCGTCTCCCTCCCTACCATCCCCAGCAGTGCCACGCTGATCGCGACCAGCACCAGCCCGGAGGCCATCAGCCGCCGCGGACCGATGAGGGGATAGATTCGCGCCACGACCTGGGTTGCCAGCACCACGCCGATCGCTTCCGGCATCGTTGTCAGGCCCGCTGTCAGCGCCGACTCCCCGCGCACTTCCTGCAGGAAGAGCGGCAGCAGGAAGAGTGCGCCCAGGAATCCCGCCGTGCCGAAGATGGAGACCCGGATGATCGCTCGGAAAAGCCGGTTGGAGAGCAGGCGCAACTGCACCATCGGCTGCCGGGTGCGCAGCTCCACGACGACAAAGATCGCCAGGAGCACCAGTCCCACCACCCCACAGGACGCGATCAGCGGCGACAGCCATCCCTCCTGCGGCCCCTCGCTCAGGGCGAACATTGTCAGCCCGAACCCGGCGCCAGCCAGCAGGAAGCCGGGAAGATCGAACGACCCCACATCTTCCTGCCGGTGATCGTGAAGAAAGAGCAGACCGAAGACCAGTGCCGCCACCCCGATCGGGATGTTCACGTAAAAGCACCAGCGCCAGGAGAAATACTCCAGGATCAGGCCACCAATCACCGGCCCCAGCGCCGGACCCAGGATCGTCGCGAACATCAGGATTCGCCCGACGCCCACCCGCTCCTCCGGCGGAAAGGCGCGGTAGAGCATGGCCATCCCCACCGGCGTCAACAAGCCGCCGCCTGCCCCCTGCAGCACGCGAAAGAGCACCAACTGGTCCAGGCTCTGCGCCACCCCGCACAGGGCCGACGCCACCGTGAAGAGGGACAACGCCAGCAGGAAGATCCGCTTGGCCCCAAACCGGTCGCCCAACCACCCCGATGCCGGCATGAAGACCGCCAGACTGACGATATAGCCGATCACGACAGATTCAATCGATGCCGGAGAGACGTTGAACTCCCGGCTAAGCGTCGCCAGTGCGACATTGACGATCGTCGCATCGAGGGTGTTCAGCAGCATCGTGCTGACATACACCACGGCAATCACGTATTTCTGGTTCGAGATCAAGCGGTTCACAAAGAAGCTATCCGATTGGTGAGATATCGATGGCAAAGCGGGCATGCGACGAGACCGGCGGTAACTGCCGGAGTGGAAGGATCCCGGGCGCGATGCCCTAGTATACCGATACCGTTGTGCGCGTCAGCGGCCACTTAATTGCCGCGCATGCGAGCGATCAACACCCGTGTCATCCCGGGCCCGGTCGAGGGATCTCCCGATGCCGCGCAGGGGTCGACTCCATGTCGACCCGATACCGCGCCAGGGTGTTCCCGAACCCGGCCCTGCGCCGGCTGCTGCACCGTGTATCCGCTGTCCGTATCAGTCCCGTTCACATACCCCTACCCCAGCACGCCCTCCAAAAACTCACTCCGGAAGGCCCCCCTTGGGTCCAGCCGTTGTGCGAGGCGTCGGAAGTCCGGCATCTTCTCATACCGGGATGCGATGTCGCTCCCGCTGATCATGAACAGCTTGCCCCAGTGTGGCCTCGGTTCAAAGGGGACAAGTGCCTCCTCTACAATCGGCAGGACACGGGCAACGGCTTCCACGTCGTTCTTCCAGCTGAAATGAATGGCTACCGTATCGACTCCGTAGGCCGTGCTCAGCCAGAGATCATCGGCGGCCACCGTACGGATCTCCGAGATCCACAGATGCGGCCGGATCGCATCGCCCACCTGTCTCAGGGCCTGCAGTGCCTGGACAGCGTGACGGCGGGAAACCATGTACTCCGCCTGGACCTCATCCCCACTTGCCGGGGGCGCATCCATCCGGAAGTGCGGGATACGGTCGGCCCAGGACCCGGCTATCCCGAGCTGCTGCGTGCAATTGTCGGGGGAGAGCGTCCCCACAGGATGCAGCATCCTCGTGGCGGGGACCGCGCCCATCAGGTCATCACGCAGCGGCTCCGCATGATCGGGATGGACACGACTCTTGAGCCAGACCTGGTTCACACTCTCACTGAAGTCCGTAAAGAGGCTGACACTCCCGGCGCTCGAGGTGACCTCATCGAAGCGGTTGAAGAACACATCCCACTCCAGATGCTCGAAGACCTCCTGGCGAACCAGATAGCTTGGCTCCACCTTCAACGTGAGACGCGTGATGACCCCGAGAGCACCAAGCCCGACGACCATCCCGGCAAAATCGTCATCGTCACGTGCGGCCCGCAGCAGGCCGCCATCGCTGGTCACCAACTCCAGGGCCGTTACCGCAGTCGACAGGTTGCCATTGGCGTCGCCCGAGCCGTGGGTTGCCGTGGAGATCGCACCCGCAACCGAGATCTGGGGCAACGACGCCATGTTGTGAAGCGCCAGCCCCTCGTGCTCGAGGATCTGGGCCAGGGCACCATAGGGGATGCCACTATTCACCGTGACGGTCCCCGCCGCCCGGTCGATCTCGATCCGCTGCTCCAGCCGTTCCAGCGAGACCAGCTCTCCGGCATCCGCGATACCGTTGAATGAGTGACGCGAACCAAGCGCGTGGATCTTCGGCGCCTCCGCCACGATCTTGCGCAGTTCGTCCATCGTTTCCGGCCGGTGCAGCCGCGTCGCGCGGTAGCCATAGTTCCCGGCCCAGTTGGTCTCATTCATCGACACACCCTTTTCCAGACCATTCAACAGCAATGGTATGGCGGTCATCATCGCACGATGTCATCATCACACCATCATGACACCGCTTTGGCACGACGCATCCACCGAGAGGAGACACGATGCCCCTGACTGACGAGATTCGCACGCGGTTGTTAGAACTGCTGGGGAGAGGCAACTCCCATATGGCTTTCGACGACGCGGTCAGGGACTTTCCGATGGACCGCATCAACGAAACCCCACCGAATGTCCCCTACTCCCCCTGGTATCTCCTGGAGCACATGCGACTCACCCAGCGGGACATCCTCGACTACATCGAGCAGGAGGACTACCGGGAACGCGCCTGGCCTGATGACTCGTGGCCACCACCCGGCACCACCGCGGACGAGGCCGCCTGGAACGAGACCATCCGTCAGTTCCACGAGGATCTCACATCCCTCGAAGCGCTCGTCTCCGACAAATCCCGGGACCTGGAAGGGACCGTCCCGAGCAACGACCGGCACACCATCCTGCGCGAGATCATCACTGTCGCTAGCCACAATCACTATCACATCGGCGAGTTCGCGATTCTCCGCCAGGTCATGGGTACCTGGCCCCCGGGTCACCGCTAGAGGCGCCGGCTCGATGGACACTCGAAGCCGCCCCAAAATCAGGGGCTCATCGCCGTTCGCAGGCGTGGGTCCAGAAAGTCCCGCAGGGCATCACCGAGCATGTTGATGCAGAGCACGAGAATCGCCAGTGCGATGCCAGGATAGAGCACCGTCCAAGGCGCGATCTCCATGGCGCTACGATTCTCACTCAGCATCGATCCGAGCGAGGGCGTTGGCGGCACCGCCCCCAACCCCAGATAGCTCAGCGCCGCCTCCAGCACCACCGCCCCGGACATGCTCAAGGCGAGCTGCACCAGGATCGGGGCGGCGACATTCGGCAACACGTGACGGCTCAAGATCCGCCACGTCGAAGCACCGGCCGTTTTTGCCGCGTGGACGTATTCCATTTCCTTCAACGACAGTGTGGAGGCGCGTACGATCCGGGCAAAGATCGGCGTCTGCACCAGCGCGATCGCAAGGACGATGCTGGAAAAGCCCGCGCCCCAGATCGACACGATCAGGATCGCCAGCAAGATCGACGGAAAGGAAAAAAGGACATCCATGAGACGCATGGTCAGGTATTCCTGCCAACCGCCAAGATACCCTGAAACCAGGCCGATCAGGGTGCCGACCGCTGCGGCGGCAAGTACCGAAACAACCCCGACCCCAAGCGAAATACGAGCCCCATAGAGAATCCGGCTCAGGATATCCCGCCCGAAGGCGTCCGTTCCTAGATATCCGGCATCGGCTGGTGACTTAAGGCGATCGATCGGCGACATGTCCACCGGATCGCCCGGTGCGAGCACCGGCGCAATGATCGCGCTGACGACAATCAACACCAGAATGGACGCGGCCACGCTCGCAATATGATTTCTCTGGACAAAGGTGATCAGGAATCCCTGCCGCCGTGATATCACGAGCGGCGCGACGCGCTCTTCAGCCATCATCCCGCTCATCCCTTCACCCGGATACGCGGATCCACCACACTGTAGATCACATCGGTCACCAGATTCATCAGCACGAAGGCAGCAGCAATGAAGAGCGTCGTCCCCTGCACGAGCGGGTAATCCCGTTGGTTTACCGCGTCGAGCGCCAGCCGTCCAATGCCCGGAATGGCGAAGATCTGCTCGATGATGACCGTGCCGCCAAGCATGTAGCCGGTCTGGATTCCGACCACGGTAATCACCGGAACCAACGCATTCCGGACGGCATGACGAAGCACAATGGCGCGCTCCGCAAGTCCCTTGGCCCGCGCAACCGTGAGGTATTCCTTGCCCAGCTCCTCAAGGACGGAGGATCGCGTCATCCGCATCACGGATGCCGCCAGCAAGGCACCAAGCGCGAGTGTTGGCAGGACCAGCGACTTGAGATTCGCGCCGATACCCTCCGTGATTGGGACAAACCCCGTGGTCGGAAAGAACGACCATTTGGTCGAGACAAACAACACCAGCATGGTCGCGATCAAGAAATTGGGAACGGAGAGTCCAACCAGCGCGACCAACCGCAGCACACTGTCACTCATCCGGCCCCGCCTCAGGGCCGAAACGATCCCCGCCGGGATCGCCAGCACGAGCGAAGCGATTGTCGCCAAACCCGCAAGCTCCAGCGTGACCGGAAGCCGACCGATGATCTCGCTCGCGACCGGTTTGCCAGACCGGAGCGATGTCCCCATATCCCCTTGCAGCACATTGCCAAGCCACAATACGTACTGGACCGGGAGAGGCTTGTCGAGCCCATAGGAGCGGGCGATATCCTCTCGCTGCTGCTCACTGACATCGGGACCAACTCCGATGAGCACATCAACAAAATCGCCCGGGATCTGACGCATCGCGCCAAACACCAGGATGGAGATACCGAGTAGGGTTGGAATAAAGACGGTGATAATCCGCCTGGCAAGAAAACTGAGCATGAAGATGCTCCAGTGGGTTCGCCCATCTGAACAACGATGTTCATCGACTACGCTGCAGGGGGAGCAGCCGAACTCCTCCCCCTGCAGCCGGCACACGGCCCGTCAGTGGACGATGTATGACCAAGGGTTGGGTGGCCGGCAGGAACGACCGTCACCTCCGGCTAACGTGTAGTGAGCCTACTCGCCGTTAACCGTCGTCTCCGGCAGCGTCATCCATGTCTGCGAGGCCGACGGCGCAAATCCCTCAACCGACTGTGTGGTTGCGAAATTAGCGACCCGGGTGCACAGGAAGAGCAGGGGAGCGTGCTCAGCAACCACAATCTCAAGCTCCTGGTAGACCGGCTTCCGCTCCTCGTGCGTGGTAAGCTCGCGTCCCCGGTCGAGCAACTCATCCACTTTCGGATCGCTGAACTGGAAGGCGTTCACGGAGCCGTCGGTATAGAGCGCCGGGTAGAGCGCACGGTCCGGATCGTTACCGGAACCGTTGTAGCTCACAAAGCTCTCGAAATCACGCGCAATCCACTTGTCGATGAACGTGCCCCACTCGACCTGATCGAGCTCAACGGTCACACCGATTTCCTTGAGCTGATCCTGGATGACCAACGCGATATTGACGAACTCCTGTCGGTTCGCGCCCACGGTGATCTTGAAAGTCAGGTTGCCCTGGCCAGCCTCCTCAAGCAACGCCTTCGCCGCATCGCGATCCACCGAGTAATTCGGCAGTTCCTCGATGGGGTTCGCCCAGTCCCCGAGTGTCGGCACCAGCGGCCCGGACACCTGGCCCTGGCCGAAGAAGACGCTCTCGATGATCGCCTGGCGATCGACCGCCATGCTCAATGCCTGACGCACCTTCGGATCGTCGAACGGTGCCACCGCGCAGTTGAACCCGAGTAGGTAATAATCCGTGGTTTCCTGCTCGATTAGCGTAATGCCCGCGCTGGATCGCGCGGTTTCGATAGAGATCGGGTCCGCCAGCGCCGTAAGGTGGATTTCACCGGTCCGGATCGCCGCGACCCGGGCCGACTCGTCTGGCAGAATCCTGTACGTCACGTTCGCCAGCTTCGGCAGCCCGTCCATCCAGTAATCCGGGTTCGCTTCAAGGGTCGTTTCCACGTCCTCGGCGCGTTCGAGCAGGGCGAACGCACCCGTTCCGACCATCGTCGTCTGAAGATCAACCCCATCGGCCCTGGGAACGATGGCGGCATAGTTGGACGATAGCGATGCCAGGAACGGTCCATACGTCTCCTTGAGCCGAAACGTCGTCGTGCGCTCGTCCGTCGCCTCAACAGACTCGACAGGAGCAAACTGGCTGGTCCATGGAGAACCGCTCTCCGGGTCCATCATCCGCTCGAATGTGAAGACAACATCGTCTGCCGTCAGGGGCTGCCCGTTGTGGAAGGTCACGCCCTCCAGCAAGGTAAAGACATAAGTGAGATCATCCGGCGTCTCCCAGGACTCAGCCAGCCAGGGCTGCGGCTGGCCATCCTCGTCGAAAATGACGAGCGTCTCGTAGACCGCGGCGATCAGGTCAAAGCTCGAAGCCGCCGTCACCATTGCCGGATCCAATCCGACGGCCTCTTCCGACTTGCCGATGATCAGCTCGCCAGCTGCCGAGGATGCGGCCGGAGAGGCGTCCTGGGCGATAGCCCGATTCGCAGCCAGATGGCCGCCTACTGTGGCAACCGTGAAGGCACCACCAGCAACCTTTGTAAATTGACGTCGATTTCCTGACCAACGATCCATCTTCTTGAATCCTTCCCGAAGGGTGATGCGAATTTTTCCATGTTCTGTCTCAAGTGCATTCTAGCGCACCCGGCTTTTGCGAATGCGTGACGGTCTTCCACGTCTCATACAGGCTGGGACAAAGAGGACCGCGGCATGTCGTCTGCGGGTCCTTTCAGGGTGAGGACCACGCACATCACATGGCTTCCTCACCCTCGCGCCCCGTCGCATCTCAGCCATCAGCACGCAACGCATGATGCGACGACATGGAGAAAAGGAGACATTCACATGGTTCAGAAAACAGCCCCAAACATGGTGAAGATGGAAGAAAGCGAACTCACGCTTGCGAACAGCGATGAGGACATCCGCGGTTACAAGGTCGTCGACAGCGCGGGAGAGGACATCGGCGACGTCAAGGATCTCCTGATTGACGAGGATGAGGCCAAGGTACGGTTCCTCCAAGTCGGTTCCGGCGGATTCCTTGGCATCGGTGATGAGACCTTTCTCATCCCTGTCGACGCAATCACCCATATTGATGACAACGCGGTTCGCGTCAATCTCACACGCGACCGGGTAAGGCAGGGACCAACCTATGACCCGACCATGGTCAGGGATGACGAGTACTGGAACACTGCTTACAGTCACTATGGATTCTTGCCGTTCTGGGCACCCGGTTACCGGTATCCCACCTTCCCGCGCTATCCACGTCACCGGCGCTAATCCCCCGGGTCAGCGGGAGTGAACAGAAATTCCTCCCCCTAACGAGACAACAAGCACGAGCGCATGCCAACGCCCGAGGGACTCCAGGGTTCCTCGGGCGTCGTGACGTTTCCGTCCGGAACGTATGTGCATAGTGCTGGCACCGGCCCTGCATTGGGAGAGCGCAGAGATTATGCGTAACTTTGTCTTCTGTAGGAGCCCTCCATG
>DASYWM010000068.1:0-11643 GCA_035936075.1 Thermomicrobiales bacterium
CCCTGAGCCGGCCTACGACTTCGGTGTCATGACATCGATCCCTGTTGAGGGTGTTGGCGAAGAAGGAGAAGGACGCGCCGAGTCGGTTGACGAAGGCGAGGGTGACCTTTTCGGTGACGATGAGCTGGTTGGTGCCTTCGGTGAGGATCAGGAATTCGCCGAGGATGACGAAGGCTATCTCTCCGACGACCTCGACGGTGACGGCCTTTCGGAAATCGGCTTTGACCAAAACGAGGACGGCACCCTGACCGATGACGAGGTCCTGGGTGAGGACACCAATGACGACGCCGTGCTCGGCTTCAACGAGCTATGGTCGCCGTTCCCGATCCAGACAGTCTGGAAGGCCGACGCCTCAGATCTCGAAACTGATGGCACCGAGCTGGTCTCGGAAGGCCCACACGTGATGCTCGTTCACGCGAACGCCGAGGACTACGACCGGATCCTTGCGTGTGGCCCTATCCTCGATCTCGTTGAGGAGGACTTCGTGGTCGTTCCCCTCCAACCGTATTCCAATTCTGGCTATTTCGGCAACGCGCTGATCCAGAAGGACTCCGGTGAGTACGCCGCGTACCTCTTCTCCGGCATTTCGGCTGGTGGTCAGTCCGGCGAGGATAACCCGGGCGCCGGTGGCGTGAGCACACCTGCTGTTCTCGGCGAGGACGGTGTCTTCAATCAGGAGGATGAGGGGTACCTCTCCGAAGATCTCGACGGTGACGGCATCTTCGAGATCGGCATGGATGACGATGGCGATGGCGTCCTGGACGAGAACGAGGTCCTGGGCGAGGACGCCAACGATGATGGGGAACTGACGGAAGACGAGTTGAGCGTCTAACGATCTCGAATAGAAGGCAGGGTTGGCATCGATGGTGAACCGTCATCAATGCCAACACCAACCGGATGAGCGGTAGCGAGCATTGCTTCCGAGGATCACGACGCAGCGGCACCCGCACCGTGGACTGCAGCGGAGGAACACTCGGACGAGCGACACGCCAAGAGTTCGCATGGGCGCACCACATGCGCCACTCAGGAAGGAGCAGGCACCATGGCCTATGATCCCAACACCCCACCTGCGAGAAGAAGATCGGCCGGCCCCGCGACGTGGATCGCGCTCGCGATCATCGTTCTAATCATTGGAGCACTTATCTGGTGGTTCGTCGCGGGTCTAGACGACGACGAAGATGTTGTCGATGACGCCGCGGTCCCTGAGGTCGATCCCGTTGAAGAAGGGGAAGACGAGGTCGTCGACGAGGACGAGGATGTGGTCCCCGAAGAGGAAGAGGAGGATGGCGCCTACCGCTCTCATCCCGATCGCTTGCTCGCGTTCACCATTGACGGGGTCGATGTTGTGATCGCCGCGTGACATCGAACTGGCACCGTCAGTAACAAGGTAACGGGTTCCACTCCGGGATCCAAAGGGAGATCGAAGGGGCTTGCCATCGCCAAGCCCCTTCGACGTTGCTCTGTTCCCTAGCCTCTCTGCTTCGGTAGGCATGGAGGCCTGGCGTTGGGTGACATGTCAGCACTTCGACTATCGCAGACTTCCTACCTGTGGGACATGGCAAAGGTGTGTTCGGTTGCTTCAATGAGTGACTGACCAGATTTCTTGCTGGACCAATTGCTGGCGTCTGGGCTGGCCGGGTGATTCGTCCATAAGCAGGTGACAAGGGACGACTTGCCGGTGACAATGGCGGCGCAGGATATCCACGTCACTGGGGGAGTTTATGAGCCCACAACCCATGCCAAACATTCTCTTCATCATGAGCGACGATCATGCGGCGCATGCGATCGGCGCGTACGGCAGCCAGATCAATGAAACGCCTCACATCGACCGCATTGCCAGCGAAGGTGTGCGGCTCGATACGTGCCTTTGCACGAACTCAATTTGCGCACCCAGCCGGGCCGCGATCCTGACCGGCACGCATAGTCACATCAATGGGGTGCGGACACTGGCGGACGACCTGGATGGCCGCCAGGAGACCTTCCCCCAGCTTCTGCAGCAGGCGGGATACCAGACGGCGATCTTCGGCAAGTGGCATCTTGGTCACGGAGGGCATGCCGACCCGACGGGGTTTGATCGCTGGGCGGTCCTGCCGGGCCAGGGACTTTATCACAACCCCGCTTTCTTCGTGATGGGAGAGCGGGTGCAGCTTGAGGGGTATGTGACGGATCTCATCACGGACTACGGGCTGGATTGGCTCCGTAGCCGGGACCGCGAACGGCCCTTCATGTTAATGCTCCATCACAAGGCGCCGCACAGGCCATGGGAGCCGGACGAGAAGCATGCTGGTCTCTATGAAGAGAGTGATGTTCCACTGCCGGCGACCTTCAAGGATGATTACGAGAACCGGTCGAATGCCGCAAAGAATGCGAAGATGCGGATCGAATCCCATCTCTACCACTACGACCTCAAATACGATGTTCCCGAGGGTCTCTCGCCCTATAAGGAGAAGGTCTGGAAATACCAGCGCTATATCAAGGATTACCTGCGCTGTGTCGCCTCGGTCGATGAGAATGTCGGTCGCGTGCTGGACTATCTGGATGAGGAAAGCATTGCCGAGGATACGATCGTCATCTATACCTCCGACCAGGGATTTTTCCTGGGGGACCACGGCTGGTACGACAAGCGCTTTATGTACGAGGAATCGTTACGGATGCCTTTCGTGATGCGCTATCCGCACGAGATGCCAGCGGGAACCGTCTCCGATGCCGTTGTCACCAATGTCGACTTCGCGCCGCTCCTCCTAGACTACGCCGGGTTGGAGACGACCGACCGGATGCAGGGGCGGAGTTTCCGGCGCATAGCGACAGGAGATGACCCCCCTTCGGACTGGCCGGAGGCGATGTACTATCGCTATTGGATGCACCTGGCGGATCATCACGTGCCTGCCCACTACGGCATCCGGAGCCGCCAGCACAAGCTGATTTACTACTACGGCGAGGCGCTCGGAACCTTGGGGTCGATCGATGAGCCGACCGAGCCGGAGTGGGAGTTGTTCGACCTGGAAGCAGACCCACGGGAGATGCGGAACGTCTATAGCGACCCCGCCTGTGCCCATGTCGTCTCAAAGTTGTCAGTCTGGATGCATCGATTGCAGAGAGAGGCAGGAGACGCTCCGGTGAGCGAAGTCTAGAGCGACTCCGGCCGCTGGCCTTGTATCTGGCCTCTGGCCGCCCGCACCTGTAGCACCAGACGTACCTCAAACGGCATAACACCCTGTGATTCTGGAGACCATGGTCTCCAGTGCTCGGCGCGCACATTCATGAACAATCCCATTGGCTCCACGTGAGGAAGGAATCGTTCGCGAGGAGGCCGCCCGGGGACCTCCCAAGGCTGCTCCTGTAGATTAGGGCCGCCGCTCCGTCGGGAGGATGCCGTCGGATGAATCTCTCATATGTGCATGTACCAGCGGCTTGAATTGCCGGGCATCATAAGCTCACGGTGTTCATCCAGTGTTACCGGCAGACGTGGAACCACAGTCCCATAGAGTTCCTGGATATCGGATTCAAGCTGATTTTCGACTTCGGCATCTTCCACGTCAGGGCCTCGTTGCTGGCATCGGTCCGTTCCATGTCGTTGCACGCGTGAGATGCCTCCCCGGTCTGGCGGCCATGGGACCGCCAATGCCGGGTAACATGTCGGCACTCCGATTATGATTGTTGGAGGATGTGTCAGATCCAATGAGCGCCAGTGCATGTACGCGGTCAGCAGGGATTCGGGAGAGCGGAATGAACCGGACGTTGACCGATGCGATCCCGCAGCCAATCTGGACCGTCCGGGCAGACGGGAGCGTCGCGTACGCCAATCCTTACTGGCGCGCCTACACGGGCCTCACTGAGGAAGCCTCACTTGGAGACGGATGGGCCACCGCCGTTCATCCAGACGATGTAGAGAGCATCATGCAGCGGTGGCGAGTGGCAGCCGAGACCCGGGAGCCCTACGAGATCGAGTACCGGTTTCGTCGCGCGGACGGCGTGTATCGCTGGCATCTCGCCCGTGTCGCCCCGATCACTGGAGCCGAGGCGGCTGAGGATCAGTGGACCGGGACGGCGATCGATATCGACGACCGTCGTCATGCCGAGCAGGAATTGCGGGCAAGTGAAGCCCGCTACCGCGATGTCGTCGATTACGCCGATGATATTGTCTACACCATCACGCTCGAGGGAGTCGTCCTGGCCGTGAACCAGGCCGTCGAGCACATTCTTGGATATCGGCCAAAAGAGCTTGTGGGCCGCTCGATCAGATCCGTCATCGTGCCTGAACAGGTCGAACGATCATTTGGCATGCTCGACCGCAAGCTGGCAGGGGAGGAGCGTAGTACCTACGAGGTCGAGGTGCTGCGCAAGGATGGGTGCCGGGTCACACTTGAGATCAACAATCGCCTCGTCGCGGCCGAAGGCCGGCCGATGGTCATTCACGGCATTGGCCGCGACGTCAGCGGGCGGCGGGAGCGCTCCCGGCAGGTCGAGCTGAGTGCGAAGATCGGTGTCGCCCTTACCGATCGCCGGCCCCTCTCCGGGCAACTGGATTTGTGCACGCGGGCGATCGTCACATATCTCGACGCAGCCTTCGCCCGGATCTGGACCATCGACGACGACGATCCCTCGATGTTGGTGCTCCGTGCCAGTTCCGGTCTCTATACGCATCTGGACGGTGCACACGGTCGGGTCCCCGTCGGTGCCTGGAAGATCGGACGAATCGCTGCCGAACGCCGGCCCCACCTTTCCAACACGGTCGTTGACGACCCCGAGGTGCATGACCGGGAATGGGCACGGCGCGAGGGGATGGTGGGCTTTGCTGGCTATCCCCTGCACATCGGGGATCGGGTGCTGGGCGTGATGGCGCTCTTCGCTCGCCAACCACTCGGTGAGTCCACCCTGACCGTGCTGAGCTCTATCGCGCATGCGATCTCGATGGGGATCGATCGGGACCGTGCCGAGAAGGCGCAGGAGGCGCTGCTGGAGCGGGAGAGAACCGCCAGGAACTGGGCACAGATAGCCGAAAGGCGCTACCGGGGACTCTTCGAGGGGGTGGCCGATGCGATACTCGTCGTCGATGCCGACCGGCGCTATGTGGATGCGAATGCAGCCGCGACAACCCTGCTGGGCTACGAGTATGACGAGCTCATGCAGCTGCATGTCGAAGATGTCGTCGCCAAGGAACCCGACTGGACGCGTGCGGAATTCGAGGAGTTTACCGCGACAGGACAATGGCAATCCCAGTTGCATCTCCGGCGCAAGGACGGCTCCACCGTACCCGTGGAAGCACGGGCCACGCTGGTCAATCTGCCTGACGGCACGGTCTTTCTGTCAGCAATCCGCGACATCAGCGAGCGGAGCCGGCTTGAGCACTTGCAGCGCGATTTCCTCGCGATGGTGACGCACGATCTTCGCAGTCCCCTGACGGCGATCAAGGGTCAGTCACAATTGCTGAAGCGACGTTCACGCGACAACGCGCAAGTGCAGAACGCGCTGGAGAGCGTCCTCGATCAGGTCGGACGTATGCAGACGCTCATCGATGATCTCGCCGATGTCGTGCGACTCGAATCAGGCGAAATTCACTTGCGGATCAAACCGTTTGACCTGGTGGACCTCGTGCATGAGGAGATCCGCGTGCTGGAGAAGCAGACGGACCGGCACACCTTTCATGTGGAGACTCCTGGTGGCTCGGTAGCTGGTTGCTGGGACCGTCAGCGACTGGGTCAGGTTCTCCAGAATCTCCTTACAAATGCAGTCAAGTACAGCCCGGATGGTGGGGCGATCGTGGTGCGGCTGGAGGCAGACGAAGGCAGGGTCCGGATTGTCGTAAGCGACCGTGGCGTAGGCATACCACCGGAACACCTGCCCCAGCTCTTCCAGCGGTTCTACCGGGCTGAGGCAACGGGGGCTGGTGGACTGGGGCTTGGGCTCTACATCACCAAGATGCTCGTCGAGGCACATGGCGGCATTGTCACTGCCTCATCGTCGCTAGGGGAGGGCAGCACGTTTGTCGTGTCGCTGCCCCGGACGCCAGATTCCGCTACGGCGAAGTAGCCGCAGGGACTGTATCTCGATCTGCTCCTGTTGCGACCCCGCCCGTCCGAGTAACTACGGAGATCGCCATTGGCATCCCGATCACAGAATGGTTCAGGTTTGGGTGGCCTCCCACAGGGCAATGACGCGGTTCCTCGTGAATCTGGCGCGCTCTCTGCCACCCCTCGGAGTCTACGGTCACATCCATACGTGCACATAGACCTCCTGCCAGCGGTCTTAGGCAGGAGGTCTATGTGTGGACTATGGGGAAGCGATTCAGGAGGGAATCCTCGTCGCCAGCGACTGCCGTGTAGCGTTGCGGGAAAAGCAACAATGACGGGGTTCAGATATCTGCGGCCTGTGGCAGGGTCGAGCTACTCTCCTATCCCTCCGGTGTCGCTGTCATGTGCATATCAGCCGGCATCAGGAGGGGTTCGCCACTGGTCAGCACCAGCGTTCCAAGCACCACGGCCTCTTCCTCACCAGCTCCGCGGGCGGTGTGGACGACATCGTCCTCGTAGTAGATGGCATCACCTGGTTCGAGAATGACTTCCGTCCCCGGTTCTGTAACTTCCTCCGCCGGCCCTGTCGCTCCCGCCGCGGCTCCACGTATGACATATGCTGTTCCTTCTTCCAAGGTCCATCCGAAGGAGCCAGAAGCCACGCCCAGAATGGTCGTGCCAGGGTGGCCGTGCGCAAAGATTTCCGCATTAGGTTGGAAAACAAAGCGGGCCACGTAAACGGTCTGGTCCGGTGCCCGGTCGGAGGGCGCGCCCGCGAGCACCTCAGCGGTCACGCCGGGAGCCAGGTCAATAACGGTTATTCCCGAGGCATCCGCGGCCGGCGAGGCATCCTGAGCGGCCGCGCCGGTGATGAGGCCGCCAGCAATGGCGAAGAAACAGGCGAAGACGAGATACGAAACGATTTGAGTCAAGCGACCCATGTGGGATTCCTTTCTCATGACCAGCTAGCAGTAGAGGGGCGATGTCTGCCGCCTGGTCCATCATTGATAGAAATAGGGGTCGAGAACCGATACCTTAGTGATCCGGGTGATCGGCAGGTTGGTAGACCTTCCCGCTCGTTGGATCGCTTCAGGGGTTGGACCGTCATAGACGCAGAACGTCTTGCTCTTGTCTTCAGAGACGTAGGAATGAACCCAGGTCACGCCGCTGTCGGCGTTCTGGTCGACCACGGCGTGGCACGTTTCCGCCCCCTCAGCAGAGATGGGAATCACCAGACCGTCTGGAAACTCCCGTTCAACAATGTATCGCGGCATGCTGCTACCTCCTCCTGAATCGAAACGCACCGGAACATCCGGCTTCCTTGATGATGCCGGACCCAGGCGAATGTCGAATCGGGGGAATACCCTTAGTTTGAGGTTGAGAGCCCCGTATCTTGGGGAATGAGGGAGAGGTCGCGGGCTGTGCGGATAGCCTCGCGCCGTGAGGCGACGCCCAGCTTCTGATAGATCGAGGACGCGTGATGCTCTACCGTCTTGATTGAGAGGTAGAGATGCGCAGCAATATCTGCGTTTGTTTGCCCTTCTGCCATGTAGGTAAGGACGTCAACCTCGCGTGTAGTCAGGCCAGCTGGATTGGCACGGGTAGCCGAGCGAGGACCGCGCGGGATGTCCAGCACGCCCAACTCGCGCAGCCGGCGTGTGGTGATCGCAGCGGCTGGCCGCGCGGTGAGCTGAAGAAAGTCAGACAATGCCTGCCGTACCACTGCCGGGCTCGCACTGGACGCACGGGCTCGGGCAGCTTCGTATGGGCAGCCCAGACGGGTCCACGCCTCAGCCGCTCCCTGCCAATCCCCATGCATTTGTCGCGCAAACGGCTCGGCGGCGTTTTCCGGTACCGTATCCAGGTCCCCGGCATGCCACCTCCACATTGCAAACTCGCCCACGAGCCAGGAATGCTGGCATTCCTGAGCAAGCTCGAAACCCATGCGGCTTTCCACTATGACGTCCTGCAGATCGCCTGCCAGCCATGCGGCTTCGGCCCGGGCAGCTCGCACCGGGCCCATGCGTTGGAGATCACCTGTTGGCAGCGCCAGTGCCAAGGCCTCTTCAAGGAACGGGTACACATCTCGATCACCGCGACGCGTGTGCGTTCGACCAAGAGTGGTGAGAGCCACGATCCGACTGACGGTCGATACATTGGGCTGGTTGAGTACCGACGTAGCGAGCTCAACAGAATCGTCCCAGCGTCCTTGATAGCAGGAGACCAGCGCAAGCCATGACGTCATATACATTCGCAGAGAGTCGAGATCGCGCTCCAGGCAGTAGGTGATTCCTTCGCGAAGATAGGACGTGGCCCGGCCAAGTTGGTAGATCTCGCCATAGCTGGACCCAAGGTTGGTATATGCCCTGGCGGCGTGGTCCTCAAGTTCCTCAGCCAGCGCGAGATGCAGACTGCGTTCGAGAAGAGGACGACCCCGTTCGTTACCGGAGAGAAGTGTCGCGGTTCCGACGTTGTTGAGCGCATGAATCAGCGTCTCTACGTCACCGATTTGTTCTGCAAGGGCTATCGCCTTTCCGCCCCAGATGATCGCCCGGTCCATATCGCGTGCAAGCATTTGCAGCTGGGCCTGATTGCTGTATGCCATCGCCAAGTCACACGTGGGAGGTATTTGCTCAAGAACTGCTATGGCATCTGCAGCTGCCTGTTTTGCCTTAACGTTCTGTCCCGTTATCCAGTAAAGACGAGAGAGCCATCTCAGACTTGCTCCTTCCTGGGCCTGTTCTCCTTCACGTTGCCAGATTTCCAGCGCCTTCTGGAGCGCGTCAATGCCCAAGGCAAGCTGGTCAGTGAGATAACATTCGTACGCGAAGGCTCCCAACAACTCTGCGTGACGCCCAGGGGGGAGCGAATCTGCGCACCGCAATGCCCGTGCATATTGAGCAACGGATTGTCGGTGTGCTCGTTGAGCAGACGCTTGTTCGGCGGCGGCACGAGCATACGTAATGACGGCTTCATGATCCCCAGCTGCTTCCGCATGATGCGCCAGTTGTGCCCATTCCCCTGAGGTGACGGAGTTTGAGCGGAGAGCATCCAGTACACGTCCGTGTGTCGCGGCACGCTGACTGGGTGGAACCGCATCGGCAATGGCCTCCCTGCCAAGTTCATGGCGGAAGGTCAACGTCTGCTCGTGCATGCGGAGGATGCCCGCCTCCACACATTCGTCAACAGATTCAGTTCGAATGTCAATGATCTGTTCAAGCAAGCTCAACGGTATTGTGCTGCCCGCTACTGCTGCTGCATCGAGTACCGACCGGGCGGGATCAGAAAGCCGGAAGGCGCGGGCCAGCACCGCATCTCGCACGGAGCGGGGTACGCCGGGTTCGCGAATTGCGAGCACCTCGGTGACATAGAACGGGTTTCCACCAGTGAGGCGATGTAGCTCTGCCGGGTCAACGAGACTGCCTTTGGCAATCCGGGCGACGCCTTGCTCGGAGAGCACGGGCAGTACCAATCTCCGGACCGCCCCTCCGGTTGCAATATCCCCCATGAGGACGCGCAACGGATGCCTGGAGCCCACTTCGTCATCCCGATAGGTGACGATGATCATACAGCGAAGCGGCTGGATTCGCCGTGCAAGGAAACGAAGTGCATCAAGCGTCGCTTCATCTGCCCAGTGGGCGTCCTCGATCACCAGGACCGTGGGCAGGGACGAATTCGACAGCGCATTCAGCACACCGCGAAACAGTTGATGAGGCGGGGCGCACTCTGCAAACAGACCTTCGGCGTCGGGTCCAAGTTCTGACGCTACATCGAGAAAAGGAGCGAGGGGACGGGGCGTCGAGAGGGGATCGCACGCACCAACAAGGACGCGCGCTACTCGACGTGAGAGGTGGCAAAACCGCTCGACAAGAACGGTTTTGCCGACACCTGCCTCGCCTCCCACCAGTAGCAAGCGCCCTTCACCACCAATCGCATGCTGGAGGCAAACCTGCATTTCTTCGAGGTAGGGAGTTCGTTCGAGGAGCTCCATGAGCTGCGTCTCCACAAGTTTGAGTTACAGTGCTGTGCATTTATGGTAGATCAATTATCGGTTTCTTGTCATATGCGACACCACCATGTTCCTCGCGAGGGGGTCTGACCCAACGAGGTTTGACTTGAGCACGGCATGAGGTGCGCACTGACATCGCACGGCCTTTGCAGCATTCATGAGACCGAAGTAGTGGATACTGTGTGGAATTCAGGCCCGTATCAGGGCGGTCCCGTACAGAACAGTTCTTTCCAACGATTCCAATGAGGCAAGGAGACAACCCGAGGACATGAGCACGGTGAGCACATCCAACTACGACACCTTGACTCTGGAGCATCTGACGGGTGTTGTTGGCAGGAAATGGACTTCCTATCCCGACGTGATCGGTGCCTTCATTGCCGAGATGGATTTCGGCACTGCTCCGTGTGTCGTCGAGGTGCTGCGCAAGACGGTCGACAATGGCTTTTTCGGCTACCTCCCGGACGCAATGGAGGAGGGGCTAGCCAAGGCTTGCGCAGGCTGGTACGAGCGCAGCACGGGTTGGGATGTCGAGCCGGAGCAGATTCATTCGCTGCCGGACGTGCTGAAGGGTTTGGAGTTGACCCTGCAGCACTATGCGCCCAAGGGTGGCAAGGTGATTGTGCCGACTCCAGCCTATATGCCCTTCCTTTTCGTTCCCGGTTACCAGCAACGCGAGATCATCCAGGTGCCGATGCTCCGCGATGACGATACCTGGCAGTACGATCTCGACGCCATCGACGCTGCATTCGCCGCCGGCGGGGAGGTGCTGATCGTCTGTAATCCCCACAATCCCATCGGACATGTCCTTACCCGGGAGGAGATGGTCGCGATCAGCGAGATCGTTGAGAAACATGGCGGACGAGTCTTCTCGGACGAGATCCATTCACCGTTGGTTTACGAAGGACACCGGCATCTTCCGTATGCGTCGGTTTCCGAGGTGACCGCCAACCACACAATCACCGCGGTTGCCGCGTCGAAGGCGTGGAATCTCGCGGGCCTCAAGTGCGCGCAGATCGTGATCTCCAATGATGCCGATGCCGAGATCTGGACGAATGGGGCATCCTGGACCGGGCACGGCGCCTCGACCCTGGGCGTGATCGCGAGCACCGCCGCCTACAACCTAGGCCAGGAGTGGCTGAATAGCGTCATCACGTATCTGGACGGAAACCGCCGTCGGCTGGCTGAGTTGGTGGAGCAGGAACTTCCGGACGTGGATTACAGCATGCCGGAAGGCACCTACCTGAGTTGGCTCGACTTCAGCGAGACGGCAGTGCCGATGGATATTGCTACCTTCTTCCGGGAGAACGCGGGTGTTGCGATCACCGATGGCGGCGCGTGTGGTGAGGTCGGCTGCAAGTGTGTGCGCTTCAACTTCGCCATGCCACGCCCGTTGATGGAACAGGCTGTGGGGCGAATGGGCGAGGCACTGAGGACGTTGTAGAAGTTCTTCGGGGGATCACCGACGATACATCTTTCGGTAACACATCTTGCTGGTTCATCCAAAGGTGTTTGCCCATTCCCATCTTGCAAGATCATGGCGGCACAGAGTTGGCCTGAGCAGAGGGGCTCCTTGTATGGCAACCCTTGGATGTCGATTGACGATGCAGGACCACGGTTCATGAC
>DASYWM010000069.1:0-41578 GCA_035936075.1 Thermomicrobiales bacterium
CCTTCGACCCTGAGCCGACATTCTTCGAGCTCACAGGCCAGACAGTCCTGTTGCTCGGCACGGGCGCCATCGGGAAGGCGACGGCGGAGCGCTTGCGTCCCTTCGGATGCACGATCATTGGTGCGCGACGAACTCCTCAAGTGTTGAACGGATTTGATTGGGTTGTTGGTTTTGGAGAACTGGGAGACATCCTGCCGAATGTGGACCACGTGGTCAGCAGCTTGCCGATGACGCCCGGCACGGCGAAGCTCTTCTCGTCAGAGATGATCGGGAGAATGAAGAGGGGAGCCTACTTCTTCAACGTCGGCCGCGGCGGCACTGTCGATCAGGAGGCGCTCATCGAGGCGTTGGTGAACGGGCATCTCGGGGGCGCGGGACTGGATGTCACTGATCCCGAGCCGCTCCCCGTCGACTCTCCCCTCTGGAGCATGCCGAATGTGCTAATCACAAGCCACACATCTGGCGGCTCTCCCAAAGCGGATGAACGCGTGGCAGAACTGGCGATGGAGAACATCCGCCGGTATTGTGCCGGCGAGGACCTCCTGAACCTGGTAGATCTGGAGCACGGCTACTAGCACGGGGCAACGGAGGGATAAAGCGGTTGGCTGTTCGTCCCCTCCTAAAACCGTTCAGGCATCTTCCCGATGTGCGCCTGGTCCGAATACGCACCGCTGCAGGACTGTTGTATCGGTCGCCATTTTTCGAGAGTTGTAGAACTCACGCTCAAGCCTGTTGCTGACTGAGCTCACTGCATCCTTGTGGAGGAGCGCGAGCGCGGGCCCGCCTTCCCCTCCTCCCATCATCCTCGCTCCCAAGACGCCTTCCTGTTCGCGCAGGAGGTGGACCAATGCTTCGACCCTTGAATGACTGATCTCGTAGTCTCTGGCGGAGCTTTCCCCCGATGCGTTCATGAGCCGGCCGAATCGACTCCAGTCCCCTGCGCGCATTGCGGTCTCGGCTTTGCCAACGCGGCGCGTCTCGGAAACGACATGTCGAACTCGCTTCAAGAGCGTTTGGTTCAAATGGCTGTGGATGGTCGGCATGACATTGTCCCAGTGAGGGGTAAGGGCGCTGAGGTGGGGAAGATCAAGGTCGTATGCGTCAGCCAATATTTGTCGTGCCTCTTCTGTTTCACGGACCCGAGCACCATAGGAGGATGTTCGCAAGGATCGACCGACACCGGAGCTGGCAACCGCAAAAACGAGGTCGCCCAGGCTGGGACTGAGGCGGGAGAACGAATTATCGCGACCATCGAACCGGATAACCTCTCCGGCAACAGAGGCAGACTGGTCCATGGCGCCCACTGGGGAGCCGGCGCGATGCTCCGCTTCGCGGGCGATCGCCACCATGTCGAGAGGCTCGATTTCATCAACGGTCAGCGCGAGAAGCGTTGCGATGCAAAGGGCGGCCGAGGAGCTCATGCCGAAGCCTCGAGGGACGTCTCCGCTTATCGCGAGCCCTACTCCTGCCCGGAAAGGGATACCGCGGGCGATCAGTGCTGCAACGACCCCCTTGAGATAGACGACCGGCCCGCTGTCTCCTTCCCCGGCACGCCAGTCACCAAGCGTGAGGGCATCGAACGTGTGCCTCTGGCCATTCACGTCCGCGGCGACCATACAGATGTCGCGCGGAGCGTTGAGATTGCCGCTCCCCACCACGACAACCCGATCGATGGCTGCTGCAAGGACCGGCCCGCCGTTGTAATCGATGTGGTTGCCGATAAGCTCAATCCGTCCAGGAGCAATAGCCCAACCATCGACCAGCCAGTCGCAGCCGAATGCTGCGACTCCGGCCCGGACCGCACGGCGTTTCAGGGAGTCGTGTGACATTTACCGGCCGCTAACGGTTCATCTTCACGGACTTAAAGGCTTCCGCGAGCTCGAAAGGCTGATCCTTGGCGAGTTCCCGGGATCGTTCCCTAAGCCGCTCGTCAAGCGTGGCACCATCGCCGACCTGTGAAACGTGTGCCTTCAGTGCCTCGATCTTATTCTCGAAGGTGTCCGTGATATCGACAAAGACATCAGGCGCCTCCGATCCGAAGTACCAGATCTCTGCCGTCTTGTGGGGCTCGATACCTTCCGCCAGATGATCCGGGAAGTAGAGATGATCGCGAGCGGTGGGATAGACGGAGTCGTGGGTTGCTTGACCGACGCCCCGATGATCCGGATGCATGGCATACGGTCGGAAGGGGTCATGCGTAATCACTACGTCAGGCTTGTGGATGCGGATCTGCTTAACGATTTTCTCCCGGAGAACAATGTCCGGGACGATGTGGCCATCGCCCTGGCGGAGGAAGACCACCTCATCAATACCCTCACGCCGGGCGGCCTCTAATTGCTCCTTCTCGCGGGTCGCTCCCAGCGTCTCCGGCGTCTGCGAGCGATCAGCCGTACCGCGGTCACCGGAGGTTACCTGGATGAGGACGATGCGCTTGCCCTCCCGGGAAAGCTTGGTGATCGTTCCTGATGAGGAGAACTCGGCATCGTCCGGGTGCGCGACGACCCACATGTAGGTCTGGTAGTCGGATCGATCCTGTCCGTCTGTCATGTTCGTCGGATTCCTCTGTCGTGTCGCGCGGCAGGCGCATGCGTGCGAAGCATCAAGCCTTCAGGAGGTGAGAGAGTTCCTGCACCACCATCGGTCGAGCGACCATCGACTGCTCGCCGGTTCTGAGGTTCTTGATCGCGACTTCATCACGAGCTAATTCATCAGGTCCCTGGATGACTGCGAAGGGGATGCCACGCCGGTCTGCGTACTTCAGTTGATCACCCATGCCTTTCTTCGTCAATACAGATTGGTCAACATGGATACCTGTTTCCCGGAGATCCCGGGCAAGTGCAGAGGCGTCGGCCAATGTCTCCTCACGGTGAACCAGAAAGACATCGGCAACAGATTGACGCCGTGGCACCAAATCGAATTCTTGGATGACCTCAAGGATCCGCTCTATGCCAAGGGAGATCCCTGTGGCGGGGATGTCGCGCCCGAGAAACGTTCCGACGAGCCCATCATATCGTCCCCCGCCGGCAACAGATCCGACCTGCAGTTCCTCGACAACTGCCTCATAGACAGGACCAGTGTAATAATCTATCCCCCGCGCGAGGGCCAGATCGATCCTGTACGCATTCTTGTGGACACCGAGCAGAGCGATGTGATCGATGAGCTCGCGTAGTTCACGTACTGCCTGGACACCGTCAGGATAGTCGTGAAGGTACTCGTGGGCGAGGTCCAGCAACTCCTCGTTGGTCCCGCTGGTCGTGACCACGTCCAGTACCTGATTTGCAGCCTCCTCGCTCACGGCACCTCTCATCAACTCCGACAAAACGCCGTCGCGCCCGACCTTATCCAGTTTGTCGATCGCGCGATAGATGGTCGGTGCCTGATGGGGAGAGACACCTGCCATTGATGCAAGGGCTTCAAGGAGCTTCCGATGGTTGATGACGACGACTGCGTGACCGAGGCCAATGGCGCGTAGGGCATCGGTGAGGACACTGATCGCCTCCGCATCCACAAGTGCCGATCCGGGGCCCACAATGTCGGCATCACACTGCCAGAACTCCCGGAAGCGACCCCGTTGCGGCTTTTCGGCCCGCCAGACGGGCGCAATGTGGTAGCGCTTAAATGGCAGCACCAGGTCGTTTTGATGCATGGCGACGACGCGCGCCAAGGGGACAGTGAGGTCGTAGCGCAGTCCCACCTCCCGTTCCCCCTGATCCGTAAAGTGATACATGAGTTTTTCGTTCTCACCCGCCTTGCCGGTGAGAATCTCCATATATTCGAGCGCGGGGGTGTCCAGCGGCTCGAAGCCGTGTTGCTCGAAGACCTCCCGGATGGAGCCCATTACCTGCTGGCGCAGAAGCATCTGCTCGGGGAGGTAATCACGGAAGCCTTTGAGAACCTGGGGTTTACGTGGTGCCAAATTGGTCTCCTGTACGGTGACGGATGATGAGAGCTACTTCGCTATCTCGTGGACAACGTGGGCGAGTTCGGGGCCGATCAACTTCTCCATCGCGAGTCTCACTGCATTGGACGATCCGGGGGTAGCAAAAATGGCGGTGTTGTTGGAGACACCAGCGACCGCCCGGCTGAGCATCGCGGCGGCGCCAATCTCCGCAAATGAAAGCATCCGGAAGATCTCACCGAACCCGTCGAGCCGCTTTTCGAGCACTCCCGTAATCGCATCGTACGTTACATCGCGGCCAGCGATGCCGGTTCCGCCATTGGTCACGATCGCCTGGATGTTGTCGTCAGCAATCCAGCGTTCCAGCACCTCCGTGATCCTTGAGCCGTCGTCCGGCACGATCTCGTAGGCGGTGATGGTGTGACCTCGCCAGTCAAGGTGCTGCCGAATAAGCTGTCCGCTCCGGTCGTCTTCCCGCGTGCGCGTGTCGCTGATCGTCAGCACGGCGCAGGCGACGCTCTTTGGCGCGTCGGCGCGATGTTCGTCGGTCGACGCCGAATTTGCCATGTTCCCGGACGGCTCAAATGGGGAGCGCATCGTTCTTCCTTCCAGATGGGTGTTCGCGATGTCGCAGTGGCGTTACCACCTGTTGCACCGCTGGATATGGTATCCGATTGCAGGAGCCGGGAGCGTCAGTCTCTAACCCGTAACGATGGCATTTTCATAATGGTTGGCTTGCGCGGCACCCATCTTCGGATCGATCGTGATTGCAACGAGGTCGCACCGCCAGGTCCGATCCTGATGCTCCGGATGTTCGCCAAAGTACCATTCCGCTGTGGCAAGCATTCGGCGGGCTTTTGCCGGTGAGACGGCATCATCGGCACGGCCAGCCCGCTCTCCTCGTCGCGTTTTGACCTCGACGAAGACGAGAAGGTCACGGTCGAGCATGACGAGGTCGAGTTCCCCTGCACTGCAGTGCCAGTTGGACGCGAGGAATTGATAGCCATGCGCCTCGAGCATCATTCGCGCATGTCGCTCACCCGCGATACCAATAGCGTCTTTATTTCGCCTGGCGGGCATCGACGAGCTCCTGGGCATAACGCACTGGCGCGAAGCAACGGCGATGGAGGACGCAAGGACCATGCTGTCGGAGGGCGGCAATATGGGAGCGGACTCCGTAACCCTTGTGGCGAGCGAAGCCATAGACAGGCCACGTCCTGGAGGCGTCGACCATGAGAGCGTCCCGCGTGACCTTGGCCACAATTGACGCCGCAGCGATAGAGAGGCTCAGAGCGTCGCCGTCGATAATCCCTATCTGCAAGGTGCTGCTCTCGATCGTCATGGCGTCGATCAGGAGGACTTCTGGCTCGATGTCGAGACCGAGAACGGCCCGCTCCATGACAATACGGTTCGATGGCCCTAGCCCGAGCTCGTCAAGTTCGTCCGGCTCGACATCAGCTGTCGACCAGGAGGGAACACGAGATTTAATTCCTTCCGCAATAGCCGCTCTTTTGGCCTCCGGGATCGTTTTCGAATCACGAACGGTTCGCCAGAAATCGACATCCTGCCTCAGGCTCTCGGGGGTCGGCAGGATAACCGCCGCCGCGACGAGAGGACCCGCAAGGGCCCCTCGTCCCACCTCGTCTACGCCCGCAATCGCTAAGATCCCCTCTGAATGGAGCGCAAGCTCATACGTCAGGGTCGAAAGTTCGGGTGCGATATCAAGCATTTAGCGAACCCGATCAGCGACGCGCACGGTGTGGCGGGTAACATCCGCGAGGTCATCCCACCTTCCGATCGACGCGTTATAGGCTTGGTGACTGAGACCGATGTGAAGTTGATAGCATAGAAGGCGCTCATGGAAGTTATGGAGGTCGACGCCCAGGTCGGCAAAGAAGCGGTGTGCCTCCGTTGCCACGCTTATTCCCTGCCATTTGGGATACCACGGAGACCAAAATTCGAACCAGGCGAGCTCGTACAGGAAGTCGCCGTACATTGCACAGCCCCAATCAATCACGCCCGAGAGATGGTGATCGCTCACAAAGGCGTTGTAATTGAGGAGATCGCTATGAATCACGTGTCGCACATTGGGCATGTCCTTGAGCATCCGTTCGAGCACAATCACGTCACGATCAAAGGCATGGGCTCCAGTCGGTGATTGCTCCAGGCGCGGCCGCCAGCCTCCACCGCGTTGATCCGGAGAGTCCTCCAGCGACGCCCGCAAGTGCCCGGGCCACGAGGTTGCCATTCCGTTGCCGGACGAATCCCAGCCTCCATAGCCAGTTGAGGAGGTGACGTCTGCTATCCGAAGGGCGTTCAGTGTCCCAAGAAGTGACGGTAGTGTCCGTTCATAGTCCGCTCTGTCTAGCTTATCGAGGACGTCGCCGGGAACGCGCTGCGACACCGCATACGAGATCCCGTCCAGGGAACCTCGATGTGTCACCTCAGGAACAGGGAGGTCGGGTGACCAGAATCGAAATGCGTAAGCGTCACGGTCGAAGTCGTCTCCATGATTACTGAACCGAATGACCCATCGGCGGTGACCTTCAGCATAGGCAAATACGGACGACCATGCTCCCGGTCGAAGTGTTTCGACTCCAGAGATGTCGAGACCTAATCTCTCCCGCAGAAGGGTCAGGACGTGCGTGTTGGAGATAGCCGGGGGAATCATCGCAGGTATCCTGGTAAATGATGTGACGCATGGGTCAGGGATTGCTGGCAGAAACAAAACGACCGAAGGCACTGGACTGCCTTCGGTCGTTTCCGATATTCGCTCGAGTTACCGGTTGTCCGTGCTACTTCTGCTCGTCCTCAGTGGGCTCGCCCTGCGGAGCGTCCTCGACCGGGTTGGTTGGCTCCTCAGCGCGAGCGGCCTCATCAGCCGCCGCCTTGTCGTCAACGAGCTCTTCGGTCTCTGGCTCCTGCGCTTCTGCTTCCGCGGCTGCAGCTTCGCGGGCCGCGAGCTCGGCGGCAATCCGCTCTTCCTCAAGCCTCGCGGCTCTTTCGGACTGCTTCCGGGCGGCAGCGGTCAGGTCGCGACGGCGCTCGGTAATACGGGCGGCACGACCGGTGAGCCCACGCAGGTAATAAAGCTTGGCGCGGCGAACCTTGCCGAAGCGGGTGACCTCGATCCTGTCGATACGAGGGGAGTGAATCAGGAACGTGCGCTCGACGCCGACGCTATGGGAGGCGATACGGCGAACAGTGAAATTCTCGTTGATACCACCGCCACGACGGCGAATCACCACGCCCTCGAAAACCTGGATCCGCTCGCGGCTGCCCTCGACAACCTTCGCGTGCACGCGCACCGTGTCACCGGCGCTAAACTGCGGAACTTCCTTGAACTGCTCCGCTTCGATGGAGCGAATTAGTTGGGCAACCATATTCCTACGTTCCTCGTGTATTACCAAAACAGCGTGTAATGGATCTGAACGCGTCTAATATTGCAGGGAGAAGTGCACATGGTCTCTGTCCCGAGATCAACAGGCACCGCGCGATTGTAGCATGCTCCTTCGCTGCCAGCCAATCGCTGGGTTATTTGTCTCAGTCCTCAAGCACCTGGATGACCTCCGCCGCGACCTCGTAACGCCCGAAGGAAGGCATGAGATAGACGCCCTCGGCATGGGGACGCAACTCATGGAGTAACTCCTGCGCCATCTTGACCCCTTCCTTGCGGCCCGAGTTACCAGCCTTGCGCATCCGTTCCCGCGCGTCGTCGGTCAGGGTGATGCCAGGTACTTCGTTATGAAGAAACTCGGCATGCCGTGAGCTTTGCAGTGGCAGGATGCCAATCATCACAGGTACCGGAAGCCGGTCTACACCGTAGAGTTCCAGGAAGTTGGTCCAGACGCGCATATCGAAGATCGGCTGGGTCATAACGAAGTCGGCGCCGGCGTCGATCTTCTCCCGCAACCGACGGACCTCTTCGTCAAGATCCGGCTTTGTCGGGTCCACCGCGCAGGCGATTGTGAAGTTGGCTGCCCGCCCGATGGACGATCCGGACGAGTCCTCTCCCTGTTTCATTCTCCTGATTACCCGAATCAGGCCGATCGAGTCGACGTCGTAGACAGCGGATGAATCAGGATAATCACCGAGGCTGGGCGGATCGCCAGTGAGCGCGAGGATGTTCCGGACGCCAGCGGCATGGGCGCCAAGCAGCTCTGACTGGAGTCCCATCAGGGAACGGTCTCGCGTGGTGAAATGAATAATTGTTTCGATACCGATCTGATGTTGGATCAGGTAGCAGAGCATCATCGCGCTCATCCGGACGCGCGCCATCGGGGAGTCGGCGACGTTGATCGCGTCAACGCCCGCTTCCTTCAGCATCCGGGCTCCGTCCAGCGCCTTCTGCGGATTCAGACCCTTCGGTGGGTCGATCTCCACGCACTTCAGAAATTTCTTCCCCAGTGCTTTTTTGACTTCCGTATCGTCCTCATCGCTTTCGGGAATCGTGATCACTGCTACCTGCGGGCCGGAATTCTGGGACGCTCGGCCGTTAGGGGAAGGGCGGTGATCGGCCTCGCCGCTGTCAATGGCATGCCGCATGGCATTGGTGTGCGCCGCGGTTGTGCCACAGCAACCGCCAATGAGGCGGGCGCCAGCGATCATCGCCTCTTGGGCAAATTGGGCGAAGTACTCAGGCGACGACTGGTAGATGAGCCGGGAACCGACGCGGGAGGGCCAACCCGCATTCGGGACTGCAGCTATCCGCGGGGTATCTTCCGCAGTAGCCGTATTCGAGAGTTCCTCGTGCATCCGCCGAATCACCCCCAGCAGCCGTTGGGGACCCACAGAACAGTTGGCACCGACAACGTCGACTCGTTGTTCCGCAAGGTGGCGGATCACCTGTTCAGGGCTGGCACCGGACAGGGTGAGGCCATCCTCGGCGAAGGTCATCAGGGCGATGATCGGCAGGTCAGACGCCTCCCGTGCTGCCGCAATGGCAGCATCCATTTCATTGAGGTCGCCCATCGTCTCGATCATGAGAAGGTCGACGCCTGCCTCCAGCAGCGCCCCGATCTGCTCGGCGAACGCCTCCTGTGCCTCTTCCTTTGGCAAGGTACCGTAGGGCTCCAGCGTTCTCCCTGTGGGGCCGATGGAACCAGCGACGAGCACCGGTCTGCCGCTGATCTCGCGCTCCTCCCGGGCGATTTTCACGCCACGGAAGTTGATGTCCCTCACCTTGTCGGCCAGGCCGTGCAGCTCCAACCGGAATCTGTTCGCCCCGAATGTGTTCGTTTCGATGATGTCCGCGCCCGCGTTGAGGTAGCTGCGGTGCACCAGGGCGATGGTGGCTGGGTGTGTGAGATTCAGGGCGTCAAGACATGTGTCCAGCTCGTGCCCGGCTTCGTAGAGCATTGTGCCCATTGCACCATCGCCGAGGAGGACGCCGGCATCGAGACGTTCGAGTAGGGGATGTGCCATGAACTCTTTCCAACGAGCGCTTCAGCGCGATAGCCAAGCGTAAAAACTTTCAGGTAACCACCGGCAAGCCAGGGTAGTGCGGCATGGTCCGATAGGTGGCTGATCCGGTGTTGTGGTTACCGTAGCACAGGAAATGGGGGGTTCCGATTGAGATTTGGACCGGGAGGCATTGGCTCAACTGTGTTGACGTTTCGCCGGCACTCGCGGTACAGTCCTTCGCAATTGACCGCACACCATCGCGTGCTTAGCTGATCTCGGTTCACCGCTGTTGCGCGATGCTCACCCCAGGACCCAGGCAAATATATGTCTTCTGAAACTCTGAGTGCCAGCTCCGAAGAGCAGTCCGGCAGCGTCTCCAACCGGCGGGGCATCCTTATGCCGATCGGAGGCGCCGAGGACAAGCTCGATAACAAGGTGATTCTCTCGGAGTTCGTCGAGCATGCTGGAGGCGAGAAGGCTCGCATCGCGATTGTACCGACGGCGTCTTCCATTGAAGCGGCTGGTCTGCGATACAAGGCGATCTTTCTCGGGATGGGCGTGGAGAGCGCTGAGGTTGTCTATATCGGGAGCCGGGAAGACGCGAACGGCGGCGAGAGTCTTGATGCGATTGCCGATGCCACCGGTATCTTCCTTACAGGCGGGAACCAGATGCGCCTCTCCGCCATCATCGGTGGTACTGAATTCGAACAGCTCGTCCGGGAGCGCCACAACGCTGGGGTTATCGTGGCGGGCACAAGCGCGGGCGCATCCATTCTCTCCGCCCACATGGTTGCTCTCGGGGCAAACGGTGCGACGCCGAAGCTTCGCATGGCCCAGATGTTCGCCGGTTTCGGGCTCATCTCCAACGTCATTATCGATCAGCACTTCCGGCAACGCGACCGAATTGGTCGGTTGCTCTCGCTCGTCGCGGGCAATCCCGGTTTGCTGGGTCTTGGGATAGACGAAGACACCGCACTCGTCATCGATGACTCGGGAATCATGAAGGTCGTGGGCCGGCACAGCGTCACTATTGTGGATGGCTCACACATGGTCTCCGACATCTTCCAGGTCAAGCGATACGGGGAGATCACCATCAGCGATGTTCGGCTCCATGTTTTGGGCCCCGGCAGGAAGTTCGATATGACGTCGCGGAAGATGATTCGCGAATAGTATTGACATCCGGGCAGTGAAGCGCGAAGTTCAGGCCTCGCCGGACAATTGGCGGGGCATTCGTGTATATAGGCTGTAGTACATTCGTCACAGCGAAACTCAATCAAACAGGGCCGTTGATGCGCCCCGGAGGTATACACGGTGTTGAATATCCGGCGAACCACTGTCTACCGTGGGCCAAACATCTGGGCGCGGATGCCGGTGATCCACTACGTGCTCGATATAGGCGAACTCGAGGACCGGCCCACCAACAAGATTCCCGGTTTTTACGAGCATTTGACCGAGTTGATCCCGTCCCTGTATGACCATGGCTGCTCGCTCGGTCGTCCCGGCGGGTTCCTCCAACGGCTGCGGGAAGGGACGTGGATGGGCCACGTGCTCGAGCACGTGGCGTTGGAACTCCAGAATCTCGCCGGCGCCGAGGTGGCGCGCGGCAAGACGCGCCAGGCCGGCGAGCGCGGCGTCTACAACGTCATCTTCCAGTATGAGCAAGAGGATGTGGGGCTTGCCGCCGGTGCTCTCGCGCTCAGGCTGCTGAACCACCTCATTTATGGAAGCGAACCCGATTTCGATTTCGTGCATGAGCACGAGGAAAAGGTGATCAAGCTCGCCGAGCGGTTCGCATACGGCCCCTCGACGGGAGCAATCGTCCATGAGGCGCACCGCCGGGGAATCCCTGTGCTTCGGCTCGATTCCCGGCGATCCCTTGTTCAGCTCGGGCACGGCAAGTATCAGCGCCGTATTTGGGCGACGGTGACTTCTGAGACAGCCAATATTGCCGTTCAGGTTGCGAGCAACAAGGAGCTCACCAATCGCTTGCTGCACGAGATCGGCATCCCGGTGCCACGGTCGCAGATTGTGCAATCGGCCGATCAGGCTGTCAGTGCCGCCGCTCGGCTGGGGTATCCCGTGGTGATCAAACCCCTGGACGGAAACCATGGACGCGGAGTCTTCGTCAATCTCAGCGATGAGGGTGAAGTTCGCGAGTTTTATGACTCAGCACAAGCGGAATCGCGAAGTGGGCAGATCATCGTTGAGACCTTTATTCCCGGCAAGGACTATCGAATTCTCGTTGTAAACAACGAGGTGGTAGCGGCGGCTGAACGCGTTCCCGCACATGTTATTGGCGATGGCGAGCATACGGTTCAGGAATTGATCGCTCTCGCGAATCAGGATCCCCGCCGCGGTGTCGGTCATGAGAAAATCCTCACGCGGATCACCGTCGATTCCCAGACGATGGAAGTGCTGGAGCGTGACGGGCGAACGCTGGAGACCGTCGCTCAGGACGGAGAGTTCGTCCAGCTCAAGCTGACCGGGAACATGAGCACAGGCGGCACCTCGATCGATCGCACGGACGATATCCATATCGACAATATTGAGATAGCTCGCCAGGCGGCTATGGTCGTTGGGCTCGACATCGCTGGCATCGACCTCATCACCCAAGACATCTCGCGTTCCGTAAGGGAGTACGGCGGCGGCATCTGTGAGGTCAATGCCGGACCGGGCTTCCGGATGCATACACATCCAACTGAAGGTCACCCGCGCCATGTCGGACGGGCTGTCGTCGATATGATGTTCCCTCAAGGGGAGCCGACTCGCGTGCCGATCGTCGCCGTGACGGGCACAAACGGCAAGACGACAACTTCTCGCATGATCGCGCACATCATGAAGACGTCCGGAAAAACGGTTGGGCTTACGACCACCGACGGCATCAACATAGACGGGACGCAGATCATGGCGGGTGACATGAGCGGCCCGACGAGCGCCAGGATGGTCCTCAAAAACCCGACGATCGACTATGCCGTCCTGGAGACAGCACGTGGCGGAATTCTTCGGTCAGGCCTTGGCTATGACCGCTGCAACATCGGCGTGGTAACTAACGTCTCCGGCGATCACCTTGGCCTGAAAGGCATTGACACCCTTGCCGGACTTGCACGGGTAAAGGAAGTAGTCCCCGCCAGCGTCCTGCGAGACGGTGCGTCTGTCCTCAACGCTGACAACGAGTGGACAGTGCAGATGACGCGATCGGCACGGGGCGAGATCATCTTTTTCAGCATGGATGAGGAGAACCCCGTGATCCGGGATCACATCCGGCAACGAGGGCGCGCGGTGCTCCTCAAGCAGACCCGCCAGGGGGAGATGATCACCATCTACGAAAGTCGTCGCGAGACGTCGTTGCTGCTTGCGAGCCAGATCCCGGCAACATATGAGGGCCGTGTACGAGTCAACATCGAGAACGCGATGGCGGCAGCTGCGGCTGCACTCGCCGCAGACGTGCAGCTGGATTACATCCGGCTTGCTCTCCGCACCTTCAGCAGCAGCTTTTACCAGACACCCGGGCGGTTTAATCTTCTCGACTACGGGAACAAGCGGATTGTCATGGATTACTGCCACAACGTCGCGGGCCTGGAGTCGATTGCCGATTTCGTGAAGCGCATGGAGGCAGATGCCACCTTGGGGGTCATCAGCATCCCCGGGGATCGGTCCAATGACGATATGCGGGCATTCGGCGAGCTCGCGGGGAAGACCTTTGACCGGATCATCATTCGCGAGGACAACAATACTCGTGGAAGAGCGCGGGGTGAGATCGCCGGTCTGTTGAAGGAGGCGGTCCTGTCGACTGGAAAGCCGTCCGACGAGGTTGATGTGATCCTGGATGAGCTTGAGGCAGCAAAGCAGGGTGTCGAACGAGCCAACAGGGGCGATCTCGTTGTGTTGCTCGTGGACAAGCCTGTTGCCGTCTGGGAAATGCTAACAGGCGATAGACCGCAATAGATTTCCAAGGAATCGAAAGAGAGTTACGTGAATCAGGCGCTGGCTGCTTCGGCAACCGGCGCCTCCTCAGTTGATCGGTAGCGCAGAATCGTTGGCACGAGGCGAACCATGGCGATAGTGCCCAGGATGGTGCCCACACCGCCGATCGCAACTGCCGCAGGTGCCCCCATCCAGCTGGCCATGGCGCCGGCGCGGAACTCCCCAAGCTGCGGGCCACCCATAGCGAAGGCGGAATGAGCGGCGGCGATGCGGCCACGGAAGGCGTCCGGGGTAATGAGATTGCGAATCGCATGGCGCAGTGCCATCGAGATGGAATCCGCCGCGCCGCTGCCCGCGAGAAAGAGCAGGGCCAGCCAGATATTGTTGGTCAGGCCGAAGCCTACGATACAGGCGCCGTAGGCAATCACGCATGCCACCATGCCGAACCCGGGTTTTTGCGGCATAGTGAAGAGACCGAATACCAAACTGCCAAGGATTGCCCCGGCTGCCGGCGCGCTAAGAAGCAGGCCAAGACTGTTCGCCCCACCTCCCAGAATCTCCCCCGCAAAAATCGGCATCAGGTTGGTGATCGCGCCGAAGAACGTGGCAATGAAATCGAGCGACATCACTGCCAGCAAGATAGGGGTGTGCCAAAGAAGGACAAAACCGGCCTTGATAGCAGAAAGGCCGCGTTCGGTGATCGGGACCCGTGCCTGACGAGTGCGGATAAGCAGAGCGGCGGCAATGACGGCGATGAAACTAGCCGCATCGAGCATGTATGCGAGGGCAAGACTCGTTTGGGCAATAATCACTCCCCCGATCGCGGGACCAGCAACCATCGCCGCCTGCATAGAGAGATTGGCCATCGTTGCAGCACCGGCAAGGGAAGATCTGGGGACAAGATTTGGGATCAGGGCCTGACGGGCCGGTCCTGCCATCGCATTGAAGGTGGAGGAGATGAAGGTGATGCTGTAGATGAGCCCGACGCTGACCTCACCGGCCAGGGTCGCGGCAGCGAGTGTACCCGTGGATGCCAGGAGCGCCAGGTGGGTGAAGATCAACACCATGCGGCGATCTCGATGATCGGCGATGACACCGCCCAGGAGACCGAAGACCAACACGGGCACAAACCGAAACAGACCCAGAAGGCCCAGTTGAAACGGGTCCCCCGTCAGTTCGAAGACATGCCAAGTAATGGCTATGCGCTGGATTTGGGTGCCGAGAATCGAGACGCTGTCAGCGAACCAGAGAAGCCGAAAGTCCCGGAAGCGCAGTGTACTGAAGGCGTGGGCTCTCCGGTCTGACACAGGCTGTCTCATTGGATAAGGAAGCGATACGATAAGCTGGAACATGGTACCGCGAAGGCGGCTCGAAAGGTAGTGTACGCAGGATGCAGGAGAGAGTAGTGGGCTTGTCAACATCAGGAGGAGTGCTCAGCCGGGAGCAGCTGAAGGTGCTTATCGAAGACCCGGATCGCCCCTTGTTACGGGAGTACGTGGATCTGGACGGACAACTGCAGCCCAACGGATTCGATGTCACGCTTCGGGAAGTGAGCCGCCATTCCGATGGCGGCGCGATCGGTGTCACCTCCGAGGACAGAGTACTCCCTGATCTCGAGAGACTCCCGTTCGACGAAGGCGGATGGCTCACCTTGGCACCCGGGTCCTACCACATCCTCTATAACGAGGTGGTGGATATTCCTGACAGTCTTATGGCGTTGGGCAGACCGCGTTCCAGCCTCAATCGATGTGGCGTCACAATCCATACTGCAGTCTGGGACGCCGGATATAACGGACGATCGACGTCGTTGCTCGTGGTAGCCAACTCGGGCGGATTCCGGGTTCAGCGTAACGCTCGCGTGATGCAGTTGGTGTTCTTCGGGATGTCAGAAGCACCTGCCGACGGATATCGTGGCAGCTATCAGCTGGAAAACATGTAACTTGCGTCTCTACTTTGGGTCGCGAGTTCGGGAGAAAAGTGGCCGGTCAGGAGCCGCGCCCGGGACCGGGATTTGTGTGCGGCGGTGCGTGCGCGTGTCGGTGTGGTTGCAGCCTTCGACGGGGCAGAAGTAGATCAGCGTGTACTCTTCTTCAGTTTGGTCAGCGAACCGGGATGGACGCCCGAGCTTGCCGCGCAGACGCATCTCAGTGTGATGGTCCGGACAGTTCGGTATCGCCGGGTCGTCAGCTTTCCGGCGAAAGATCGTATCGAGAAGAGACGGCATGGTACGTTGCTCCAACGCTGAATTGGTCGCCAATGGCCAATAGCGACAGTATACGGGATCATGGATGTGTAACCGCGCCAGAATACACTGGTGCGTTAAGAATGACGGGAGAAGGAGTGAGACATGCCAGAGAAGGGTCAGACACTCCCTGCAAGCGTCTATGAGGAGCTCCTTGCCCTGTTGCTCGAACGGTTCGGGGAGGGCTGGGCTTCGGATGCGACCCACCACAGGCAATTCGGGACATCAATGACGTCCGTGATCCAGACCTCCGAGGGCATGCACCTTATTGGCAGTCCGGAGATCGAGAAGAACTCGGTGAACTTCAATCTCTGGGTAGAGCATCCGGTAGAGGACGTTTGGGAGGCCGACGAGTTGGCGTTTGCCGTCTTCGCTCAAGTAGCGGAGGATATCTTTCTTTCGTCACGGCAAATCGAGGAGAGGGGCGTTCGCTACAGGTTTGTCACGGGCAGTATTGAGAGCGGGTATATCGGGAGCCTACATTTTACCGGGCCGCACGCCAAGGAGCTGGCAGACATCTACCGCATGCGAATCACCCAGGGACATCACTATCATGCCTGAAGCCAAAATGTGGACTGTTGACGTCGACGGTATCGGCTCCGTAGAAGTAGCCGAAGGGCGACGGCTCGTGCTCGGCCTCGAGGACGGCGGGATTGATATCCTGCACAGGTGCGGTGGCAATGCACGTTGTGCCACGTGCCGTGTAGAGGTCCTTGAGGGCCAACCGACGGATATCACCGATGCAGAAGAAGGTCGCCTGGACCGGCTAACGAACCGCCAGGATACGACTCGCCTGTCGTGTCAGATTCGGGTGACGGACAATCTGTCTGTGCAGGTTTGCAACCGACTGTCAGAGCAGCCTCAGCTCGGTGACGCCGGTCCTCGGCCCATTGAGTGGCCGGCGGACAGTGCGCTACCCCCGGAAGAATAGAACCCGCGTTAGGGTTGGGTTGGACCTAGGGCCCGAACGGGTTATAATTAGAGACGGTCGTGCTAGATGGGGAACTGGCGGTGCCCTGCACCCGCAATCCGCCACAGCGGGGTTGAATTCCCTCTCTAGGTCCGGCTTTTCAGGACTGTATCGTCACGGGGTGTTGAACACTGGGTCCCGCACGGCGGGGAACTGTGAACCTGGTCAGGGTCGGAAGACAGCAGCCATAAGCGGCACTCCTCGGGTGATGTGGGGTTTCCTGGTGGGAGCTCACGGACGGTGGCAAGCTGGAAGGTCGCGGTCGAAAGAGGGTGCACGGCTCTCTTTTTGAATAAGGGGAAGGGGCGGTCCATTTGGATCGCCCCTTCTGCGATTATCCTCCCGGTCCCCGACGCGTATCTCGCTACCGTCGTGCCCGTCGAGCTGGACGCCGCGTACGGCGGTGAGTTGCCCGGTTGCGGCGCCTTGCTTCTTCATCCGAAGGTGCTCGGATGGCAACCATGATGATCGCTAGAAGCAGCCCCAGGACTGTCAGGAGTGTCCAGATTGGGAGCCCAAGGCTCAGGGGATTGATCTGCAAGTACCTGATAATGATCAGGAAGAGCCCAAACCCGGAGATCCACCCGAGAAGCGTTGACGCCCGCTGGATGAATCTCCGCGAATAGCGTTCCCCGAGTGGCTTGGCTCGCGGCCGCGCGGAATAGAACGCCGCGATAATAAATACCAATGCAAACACGGACGCCGCAGCAAGCGAAGGGATGTTCAGGACCTCCCCTGAGTCCGGAACCGATGTCAGATCATTCCACATCGTATCAGGACTTTCGTTAGGCGTCCGTGTACCGAACTTCGCCGGTGATCAAGGCGCGCTTCACCTGCTCAATCGCTTCGGTGACCTTAATGTCACGCGGGCAAGCATCCGTGCAATTGAAGACAGTTCGGCATCGCCACACGCCGGACCCCTTGTTCAGGATCTGCAACCGCTCAGCAGTGCCTTGATCCCTGCTGTCGAAGATGAACCTGTGCGCGTTCACGATGGCAGCAGGACCGACGAACTCGTCGTTGGTCCAGGTAATCGGGCAAGCAGTCGTGCATGCCGCGCAGAGAATGCACTTTGTCGTATCGTCGAACCGGTGGCGCTCAGCAGGTGACTGTAGACGTTCTCTCGCTGTCGGAGAGTCCTCGGCGATGAGGTATGGCTTTACGGACTTGTAGGAGTCGAAAAACTGGTCCATATCGACCAGGAGATCCTTCTCGACCTTGAAGCCGATTAGGGGCTCGAGCGTGACCCGCTTCCCAAGATCCTGCATGAGGACCTTGCATGCGAGACGGTTGCGGCCATTTATCCGCATGGCGTCCGAGCCACAGATCCCGTGCGCACAGGAACGACGATAGGCGAGCGTGCCGTCATGATACCACCGTATGTAGTTGAGCGCATCCAGTACCCGGTCGGTGCCTTCCACCTCTACCTTGTATTCCTCGAAATGGGCCTTGGTGTCGGTTTCAGGGTTGAACCGCTTGATTCGAAGGGTGACCTCCATGGAGACGCCTTTCTCTGCTGATCAAAATCGAGATCCAAAATGAGTGTGGAGCAATCTAGTATTTGCGCTCTTTCGGTTGCATGGTCGTGATGACCACGGGTTTCTTTTCGGACCGCAAGGAGCCGTCATCGTTCCGGTAGACCATCGAGTGGGCCAGCCAATTCTGGTCATCCCGAGCCTCGTAGTCATCCCGATAGTGAGCACCACGGCTCTCTTTTCGGGCAAGCGCACCCTCGATAATAGTCTCCGCGCAGTCGAGCATGTTACCCAGTTCCAGCGCTTCAAGCAGGTCCATGTTGTAGATGCGTCCGCGATCCATGATCGCTGCATTGGCATATGCGCTCTTGAGCTCGGAAATCCTCGCTTGCGCCTCTTGCATGCCGATTTCGTTTCTGACGACGGACACCTTGTCCATCATGACTTCCTGCATCTCGGAACGGATATCGGCGATCCGCTCCCCACTCTGCCGGTTCAGCAACGTGTCGATATCTGAGCGTGCATTGTCCTCCGGGTTCGGAGGGAGTTCTGCCCAGTTGACGTTTTGAATCTCCTCGTACATGCGTTTTCCGGCGCGACGACCGAAGACGACGAGATCGACAAGTGAGTTCGTCCCCAGCCGGTTCGCACCATGGACAGAAACGCATGCCGATTCTCCGGCGGAGTAGAGACCAGGAACAGCGGTTCCCGCGGGGTCCCGGATTACCTGGCCTTCAATGTTCGTGGGCAACCCGCCCATCGCATAGTGAGCCGTGGGCTGGATAGGCACGCCCTCCTCCTTCGGCTCGACGCCCAGATAGACGCGAGCGAAGTCGGTAATGTCAGGGAGTTTCTCGTCGATAACCTCGGGCGGCAGGTGCGAAACGTCGAGCAGGACGTAGTCCTTGCCATCGATGCCACGTCCCTCCCTGATTTCCTGGTGAATGAAGCGGGACATCATATCGCGAGGGGCAAGGTCTTTCATCGTCGGTGCATAGCGAGCGGCAAATGCCTCGCCCTCGCTGTTCCGGACAACGCCTCCCTCGCCGCGGGCCGCTTCCGACAGGAGGATGCCCAGCTTGTAAAGGCCCGTCGGATGGAACTGGTACATCTCCATGTCCATCAGAGGAATGCCATGGCGGAACGGAATGGCGACGCCGTCACCAGTTCCCGCCATGGCGTTTGACGTCACCTTGAAGACACGGCCAAAACCACCACTTGCAATAAGGACCGTCTTTGCGTGAATAGTATGTAGTTCGCCAGTCTTGATTTGATAGGTCACCACACCGCAGCACGTGCCATCGGCGGCGAAGATAACGTCCACCAGGTGGTGCTCGTCGAAAAAATTGACGTTGTGCTTGATCCCCTGCTGGTACAGGGTCTGGATGATCATGTGGCCGGTGCGGTCCGCCGCATAACACGCGCGGCGGACGGGCCCCTCTCCGAAGTTACGGCTATGGCCACCAAACCGGCGCTGGTCGATCCTTCCGTCGGGCGTCCGGTTGAAGGGCAAGCCCATGTGCTCGAGCTCGAGAACGGCTTCGATCGCTTCTCGGGTGAGAACCTCGGCGGCATCCTGGTCAACGAGGTAGTCGCCCCCCTTGACCGTGTCGTACATGTGCCATTCCCAATGGTCTTCTTCCGTGTTCCCAAGGGCGGCGCTGATGCCACCTTGCGCCGCGCCAGTATGTGAGCGAGTCGGGTAGAGCTTGCTCACGACGGCAATGTTGGCTTTCCCGGCGAGCTGAATCGCAGCCATTAACCCCGCGCCGCCAGCTCCGACGATGACCGCGTCGTACCGGTGATATGCCATCAAGTTGCTCCTTCATACCGGGCAGCTGCCCGTACGCACTCTCACCTCTTCATTGTGCCATTTATGCTGTGAGTGCGCGAGATAATGCCGCTCGCGCTGCCTCAACCGGAGCCGCTGATCTGGTTCCGGAGAATCGCCAGCTCATCGTCCTTACGACTCATGGTGTCAGGCTGCGAGCGAGCGAGATTGACCAAGATAACGGGAAATCTCCGGTATACTTCCGGGAGCGCGATGCTGGCGCTATCCGCCCCAATTTCCACAGGAGAACGCACGTGCCATCGACGCAGTCACCGCCGTTACCGGACGTCCTGAACGTCGCCGAAACGTACGTAGAGCCCATCGTCGAGCTCACGATTCGTCTCAGCGAAGTGCCTGCACCAACGAACGACGAAGCGCTCCGCGCAGCTGCGGTTCGGGAGGAATTGGAGCAACTCGGATACGAGGATGTGACCGAAGATGAACTCCATAATGTCACTGGGCGTATTGCCGGGATGGATTCCTCGCTTTGCCTGTTGCTCGCCGGCCACATCGATACGGTCTTCCCGAGCAATGTGAACCTGACAGTGACCAGGGAGGGTGATGTTTTGCACGGCCCGGGCGTCGGTGACAATACGGTCAGTGTCGCCTCAGTCGCCATGGTGGGCCGGGCTCTGAGGGATCTCGGCATTGTGCCTGCCGTCGATATTGTTGTCACCGGCAATGTGGGAGAGGAGGGGCTCGGCGACCTCCGCGGGATGCGTGCGGTGGTCGACGCCCTTCCTAACCTCGGTGGTGCGATTGCGGTCGAGGGGCATTCGCTCGGCCGCATTACCCACCGGGCGGTCGGCAGCCGCCGCCTACGGGTTACCGTCACCGGTCCTGGGGGTCACAGCTGGGGACAGGCCGGGCTTCCGAGTGCGATCCATCATTTGGCGAGGATCATAGCTCGATTGGATGCTATTCCCTTGACCGACGATCCCAAGACCTCCTTCAATGCGGGCATTTTTCAGGGCGGCATCAGCGTCAACACGATCGCTCCGGAAGCGGTAGCCGTCCTCGATATGAGATCGACGAGCGCAGAGGCGTTGGCCGGCCTGGTTTCAGAAGTCGAACGTGTGCTTGCAACGCCAGCACCCGATGGGATAGATGTGGACGTTGAGGTGGTCGGTAATCGCCCTGCCGGCGAGCTTCCTGCCGACAGAGGCCTGGTCCCAGTCGCTACATCCGTTCTCCGGGAGCTGGGATTCGATGTCGCCTACGATACTTCCAGCACCGACGCCAACATTCCCATCAGTAGGGGTATCCCCGCTATCTGTATCGGCCTCACTACCGGGGGAAACGTGCACCGGGTAGACGAATATATCAATATCTCCCCACTGGCAAAGGGCTTCGCCCAGTTGCTGTTAACAGCGACCCGCTCTGCCGATGCCATAGCTACCGGGCAGTTGTAGCGCAGGACTCAGAACTTCGTGGACCGCTGAGTTGGCTCAGCCTGGAAAGTACCGTTATCGTGCCCGATTCTCTTACAGGTGCCGCCGATGGGCTTGAATATGTGGCCATCGATGTCGAAGCAACAGGGTTGAACCCACAGACCGACGAGGTTATTGAAATCGGACTCGTGGTCTTCACGCGTGATCTCGAAGTTTCCCGGTACTGCCGCACGATTAGGCCCAAACAGCAGGTATCGCGCGACATACTTCAACTGACAGGTATCACCGCGGAGGATCTGGGGACAAGCCCATCCTTCGCCGAGGTCGCGGACGAGCTCCGTGAGCAAATCGGGTCGCGCCCAATTGTGGGACAGAGTGTCGGGCACGATCTCGCCCTGCTCGCGAGTGCTGGACTGAAGCCTGCGAACCGGACGATCGATACGTACCGGCTGGCGTCGGCCCTGCTCCCCGATCTGCCGAATTATCAGTTGGGAACAATTGCTGGCCACCTGGGGCATGAGATCAGCGGGGAGGACAAGCATCGGGCGCTACACGATGCACTCGCGGCAATGCATGTGTTCAAGGCTCTCCTGGACAGGATCGATGATTACGATCCGTCTACCCTGAGCCAGGTTGCAACGCTCGCGAGGACCGCAGGCTGGCCCGAAGCTCCATTTTTCCAGAATGCTGCACGAGAGCGACGGGAAGCACCCTTGTTCATGGCGGATCGTCCTCCGACGGTGCCGCTTGAGTTGCAGTTTCTTGTTTCCCGGGACCGTCCAGAACCTCTGCGCCCGACTGGTTCCTCCGAACCAGTTGATATCGAGCGCCTTGAACGACTTCTAGGCAGGGATGGTCCTCTCTCGCGGGTCCTCGAGAAATACGAACCCAGGCCGACTCAAGTGACGATGGCCAAGGCGGTCGCAGGCTCGCTGAACAGCGAACAGCAGTTACTCGTCGAGGCCGGGACTGGGACAGGCAAGAGCCTGGCGTACCTGCTGCCCGCCGCCATGTTTGCCATTTCGCGCGGTGAGCGGGTGGTGGTGAGTACTGCCACGATCGCACTTCAGGATCAGCTCTATCGGAAGGACCTTCCGGACGTTCATACCGCCCTTGTAGAAGCGGGGATCAATGAAGAGCTGCATGTCGCGGTCATGAAGGGACGGCAGAACTATCTCTGCCTCAAACAGTGGTTCGCGCACAGCAATGACCCCGTGGAGGACGAGCATGACGCCTCCCTGCGCGCCAAGATCCTTCTTTGGCTCGGCCAAACCAGTACCGGGGATCGGGCAGAGCTGCGTCTAACCACAGAAGAAGAGCGTCACTGGAGGAAGTTTGCGTCGGAACGGGGCCGGTGTACCGTGGGCCGCTGCCCATATGCAGGCAGCAACCAGTGTTTCTTTCACCGAGCTCGTTACAATGCCCTGCACGCGCACATCGTGATTGCCAATCATTCGCTGGTCCTCTCCAACGCGGCGGAAGGACGGGTCCTCCCCAGCTTCGAGCGGCTTGTCATCGACGAGGCGCATCACCTCGAGGATGAAGCAACAAGGCAGCTCAGTTTTGTGGTGGATCGTCCTGCTGTCGACGATGCAGTGAAGGCGCTCGCACGGTCGGACGGTGCAGTTCAGGGCGGGGCGATTCCCATCGCCGCCGCAGTCCTGACCAGGTTGAAGGACAGTACTGCAATCAAACATTCGGACAAGGCCCGATCCCTGGCGGACGAAGCCGTGCACTCCGCCACGCAGATCAACTCGCTGACGGGCGAGCTGTTCAGTCGACTGTCACAGTTGGTAGGCAAGCCACGATTCGGTGGCGGCGCCGGTTATGCCCAGTCGCAGCGCATTACAGAACAGATGCGAGACAGCGGCTCGTTCGTTCAGGCAGCACTCATCTGGGAAGAGCTCGAGCACCTCCTGAGGAAGATCCAGGAGGCGGGAGCCTGGTTCTTGCAGGTCATGGACGAGGTGTCCCTTCCCAATGACGACACGCACCCACTGGTCCAGCAGCGGGATGATGCGGTTGTGGAGCTCATGACAGGTGTTGATCAGCTCAGCGACGTAATGCGCCAGCTGCACGAGTGTCTCGGCGAGCTCGACCCCACCAGGGTGTATTGGGTCCAGCGGTCCGGACAGTTAGGGTTGATCTCGCTGAACGGCGCGCCGCTCGATGTCAGCGTTCTCCTGAACCAGTATGTCTATGCGAGTCTCCGCACCGTTGTGTTGACTTCTGCGACCTTGACTATCGACGGGTCGTTCTCGTTCATCGCAGAGCATCTCGGCCTGCTCGACGCCACGACACTTGATCTCGGCTCGCCATTCGATCACGAAAACACTACCCTGGTGTATGTTCCCGAGGATATGCCTGAGCCGAATCATCCCAACTACACGAGCGTGCTTCATGATGTTCTCGGCGAGGCGCTCATTGGAACGCAAGGACGGGCACTGGTCCTGTTCACCAGCCATAGAGCCTTACGTGACGCGCGGAACGCCCTCAAGGAACCACTGGAGAGTCATAACATCATTGTGCTCGGCCAGGGCGTTGATGGAAGTTCCCGGAATCTCATCGAGCGCCTGCGGACCGAGGAGGGGATGGTTGTCTTTGGCACGTCGTCGTTTTGGGAAGGCGTGGACGTGGTCGGAGACGCCCTTAGCATGGTGATCATCACGAAGTTCCCATTCTCCGTACCGTCCGATCCCATCTTCGAGGCTCGGAGCGAGCTGTACGATCAGCCGTTTATGGAATTGTCGCTGCCGCTTGCCGTGCTCAAGTTCAAGCAGGGATTTGGGAGGTTGATCCGGAGTGCGGAAGATCGCGGCGTGTGCGCTATCCTCGACAAGAGAGCCGTTTCGAAACGGTACGGGTCATCATTCATCCAGTCACTGCCACCCTGTCATGTCGTCGTCGGCTCGTCGTACGAACTTCCTGACGAGGCCGCAAGATGGATTGCGGCAGCACCCGCTCGTGTTGGTCAATAACGCAAGGAAATGTCTCGATGGACAACCCGGACATCAGCAGAAATATTTCATTAGAACTCGCGCGATGCACGGAAGCGGCGGCGCTCATGTCGGCCCGCTGGATGGGTCGTGGCGATAAGGAGACAGCCGATCAGGCCGCTGTCGACGCCATGCGCCAGCTTCTCAATACGATCGACATGGACGCCACGGTCGTAATCGGCGAAGGAGAAAAGGACGAGGCGCCGATGCTGTACGTAGGCGAGCGGTTGGGTTGTGCTGATGCGCCGAGGGTCGATATCGCGGTCGACCCCGTGGAAGGTACACGCTTGCTGGCCCAAGGGCAGCCGAACGCACTTTGTGTTATCGCTGTCGCCGAGCGAGGTGCGTTCTACGGTTGGCAAGACATCGCGTACATGGAGAAGATCGCGGTCGGGCCGTCCGCGGCGGGGCGGATTGATATCACCAGGTCAGTAACGGAAAACCTGATCAGGATCGCCGATGCCAAGGGAATGAAGGTGGAGGATCTTACGGTCGTGATGCTGGATCGCCCCAGGCACGAAGAGATCATACGGGAGACGCGCGCGGCAGGATCGCGAATCAAGCTGATAACCGATGGTGATGTCGCGGGAGCCTTGATGACCTCGATGGAGGGGACAGGCGTCGACCTGCTCCTGGGGATCGGCGGCTCACCCGAGGCAGTGATTACGGCAGCCGCCCTTAAGTGTTCGGGAGGCGATATGCAGTGCCGTCTATGGCCACGGAATGAGCATGAGCGCGAGTTGGCCCAGCAGAACGGCATCGACCTAACGAGGGTTTTTACGATTGATGATCTCGTTGGAGGTGACGACGTCTTCTTCGCGGCAACGGGCATTACTGACGGCGAATTGCTTGATGGCGTGAAGTATGTACCAGGCGGCGCAACAACTCATACGCTGGTGATGAGGGCTGTGAGCGGCACAGTGCGCTATATTCGTTCGACACATTTCACTCGTAAGTTGGAAAACCTAGCCGCGGCCACGAAGCACTAGTCAGTCACTCTGGGCTGGCGTGCCGGGATGCGGGGAAACTTGTGGCCATTTACGTTGACGCCAAACGGCTTGAGTGGTATTCTTCGTGCATCGAATGGCGAGTCTCGAAAAACCCCTGCTCGTCATGTCACCTTTCTCTACTACAGTCTCTTCAGGTGACACGTTCGCTTCCTCCAAGGTCTCAAGCTAGGAACTCCATCTGCCCACACGGCGGAGTGGTATTTGTGGTGAGGACCTGCCCAACCGGCATGCGCTGACGAGTTCACCTGGATCCACCTGGTTATGAAATGTGCGAGCCCTCTCAAAGGATGGTACGTGATGCGCTTGGTGTGCGACATTGCCTCCCTTGCAACCCCCTAGATTATCTGTCCCTCTTTACAAGTTGCGTTCTGCTGGACCGGCGTATCTGAAAACCTTTCGGAGGTATTCGCTTGACTCTCGAAGACACCCTAACCCAAGAGAAGACGACTGAGGCAGTCGCCGAGAAACCGGTCCGCAGGACTCGCACTGTTCGCGCTCGTCGCAAGGTAGACGAAGACGCTGCCGGATCGAACGGCACCAGCCCGGCGGACGTTCCGGAAACCGCTCCTGCCATTGTTCAAGAGGCTCCTGTCGCACCTGAGGTGGTCGTGGCAACTCCGACAGTACCCGTCGTCCAGCCGGTTGCCGAGACGCCGGCTGAGCCTCAGGATGGCCAGCAACGTCAGCGACGCAATGGGAACCAGCGGGGCAACAAGAAGCGCAACAATAAGGGTCCGGAGCAGAATGGCCAGCAGGGCGGGGATCTGCAGCAGGCGCGAAATAATCGGCCGCAGCAGAACCGCGAGCGGCAGCAGGAGCCGGCTGGCGACCGTCTGACCGTTGCCAGCCTCGATGCGCGTGCAGATGATGCCTTGCATGATCTTGCCCGTGAGCTGGGCGTTTCCGGGTACCTGCGTATGCGCCGTCCCGACCTCATCACCAAGCTGTTGCAAGCCCAGACGGAACGGGACGGACACATTTTCGGCGACGGCGTGCTGGAGATTATTGAAGACGGCTTCGGCTTTCTTCGCGGGGACCGTTTCCTGCCAGGTCCAGACGACATCTATATCTCTCAGTCCCAGATCCGGCGCTTTGGTCTTCGCACAGGCGATCGCGTGAGCGGTCAGGTCCGCCCTCCCAAGGACAGCGAGAAGTTTTTCAGCCTGCTGCGGGTTGAGGCAGTCAATGGTATTGACCCCGAGACTGCACGTCGCCGGCCCGCCTTTGACAAATTGACGCCGATTTTTCCGCTGGAGTTGATCGATCTCGAGACAGCGTCGAACGTGCTCTCGACGCGTCTACTCAACCTTGTTGCGCCGATCGGACGTGGACAGCGCGGTCTTATCGTTTCGCCGCCGAAAGCCGGCAAGACACTGCTCCTGAAGTCCATTGCCAACGGCATCACGAGCAACAATCCAGACATGCACCTTATGGTCTGTCTCATTGGTGAACGACCAGAAGAGGTGACGGACATGCGGCGCTCCGTCGATGGAGAGGTCATCTCCTCGACATTCGACGAGCCGGTTGAGGACCACACCAAGGTCGCCGAGATGGCTCTCGAGCGCGCCAAGCGCCTGGTGGAGTCGGGCCGTGATGTGACGATCCTTCTGGACTCCATTACACGTCTCGCTCGTGCCTACAACCTCGCAGTTCCACCGAGTGGCCGGACGCTCTCGGGCGGTATTGATCCAGTTGCTCTCTACCCGCCGAAGCGATTCTTCGGCGCTGCCCGGAATATCGAGGGCGGCGGCTCTTTGACGATTGTTGCCACCTGTCTCGTTGACACTGGCAGCCGCATGGACGACGTGATCTACGAGGAGTTCAAGGGCACCGGTAACATGGAGCTTCATTTGGACCGGAAGCTTGCCGAGCGCCGTATCTACCCGGCGATCGACATCCAACGCTCCGGTACTCGCCGCGAGGAGTTGCTCCTTAGCGATTCGGTGCTCCGGCAGGTATGGACGATGCGGAGGATGGTTTCGGTGCTGGGTGGCACCGAAGGTACCGAAGCCTTGCTTGGCAGGCTGTCCAAGACCCAGTCCAATGCCGAATTCCTCGAGGGCCTCACTAGGGCAGACTAACAAGGCGTTGTCAGTTGTGCAGCCACCAAATGCCCTTCCTGTGACACCACAGGAAGGGCATTTGCGCTATGTGCGACAGAAGCGGCTACTGAACATCGACCCCAACCGTTTGCAGGTTGCGGTGAGACCTTGCTGTTGCGCCTGGTCAGCGGACCATAGAGATATCGACGTGCGTTCGTGGTCGCTCGTCTGGCTCCGACATTTCTTCGGTCATGACGACATAGGTCTTGTCCGGATTTGTCGATGCTGCGCCTGGATTGCCGTCCCGGTCCAGCGCGACTATGTTCATCTCGCTGGCATACGGATCGTCCAAATGTTCGAGATCCTTCATAGCGTGGTGCAGCGCTTCCTGGAGCGACATGCCGAAACGCATAAAGGTGACGACACTGTGCGCTGTGACGCACCGTTGCGCCATCTCGCCCCGCCCGGTGCAGGCGGCGGCACCCCAGCGGTTATCTGCGTAATTGCCGGCGCCGATGATGGGCGAATCACCCAAGCGGCCCGGATATTTCCATGCCCAACCAGAGGTGCTAACGCCACAGGCGATGGTTCCATGACGGTCACGAGCGATGAAATTGACCGTTCCATGAGCCGGCTCACCCAGTTGCTCGGCGATTTCAGGGTCTTCCGCGGTTTTCGCCACGAGTTCCTGAATACGACCGAGGTATGAGGCGTCTCGATCCGTCTGGTCCTCCAGGCGAGACCTCCAGATTTCTTGAGCTTCTGGCGTAAGGAGATTCTTCGGCTCTAATCCCATTTCGCGAGCGAGACGTGCTGCGCCCTCACCGCCGATAAGGACGTGCGGCAGCGTGTCCATCACGTAGCGAGCCAGGTCGACAGCATCCTGGTACCCCTGAAGTGCGCCGACGGAACCCGCCCGGAGGCCGGATCCCTCCATAATGCTCGCGTCCAGCTCGACATCGCCAAGAAGGTTCGGAAGACCCGAATACCCCACCGTATGATCGTCGGGGTTGGCCTCGACGAGGCGGATGCCCGCGACCACGGCATCCAGAGCCGATCCACCGCTGCGCAAAACGTCGACAGATGCGTCAATACCGATGCGCCCATTGTGAGACGCAACCACGATTCCGCTCATTCCGTGTCATCCATCTCGTAACCAGCAGCCAACAATGCGGCGTCCAGCTGCGCTGTTGCAGGTTCGACGAGCACCTTGTCGCCTATCACCAGAGTCGGTACCTTGGCCTGGCCGGTTAGCTCCAGCACCTCCTGCCTGCGCTTCGACTCGCACTCGATGTCGTATTCAATCCACTCGTGCCCCAGTTCCTCCAGACGGAGCTTGGCGCGGGCGACATCGGGACAGAAGGTTTGACGACCATAGAGAATGATCGGAGGACGGTTGTCAGACATGTAGTACTCCTGGACTCGCAGTGTACCGTTAGAGAACACGGGTTATTTCATCAGAATCGTAGCGGCGAAGTGGCACCGTTTCATCTCCCACGATGAGTTGAACGCCATGCCTGATATCGGTGAGCCTGCCGATTCGGGTAACCGGAATGCTTGCAGCCTCCAGCGTCTCCCGGAGCTTCTCACCAGTTCCCGGTTTCGCAGCTATGAGCAAGGCTCCTGAACTCAATAGACCTAGTGGGTCGATGCTTAGCTGGTCGCAGATTAGTCGGGTCTCCTCTCGCACAGGGATCGAATCATGTTCGACAAGAGCCCCGAGGGACGATGCTTCGGCCAGCTCGTGGATCGCCGTGGCAATACCTCCCTCGGTCGGATCGTGCAGGGCAGTTACCACTCCGGACGCCAACGAAGCAAGCGCGTCAGGGACCACCGACACACCGGGGTCCCTAAGCAACAGTTTGGCCCTTTCGATGACGTTCTCACCCAGCGCGGCAAGGTCCGTATCACAATCATGGCCGAGCAAGGCCGTGCCCTCAATACCGATCCATTTTGTAACGTACAGCTCATCGCCTGGAGATGCTTCACCCGGGCGGAGGAGACCGGTTGGCCCGGGTACGCCGAGCATTGTCCCTACGAGCAACGGGCGGTCAACGCCCAGAGTAATTTCGGTGTGACCGCCTATCAGGGCAACGCCTGCTTCGACACATGCTTCCCGAAGTTCAGAAAAAAGGCGCTCCACGGTTGCCGGGGTGGTCTTTCCCTCAGGTAGGAGCACGACGACCGTCAACCAGCGAGGAATGCCACCCATGCATGCAATGTCATTTGCATTCACGGCGACGAGGTAGTGGCCTGCCCCGTCAGTAGCAAAGGTGATGGGGTCGCTCTTGACCAGTAGGGTCTCTGCCCCAAGCAATACGGCTGCGGCGTCGAACCCGTACTTGGGCTGCACGATGACAGAAGCGTCTTCGGGCGTTCGGTACTGTGATATGAGCCGGGCCAAGAGCTCCCCAGGGAGCTTCCCTGGGTCCAGGGGCTGGGATGTCGCGTCTCGCATCTTATTGATCGGCTTCATCCTCACGTGCAAGTTCTGTCACACGCAGTTCGGCGTCCGCGATAAGTGATCGGCACAGATCAATGAGATGCGCGCCAGCCTTATAGTTGGCAATCGACTCCTCCAGCGTGAGATTTCCGCTTTCAAGGGCCGAAACGATTTCCCGGATCTTCTGCAAGGCATCTTCAAAAGATATTTGTTCCTCAGCCCTGCCATCCCTGGTGTCGATCATTCTGATACATCCCTTCCTGCCAGTGGGCTGGAGTGCCGCCTGACGTCCGTCACCTGTGCGGTCAATTCTCCGTCGGCAAGCACGGCCCGGACGGAAGTCCCCGGCCAAGCCTGACTGACTTCCCTCACTGGAGAACCCGTGTCCACATCACAGACAAAGCTGAAGCCGCGGCACATGAGCGCGTGAGGGTTGAGCGCCTCAAGAACCTCGTGAAAGGCATCAGTATCGTGACGCGCGAACTGGAGTCTTTGACGTATTGCGAGGTGGAGCCGATCTTCCAGCGGTGCCAGATCCCTCCGAAGCGAGGTGACTGCGGCCGTTGGAGAGACGCGGGCGAGGCGAGCCTGCATGTCGTCCAAAACCTGAAGCGACTGCTCCAGGCGGTCTTGTATCTCGACACGAATGCGCACCTGGGCCTCATTGAGAGCGTCATCGATGGCGCTGAGATCTGGCACGGCCATCTCGGCGGCGGCAGAAGGAGTGGGCGCCCGTACATCGGCTGCGTAGTCACTGAGTGTCATATCGGTTTGGTGACCCACCGCAGAGACGATCGGAACACGGGACGCAAATATAGCGCGAACAACCCTTTCATCGTTGAACGCCCAAAGATCTTCGAGAGATCCACCTCCTCGTCCAATGATGATGACATCGGGTTCAGCAACCTCCTGAAGGCAGACCAGTGCCTTCACGAGCGAATCCGGCGCCGTCTCCCCCTGAACGCTTGCGGGGGAAAGTATAAGGTGGGCCAGTGGGAAGCGTCGGCCGACGACCTGCTGGATGTCGTGCCAGACCGCCCCTGTGGCTGAAGTAACGACGCCTATGCGTCCTGGAAAGAGGGGCAGGGGACGCTTGCGCGAGGGTTCGAATATGCCCTCGGCTTCGAGCTTCTGCCGAAGCTCCTCAAGCCTCAGTTGCAGCAATCCCGTCCCTTGGGGCTGGAGCAAATCAACCTGTAATTGAAGATTCCCCCGCGGTTGATAAAACGTCATGCTGCCATGCGCAATGACGCGGTCGCCCTCCCGCGGAATCATCTTTTGCCGAGCAAGCGCGGTCCGCCACATGACCGCGCTCAGCTGACTGGTTTCATCTCTCAGGGTGAAGTACGCATGGCCAGAACGCGCAACCGAGAGATTGGAAACCTCGCCGTCGACCCAGAGGTCCTGAAGATCGTCATCGTCTTCGACAAGCACTTTGAGGAGAGAGGTGAGCTGGTCAATTGAGACTATCCGGAGCATCACCCAAGCGAGTCCGTCTGCGATACGCGCATCAGGGGAGAGCCGTACTCAACCGGTTGCGCGTTCTCCACGAGGACCTCGACGAGAACGCCCGAATAATCCGCAACAATCTCATTCATGATCTTCATTGCTTCGACGATGCCAATAACCTGACCAACCTCAATTTCGTCGCCCAGCTGGACGAACGGCGCCTCTCCAGGGGCGGGGGCTGAATAGTAAGTCCCAATCATTGGCGCGGTTATAAGATGGCCCTCGGGATCGCTTTGCGGTAATGCAGCCATCACCGATTCCGTGCTGGTTACTCCCTGGGTCGCGACGAGGGTGGACGAGGCACCTCTCAGGCGAATGGTCACATCACCGGTGGAAAGGTCAAGCTCGCTGATGCCGCCCTTGGACATCATTGAAATCAACTCCCGTACGGCTTCGATCACTCCGTCTATCGTAAATGACGGAGGGGTGTTTCGATCGTCTTGACCGGTCATGCCATACACCTGTGTCGTGGGCAAAGAGCGTGGTCACGCCATGCCTCTGTTGCGGGCAGCCGTCTGCCGCGCCGGAAGTTGGTAGAGAAGGCGAGTCTTGATTCCCGCACCTCATTCTTCAGATGACGCGCTCGATGTATTCCCCGGTGCGCGTGTCGACCTTGAGTTGATCGCCCTCGTTGATAAAGAGCGGGACGTTCACCGTTAACCCGGTCTCCAATGTTGCCGGCTTATTCCCGCCGGTCGCCGTGTCCCCCTTGAAGCCCGGGTCTGTCTGTGTCACGGCAAGGACAACGGAAGTTGGAAGTTCTACGTCAATTGGCTCGCCATTATAGGTGAGGAGATCGATCACGTCGTTCTCCTTCATAAATTTTTCGGCATCGCCAACTGCCTTGCGATCAAGCGCTATCTGCTCGAATGTCTCTGTGTCCATAAAGTGGAACTGGTCGCCTTCAGCGTAGAGGAATTGCACGTGTTGGCGTTCCAGGCGGACAAGTTGGAACTTCGTTCCTGCCATAACGGTCATCTGCGTATTTGAGCCTGTCCTCAGGTCACGCAGGGTCATTCGCAGCTGCGCCGAACCCCGGCCCTGCTTGTTGTGCGAGAACTCGATTACCTTAACGAGCTTGCCATCTATATCCAGTGTTACACCCTTACGAACATCGCCTGTATCGATCATGCATTCTTCTCCTGCGTTGCTTCGACGGAACGCTTGGGCGAACTCGTCAAGTTTTGGGCGCCGTCCTCGGTAATGAGTACAACGTCTTCAATGCGAACACCGCCCCACTCTGGAATGTAAAGGCCAGGCTCGATTGTCACGACGTGGCCAGGCTCGAGTGTATCCCGGGAACGCATGCTCGCAGACGGAGCCTCGTGAACTCGCAAGCCAAGCCCGTGCCCCAGGGAATGGACGAAATAATGATCCAGGCCCTGCGCTGTAAAGACGTCACGCGCAGCAGAATCCAGCTCGATTCCTGTTACCCCGGGAGCCGCCTTGGCCAACGCCGCGTCGTGTGCGGCCTGGACGGTCCGGTACATGGTAACAAGTTGCCCGGATGGCTGCCCAAACCAGATTGTTCTCGTCAAGTCCCCCGCGTAACCAAAGTGAAGGGCGCCCAAATCAATGATGATCGGCTCTCCCTCCTCGATAATCCGGTCGCCCGGAGCGTGATGCGGCTTCGCGGCGTTGGGTCCGGACGCCACAATCGTCGGAAACGCCTCGCCATCACTGCCGGCACGTCGCAGTTCCTCGGCGACGATTTCTGCTGCCTGTTTTTCCGTCATGCCGGCCTGTATACGCGTTTCCGCGGACATAAACGCCTGATCGGTCAACCTGAGCGCATTGGTCAGTAGCGTTATCTCAGACTCGTCCTTCACTGCGCGTAGGCTGTCTGTGGCGTCGCCGACCGGAACCAGATCGACTTGGCCACCGAGAGCCTGGTGTAGCTCGTTGTACACGGCGACAGTGGTAGTCGCGTCCTCGAATCCGAACTTCGTCCAACCGGACGTTTTGACCAGCTCAGCAATGGAGTCGGTCCACTTTCTCTCCGCAGGGCGGACCATTACTCCAGGGAGTGCTTCAGATTCTGCCCACGGGAGATTGGTTGAGGGAGCGAACAGCATAACTTCGTCCGGGGAAACAACAGCAGTCGCCGAGAGTTCGTCAGGTGCGTGATCATTAGCTGTAAAACCGGTGAGATACCGGCGGTTGGTGCCATTCGTAATGAGTACCGCATCAAGGTCAAGCGTGTTAAGCAGAGCCCCGGCACGTGCGAGGCGGTCGTTCGTCATCTGAAACTCTTCTCCTCAATACGTTTTGCTTGTCGTCGAAACCATTCCAGAGCGAGATGGTAGCCGTCCTCCCCAAGACCGACAATCTGTCCGGTTACCACCGCAGAGATAACCGAGCGATGACGGAAATCCTCACGAGCATGCACATTGGAGATATGTACCTCGATCGCCGGGGTCTCGATGGAGGTAAGCGCGTCCCGGAGCGCAATGCTGTAGTGAGTGAGGGCACCAGCATTGACGATTATTCCGAATGCATCAGGTCCTTGATCGTGGATCGCGTCGATCAGGACACCCTCGTGGTTGGATTGGTAGTGGAGGAGGCTCAGAGCGGGCGTCCCAGAGGCAGCGGCACGCTGCAGATTGTCCATCATTTCCGCAAGCGTCAGGCGACCGTAGATTTCGGGCTGACGCGTTCCCAGCATGTTGAGGTTGGGGCCGTTGAGAACGAGAATCGTGGAGGCGGCACTGCTTGCAAGCATCCTCTATCCTACCGGCTGCTGGCTGTTGATCAGCGCCGGGACATACGAGGTGATGGGATAACTCGTATCCGACCCTTCCGGAGTAACCTGGCCGCTGAAGACATAGACGGGCTGCAGATATTGCTGCTCGCCTGGAATGCCGGAGGATGTGTATGCGAGGGAGACCTGGTCATACGTCGCCACACCGGTGATCATGGCTCCCGGCTCGTATTGATCTGATGGCAGGAGTGTTTCCAGGTAGGATCGCTGGCTTTCGACTTCCGTCCATGCAGCGCTCGTGCCCCGGAGCTGGTAGAGGTCACTCTGGGAGATATCCGCCCACCGGTATGAAGACTCCAGGACCGCACCCTCGGGACCGAGTGTCACTGTGATATTTGGAGTGGCCGAGAGCAGGGGCGAAGGGGTGATCGGCTGGAAGCTGACGATGATACGTGGCGGGTCTTCGATTCTTGTGACGACCTTGCCCTCGCCAACATCCGCAGGCAGAAGGTTCACCTGCCTCAGCCACTCCCGGGCAAATGCGATACCCTGCTCGTCCGTCGGCAGGTCGCCCTGCGGAATCTCCGCGAACGAGATGAACTGCATCATGCCTGGGACTATGAAGAGGCTCCCGCTCTCATCCTGAACGTCAAATGTGGCGTTGTCTTCGGTTTCCACCTCGCCGTCGATACCGAGGTTCCCCGCCAACGTCTTTGCCCGCTCGGCGTCCACTTGCGGGAAACGCATGGTGTAAACGGGCGCTTCTTCGGGAAGTTGGGTGAAGGCTCCGTCGTATGTGGATTCCAATTCGAAGACAAAACCCTGCTGATTCATGGTAGGCAGGTCAGCGGCCGGAAGCTGGGAGGTCGTCTCGGAACTGATTTCAGACCCGGGGACCGGTGTTGAGCCGTCCTGGGCAAGGACGGGCGCTGCTGTGCTGAGGGTGAGCGTGGCACTCAGGATAAGCATTGATAGGAACGATGATCGGCGCGTTGAGGTGAATGGCATATGGCGTGTCCTTTCTGGGTAGCGTGCCTCGCGGGATCCCGTGTGGCCTAAAACGCCTTCACAGGGTCGACCTCGACGATGCGTCTGAGCTCCACGATCTGATCGCGAAGTAACGCGGCCTTCTCGAACTCAAGATCGCGAGCGGCCGTCTTCATTTGGGACTCGAGATCCTTGATCATTCGCGCGAGCTCATCGCGGGGAATCTGTGAGATGACACCGGAGCCCTTTGCGCCGTCAGTACTGTACTCCGCGTGCTCCTCGGCGACCGCACGGACGCGTTCCGTCAGGTCCTTGATCTGCTTCACGATACCCCGGGGCTCGATGCCGTTCTTCGTGTTATAGGCTATCTGGATCTCGCGCCGCCGGTAGGTTTCGTCGATGGCTGCCTTCATCGACCGGGTCATGGTATCCGCATACATGATTACCTGGCCATCAACGTGGCGGGCAGCACGACCAATTGTCTGTACCAATGAACCCTCTGATCGCAGGAAGCCCTCTTTGTCCGCGTCCAGAATGGCCACGAGGGAGACCTCCGGCAAGTCAAGACCTTCCCGCAGGAGATTGATACCGACCACCACGTCGTGAATGCCCAGGCGAAGGTCCCGCAGGATCTCGATCCGCTCGAATGTATCGATTTCGCTATGCAAGTAATGAGTGCGAACGCCCATCTCCTTGAGGTAGTCCGCGAGGTCTTCCGCCATTCGCTTGGTAAGCGTCGTAACAAGCGCTCGTTCTCCCTTGGCGACACGGGCATTGACCTCGGCAAGCAGATCGTCGATCTGCCCCTTGGTCTGGCGGACCGAGACGGCAGGATCCAGCAGACCGGTAGGACGAATCACCTGCTCAACGATGCGGGACGAATGCTCGTACTCGTACGGCCCCGGCGTCGCGGATACGAAGACTGCCTGATGGATGATCTTCTCGAACTCGGGGAACGTGAGCGGCCGGTTTTCCTTGGCGGAGGGAAGTCGGAAGCCATACTCGACAAGTACCTCCTTCCGCGATCTATCCCCGCCGAACATACCGCGGACCTGTGGCAGGGTAATGTGAGATTCGTCGACGATCATCAGGAAGTCGCTCGGGAAGTAGTCGAGCAGGGTGGAGGGCTTGTCCCCGAACTGGCGCCGTGAGAGATGCATCGAGTAGTTCTCGATACCGGCACAATAGCCAGCCTCCTGCATCATCTCGATGTCGTACATCGTTCGCTGCTTCAGCCGGGCTGCTTCCAGGACCTTCCCCTGCGACTCCAGTTCCTTGAGCCGGTCCTGCAGCTCTTTTTCAATGTCCTTGATCGCGACATTCATCATGTCGTTTGTGGTGACAAAGTGCTTCGCGGGGTAGATCGCGATATCCTCGCGTTCGGTGAGCAGTTCTCCGGTGAGGGGATCGACTTCAACGATGCGCTCAACCTCATCCCCGAAGAATTCGACTCGCACCGCGATCTCTTCGTACGCCGGGTATATCTCGAGGGTATCGCCGCGCGCGCGGAAGGAGCCGCGAATGAGCGTCATGTCGTTGCGGTCGTACTGGATGTCGACAAGTTGACGCAGCACCTTGTCGCGGCGGATCTGCTGCCCCCGTCGAAGCGAGATCATCGTCTTGGCGTATTCCTCCGGTGTTCCCAGTCCGAAGATACAGGAGACGGACGCAACGATAAGGGTGTCATCGCGAGTAAGCAGCGCGCGGGTGGCAGCATGGCGCAGCTTGTCGATTTCCTCGTTGATGTCTGCATCCTTCTCAATGAAGGTGTCCGTGCGGGCAACGTAGGCTTCGGGCTGGTAATAGTCGTAGTAGGAAACGAAGTACTCGACCGCATTATGCGGGAAGAACTCCTTGAACTCGGAATAGAGCTGGGCAGCAAGGGTCTTGTTATGGGCCAGTACGAGAGTCGGGCGGTTTACTCGCTCGACCACATTGGCCATGGTGAAGGTCTTCCCCGAGCCCGTGACACCGAGGAGGGTCTGGAAGCGTTCGCCAGCTTTCAATCCCTCGGTGAGCTCTGCGATTGCGGTTGGTTGATCTCCCGTAGGTCGGAGGTCAGAAACGATCTTGAAGTCTGGCATGCGGTCTCCGGACAACCTTTAATACGATCAAGTGTTCGAGTATACGGCGTATGACCCACTCGTGGAAGATCAGGTGCCCTCTTCTTCTTTCGATGCGGAATCGCCTTGGTGGCTTTCGGGCGGCTGATACTTCGCCTCCGAAACAGAGGCAACCGTGGCCAGCGACGCTCCGTCAAACTCCTCAGTCACCTGGTCATCGTCGTCCAGATCGTCGCGAGACCCGGCCGCCTGCTGGCTCGGCTGGATCGTGGCCATATCAATCTGATAGATACCTGTCTCGGCCTCACCAAGGCTCATGATCTCATCGATGTGGCGGACAGCCCATCTCTGGCCGGAGAAGGGGAGACGCGCGGTAGCTTCATCGCGACCGAACCAGGCAGCGTCGCGATAGTCATCCCCAAGATCGATAGGCGACTGCGGGCTCACATTGACGGCGAAGACCGGGGCAAGCACGATCACATCGCGCCCCTCGTCGTAAAACTGGTTGATGTAGTCCGCGGAGTAGACGGCACTAACGTTGAGACCTGCCAAACTCTTCACAGTCTCCGTGATCGTCTGCAGTGTGGTATCTCCGACGCGTACTTGAGAATGAAACGCCTGCCAGGTGTGCGGAAGAGCAACGTCAGACCGGCGCTGGAGCAGCAGGAATTGGACACGGGCATTGAGGCGGCGGAAGACGTACACATCAACGATATCGGAGAGTACCTGAGGCATGCAGCGGATGCTCCATCTGTTGGGCGGTTCGTGTATCGGGATCCCTGAACCTGACGCGCCTATGGACGTGGGCGGCGATCACGGAGCCACTGCCGGATCTGCTCCAGCGGCGTAGGGTACTCCCTCCGGTTCGCCAGGTCGCTCATGTCTCGTCCACGCCACATAGTGGCCGTAGGCGTTCCGCTCTGCTTGTTCCGGATGCTTTCGAGAATCGGCCAGAAAAACGCAATGACGGCGGCCGATACGGCGAGGTGCGCAATGAACGGGGAAACCTCGTTCACCACCCGGGCCACGATTGCGAGTAAGAATGCCACGACAAATGGCGACACGGTGAGCCAACGATGCGCGGATGAACCAATATTCTGGACGCGAGGGCTTGTCAGCGGGTTAGGCGTGCGCTTGCGCTTTTCGTGCTCGAACGAAATCGGTGGTGGCAGCGGGTTGTCCCGCTCCGCCCGCTCAAGAATCTCTTCGATCTGTCGTTCGAGCCGGGTTTTCGGTCGGTGCCCTTCTGGCTTCTCAGGGGGATCGGTGGTTGCTGGCATGGTCTCTACACCAGTGCAGACAAGAAAAAGCTGAGGGGTGCCCCATGGCGCCTGTCTCCCAATGGTACCCTACCCGGTGACAAGCGAGGTGCCATAGGGTCAGAGGAATCGAGGGAAATGAGTAGCCAGTCAGCAGTGCAGAGTCGCAGTCAATTCCGCTGCAACGTCATCGATCACAAGGGGACCGTGAGTTTCGTGGCACCGCCACACGGTTTGAAAGTTATTGCAGCGTCGATCGCCAGTGGGGCAAGCAGTTTTGCAGAATTGATAGCGCATGCCCGGCGATTCGATAGCGCCTGGGCGGAGTCTGTCAACAGGGATCTGAACAGGTTCGACGAGCATAACGTGGAAACAGTTGGGCTATGGTTTGACACCGCCCTGAGTGCGGAAGAGGACACCCGTCGTCAGTCGTTCCGGGTGATCGACCAGACAACCAGACGGCAGAGCCTGGTGCCAGGTGGGCTTGGGCTGGTCGTGTTCAATCTCAAGGAGCAACGGATCATTCAAGTCCAGAACAGCTACGAAGATCTCAGGCGGAAGGATCGGGGGCGGGTTCGCATCAACGGGAAGCCGACAAGGCGCCTCTTTCAATACGAGTTGCCGTCGGGATGGGCCATCGTACCGTAATCGATTCAACCGTGCCTGGACCCCGCCATCCGATTTTCCTGGCGGCTACTCCGCTGGGGCCGGTATCTACTGTGTTATCCGGAAAACGCCGGAAATCACTTTACAGTCCCGATACGCCGAGACGCACCGATGGGCTTAACCGGTCCACTTCTTGCCCTTGTTTTTGTCGCGTCGCCCAAGCCCCCCGAGGAACATCCTACCCATTGAGTCGGAAACTTTCTCACTCGTAAGGTTGCCTGCGCTCTCCGGATTCCGTTCTGATGCTCGGCTTTGGACCACTTCAGTCCGCGCTCGCTGTTCCTGCGCTTCAGAAAAGAATTTGTAGATCTGTTCTCCCGCAGCTTTCTCATCCTCGAGGGCCAGGACGGCCCGAAAATCCTCCAGCGTCACGATCATCTGATTGATCCAGCGCGAGATTGCTGCCCTGTTCGTCAGGGAGATATCGCGGTGCATCTCAGGACTCCCCAGAGCGAGACGGGTTGTGTCCTTGAATCCACCGGCGGCAAGGGTGCGCATGTCACGCCATGATTGGTCGGCAGTAGCAGTCCGAACGAGCGCCGCGGCGACCACCATCGGCAAGTGGCTGACGCCTGCCACGTAACTGTCGTGTTCCGCTGGATCAGCAAAGAAGGCCTCCGCTTCGACGGCCGCGACGAGGCCGAGAACATTCTTGATCGCGGCCTCACTGGCGGTGACACCGGGGCAGACGACCCAGGTGGCATTCCTGAAGAGATCGGCGTCTGCTGCTTCCAGGCTCTCGGACTTGCCAGCCATGGGGTGTCCGCCCACAAAGGAAACGTGTGCAGGGAGTTGTGCCGCCCATTCCAGTACGTTGACCTTCGTCGAACCGGTGTCGGTCACGATCGCGTCTTGCTTGAGGTGTGGCGCGATGTCGGAGAAAATCTCACGCATTGACCCAACGGGCGTCGCGATGATGAGGACATCGGCGGGTCGTACCGCATCGGCAAGCGACCACGTTGTGTCGTCGACTGCACCCATTTTCTTGGCGAGTGTCTGCTTGTCCATGTCAGAGTCGTAGCCAATGACACGGAGGGCATTCTCATGCTGCGCGGACCAGCGCCGGAGGCCCAATCCAATGGATCCACCAATGAGGCCCAGACCGAGAATCGAGATTTGCTGCATTGCTGAAGTCTCCTAGGGAACGTACTCCGTGACGTCAAGTTCTCGAACCCAGCCTTCCTCCCCGTCCTCGGTACGGAAGTGCATCCAGACCTGGCCTTCGGCAAGCCCATCTCGCTCCGGGTTATCGGATTCTTGGGACTCGCCGAGGTAAAGCAGTGGTTCTTCGAGGGGGAGCGCCCTGATTGCCGGTGTGTCGGTCCCCGGACCGGATCGCAGATTGACACTTCCAACGCTGTCGATCTGGTAATCCGGGTCAAATTCGTCCTCGTCGGGTTCCTCGGTGGTCTCCGCCTCAGTAGTTTCGGCCGGTGCTTCGGTTGGTGCATTGGTCGGGGCCGGGGCAGTGGTCGGTTCGCTCGATGGCGGCTGGGTCGGGGCAGCCGCTGCTACCACAGCGGGTTCTGTCGCACGTGCCTGATTCGGTTCGTTCCGGGTTACAAAGTCGCCGACAATAGTGTCCAACTGCGCATAGATGATGGAAAAGCTGCCAACGCAGACGGCAATGGTGAGCAGCATGGAGATGCCAATCATGATGCCTGCACGGCGCGATCGCTGCCGGAGACGATGATTCAGTCCGGGATCGGTCATGGGTCCTTTCTCAAGGAGTGGTGGGAAGGTTGGCCCGGTATGGACTAGCGGGCAACGTGTATAGAGGTGACATGCTCGCGGTCAGACCGCGGTACAACCGCTCAGCTCGTTCGCGGAATCTCCTAGTTATAGCACGCACAGGACTGCCGGAACTCTTGGCAAATTGAACCAAACCCACTAAACATGGTACATTTATCTCGGAACCGAACCTGGTGGGATCAAACGTGGGCCCACGCCCGCGTTTCTTGTTGTTCGGCAGATTAGCTCCAGCCTCCCCACCCCCGTCCCTTTCTTTGATTGATTCTATAGAGCAGGAGGTGCGCGATGAAGAGTGATCTCTACACCGCGATCGCCCAGATTGCAGCCGAGCGCGGCATCCCCCGAGAAGCCGTCCTGAGTTCCGTTCAGCAGGCTTTAACTGCGGTGTACAGGAAAAATGCGAACTCCGAGGAGGATGTTCGTGTTGAGCTAGACCAGGCCACCGGCGAGATGCAGGTCGTGGTGGTGAAGACCGTAGTGGAACAGGTGACCGATCCGGATCTGGAGATCAGCGCGGATGACGCCCGGGCCTTCGCGCCCGCGCCCATTCTCGGCGACCAAATCAAGATCGTTCGAACCCCGGAGAACTTCGGGCGGATCGCTGCACAGACGGTCAAGCAAGTTGTGCATACACGAATTCGCGACTTCGAGCGGGAGACCGTCTACAAGGAATACCAGGATAAGGAAGGCGAAGTCCTCAGCGGTGTTGTGCAGCGCGCCGACAACCGCGCGGTCATCATCGAACTTGGCAAGGCCGAGGCCGTCATGCCGGCTCGCGAGCAGGTCCCGACGGAGCGATATCGCCCCAATCAACGGCTAAAGGTGCTGTTGACAGAGGTGAACGCCCATGCTCGTGGTCCCCAGCTCATTGTTTCCCGTTCAGATGCCCGGCTCATTCGCCGGCTGTTCGAGCAGGAAGTGCCCGAGATTCAGAGTGGCGCTGTTGAGATTATGGAGATCGCACGAGAGCCGGGTCTCCGCTCGAAGGTAGCAGTTGCTGCCCGACAGGAGAAGGT
>DASYWM010000070.1:0-4546 GCA_035936075.1 Thermomicrobiales bacterium
CGGTCGGAGACATCGTTCCCTGCGGTGTAACCGAGCACATAGTCCAGCGCCTCCCCTTCGGAGACATCTTTCGCCTTCTTGCCGATGACCACCACGATCTCTGCCTCGTAATGCGTATCGTGATCGGGATGCGCGATCTCAATCGCCTCATCCGGGCCGACAATGGCGGATTGGGGCTTCATGAACACAACCGGGGTCGTCGGCAGCTGACGGTCCTTGTCCAGCTCGGTCACGTGATCGACGTAGTTGAGACCGATCGCGATGACCTTGCCCGGTTCAATCGGTGCGTGAAGCGTCACGTCATCAAGCGACCCAACCTCGGACCCTTTCGTAAGACCGGCGAAGAGGTCGCCCTCGGCCTGGTAGACCGTGGTGCCCTCAAGAACACCGTATTGCGCGTCTCCACCATGACTGGTGGAAAATCGGACGATCTTCATGATGATGCATCCTCCTTGTATAACGAGGTTTTCGTACACCGCGATTGTATTGGGGAATGACTTTTTGCGCGAGAGCCTAGTAATGGGCGATTCTCCATCCTACTATGGGTATCCAAATCGTGACCTTTGGAACGGGGAACAGGATGCCGGAGCTCAACATTCAACTCATGGATCCCGAATCAGGTGAGGTCCTGCCCCAGCCAGAGTTGCCGGAGGACGAGGCGCTGAAGCTGCTGGAACGGGCGGACATTACCGGAGCGGAGCTGGTTCCCTGGGGAAGTAACTACACCTTCGCGGTAGCGCTTGAGGCGGAGGGAGTACCAGGACATCTAGGCATCTACAAACCCAGGACAGGTGAGCGCCCGCTGCATGATTTTCGGAGCGGGTCGCTGTATGCCCGTGAACGTGCGTCGTATCTGTTGAGCCGGGCCCTCGGCTGGGATATCGTGCCACCGACGGTGGTGCGGAACGGCCCGCATGGAATTGGCAGCGTCCAGATCTATGTTCCCGCCCAGCCGGACGTTGCGGAGGACTACGAGTTCTGGGGCGCGAGAACGCTTGAGAACGAACGGATTGTGCTCTTCGATCATCTGGCAAACAACGCTGACAGGAAGATCACCCATTGTCTGTTGAGCACGTCCGGCAAGGTCGTCGGTATTGATCATGGCCTGACCTTCAACGAAGTGCCGAAGCTCCGGACAGTGCTTTGGCAATTCGTCGGTCGTCCGATCCGGGAGAGTCTGCGGAAGGATGTCCAGAAGTTGGTCGCCGGTTCGCAAGACCTGACGGATCAGTTGGCCCAGCTCCTGACGCCTCAGGAGATTGCGGCATTTTGGGCCCGCACGCACGCAATCCTGGAGACAGGGAAATATCCAAGGCTCGATCCAAACCGAAACGTTCCCTACGGATGGTGGTAGCTTCCGGACGATATGATTCGCGCACGTGGAGCAGTGTCCACTTCAGGGACGTCGAGATGAGCCTCCTGCACAGACGATGACAGGAGCACGTCTGCAGGTCCTTCTGGTTTCCAGTCCTTAGGCATGCCGCTCTGCGCCACAGCCCTCCGGATCGGGTGAAAAGAGGTGTATCCTCAACAAACAGGAGGGGTGCCTCGCGGTATACCCTGTCATCAGTGCGCGTACCGGCAGGCGTCATAGGGCGGTGACGTCAATGCGCTGCATTACCAGGAAGGCATGAACGGGTGAGGTGGAACGAAATCTTTTCGTCGGTCGACGCCCATGTGGCGGGCCAGGCCCTGCGCTTGATCACCTTTGGCGTGCCAAAACTTGGTGACGCACCGATCCGCAAGCAATATGAGGAGATGCAGGGGAAATATGACCACATTCGCTCCTGGTTACTCTCCGAGCCGCGTGGCTATTCGGGAATGACCGGTGCTGTGTTGCTTCCCTCCCACGATCCCAAAATCGATTATGGGGTGATCTTCATGTCGAGCGCGGGGTACAGCCCGATCTCAGGCCATGGTTTGATCGCACTGTCGACGGCCCTGATCGAGACTGGGGCGGTACCGATTGATGGCCCGGACACGAGGATTACATTCGACACCTTTGTTGGCCCGGTTCAGGCTCGTGCAAGTGTCGACCAGGGACGCGTTAGAGGGGTGCGCTTCCGCAATGTGCCGGCGTTTCGTCTGGTGCATGACCTCCCGATCGAGATCAACGGTCAAACGGTGCCGGTAGATATCGCCTATGGCGGGAACTGGTACGCCATAGTGAAGGCCGACGATCTTGGGGTGTCGCTGGAGGCTTCGCAGGCGGCAGAGCTGGCACAACGCGGGATGGCGGTGATGCGCGCCAGCGAACGTGCTACGGATGTCGTCCATCCTCAAGACCCGGACCTGTCAGGGCTGTATGGAGTGATTATTCTCGGGGAACCCAAGTCCGAGGATTCCACGAGTCGCAACGCCACAGTCTATCTTGGTGGGCTGATAGATCGGTCCCCCTGCGCAACCGGGATGGCGGCAACCATGGCGTGCCTCGCAGCCGACGAGAGACTGGCGGTAGGTGCTTCCTTTATCTCGGAGAGCATCGTCGACACGACGATGTCTGGCCGGATCGTTGTGGGTACCGCCGTGGGCGAGCACCAGGGAATCGTGGTGGAAATTTCCGGTCGCGGTGCGCTTACGGGGATGCATCAGTTCTTCGTAGACCCTGCTGAGTGGCGTTCCAGCGGTTTCGTACAGCTCTAGCGTGCGGCGATACTGGCGCACAAACATTCGCTCAAGGGACGCCGAAACCCTGGCTAGCGGAAAGAAGTGCCACTAACCTTCCGGGTTTCGCAGCTCCGTTTGTGAAATTGGTCACACACGCATTTCGGTGGTACACTCACGCGTGAGACCGGCGGGGTGAGCGCAATGTGCTCCGCTAGCAAGCGAGGGAGCGCGGTGGGCGACAACAAGCTACCAGACTTCCGAGAACATGACCGGGACATACAAGCTGTAGGAACTGCCGCTGGGCTGGGGTTTTCACTTGTTGCATCTCTGGTCTTTTTCATCGCCGGAGGGGCGTGGTTGGATAGCTGGCTGGATACCGCTCCGGTGCTAATATTGGTCGGCGTTGCCCTCGGATTGATCGCGGCGGGTTATCAATTGTATGAGCTCACATTGCTCGGCAAGCCGGATCGCGAGAACGGTCCCATTGGCCGTGCCCTGGAGCGTCGGGCATCAGCAAAATCCAGGCGTCGATAGGTTCCTTCATACGGTCTGCAATTAGTTCAGTTCGCCAAGCTCTCACTGTCTTCAAAAGAGTTGATTCGCGGGTCAGGAATGCACGAGCAAGATTGCATTCCAGCGCATACGAGCGCATGCCAGGGTTGAGGAGAGGCGCCAGCACGACATGGAACTGCATATTTCGCTTGCGGCAGAGGCACTCTTCCATTTGGGCCCGATAGCGGTCACCAATTCCATGCTTGTCATGTTTTTGGTGATGGCGGCTATCCTGCTTGTTGGTTCCTGGCTGGCCCGAAAGGCGCAGAGAGATCCCCATCCGGGTCGCGCGGTGGGTCTCGCTGAGATGCTCGTCGAGTTCTTGCTGAACCTGGTGGAGTCAACTGCAGGCAAGCGGATCGGGCGCCGCATCTTCCCGCTGATCGCCGGCATCTTTATCTTCGTGTTGTTCGCCAACTTCACTGGTCTTTTGCCCGGTGTAGGCACCATCTATATCAAGGAAGACGCCGAGGAAGTGGTTTCCGGTGAGGAAGCTACCCTGGAGACCACCGAAGAGCACTCGGAAGAGGAGCAGGTGGCGGGAGAGGCCGTCGCGGCTGACGAGCATGCTGCTGAAGAAGAACACCATCCGGTAAATGTGCCGTTGCTCCGCCCCCCTACAGCTGATTTGAACATGACGTTGGCGATGTCGGTATTGACGTTCACGGTTGTCCAGATCGCCGGTGTCTCGGCCCACGGTGTGCGTGGACGTATCAAGCACATGGCGAACCCACCGTTCCTTTTCCCCATCGAAGTTATCTCCGAACTTTCACGCATTATCTCCCTCTCCGCCCGTCTTTTCGGGAACGTCTTCGCCGGTGAAGTGCTGCTTGGCGTGATGTACGCCATTGCCGCCTCGATCAAGATCGCGGTCATCCCGGTCCTGGCACCCGTCGTGTTCCTTGGTTTGGAGACGCTGTTCGGCACAATCCAGGCGCTGGTCTTTGCCCTGCTGACCTTGATCTATGTCTTTCTCGCCGCTGCCGGCCATGATGATCACGACGAGCAACATGTCGATGAGCATGACACCGTGCGGCCGGTAGAGGCTCAGGCCCACAGCTCCGGGAGCATGCCGGCATCTGCAGGCGACTAAACTTTGCGGGTTCAGCCATGGGGAAGGCCCCAGGGTTCGGGTTCGAAGCGTTGGTTTCTTTTGGATAGAGCGACATAGCTCTAGCAATGGGTTGATGGGGCCGCCGGCTGGATCGCGCGGCACCGACAGGAGGAAGCATCACGTGTTTGGTGGTATTACAGATCCCGAGGCCGTACGTTACATTGGCTCGGGAATTGCAATCGGCATTGGCGGTCTTGGCCCGGCGCTCGGTATCGGTATGGCCGTGCGTGGCGCGATGGAGGCCATTGGTCGAAACCCTGAGGCTGCTGGGCA
>DASYWM010000071.1:0-7083 GCA_035936075.1 Thermomicrobiales bacterium
GACCAACGCTGAGTCAAATCCAACTTCTCCCGCAACTCCCGGTCGATGTCCGGTCGCCTATGCTTCAGGGAACAGGGTTTCTCGAACAGTGGTTGGATTGGCGCAAGGCATGCCCTCTCCACGCTCAACACGCACGTGACAAGAAGTTGGATGGCATGGCAGCGACGACGGCACTACCTGGTGACCTGGAGATGGCCGATAGCGAGGCCAGCCGTTTGAGGCGGTACAACGTTGTCGTTGGCCTGCTTCATCTTGCGCAGGCTATCGCCATGGTCGTGCTCAGCACAGATTTCACCCTTCCTGCCACCCGGACAATACCGGCCGGGCCTCCAGGTACCCTCCCGGGTCAGGAGATCTGGTTCAACCTTCCCCTTGGACCTGCGGTTGCGGCCTTCCTTTTTCTGGCCGCCCTGGATCACCTCCTTATGGCATCCCCGGGGGTGAACGGCTGGTACAACCGCATGCTCGTCAACGAGCGCAACTATGCGAGATGGATCGAGTACTCGGTCAGCGCATCACTGATGGTTGTTCTCATCGCCATGTTGACCTCGGTGACGGACATCGGCGCCCTGATCGCGATTGCGGGTGTCAACGCCTCGATGATCCTTTTCGGTCTGCTACAAGAAGCTTTCGTTCGTCCCAGTCGCGACCGAGTGAACTGGATGCCCTACCTGTTTGGCTGCTTCGCCGGCGCCATTCCCTGGATCGTCATTGCCCTTCATCTTGGCTTCGCAGAGACCAGCAGCTCAGCAGGCGGTCCGCCAACGTTCGTTTACGGCATCATCGTGTCGCTGTTTCTCTTGTTCAACACGTTTTCGATCAATATGGTCCTGCAATACAGGCAAGTTGGGCGCTGGCGCTCCTACCTGTACGGTGAACGGGTCTATATCATCATCAGCCTGATCGCCAAGAGCGCCCTGGCATGGCAGGTGTTCGCGAACGTATTGGTGGGGTGACCCAGGCAATATGTGTGAAGGTGGGAATCCCGGCTGTCGACGCTCCGTTCACTACAATCAACGAACGGTGCGCGCGCCTCTCCTATCCAACCTTCATTGGAGTACGCCATGATTGCCCTCCTCGAGAACAAGCGAGAAGAGATTGCCCGGCTCTGCAAGCAGTTCGGCATCCGGAGGCTTGAGGTTTTTGGGTCGGCGGCCACTGGTGCGTTCGATCCGGAATCCAGTGACCTGGATTTTCTCGTTGATCTTGGTGGATATGAACGGGGCGTAGCGAAGCGGTACTTGCGCTTCGCGGAAGCACTCGAGCAAGTACTCGGATTCGATGTAGATCTCGTCACCGAGGATTCGATCGCAAATCCCTACTTCAGGCAGTCAATGGGCCAAAACCGGGAACTCGTCTATGGAACTCGAGACCGCGAAGCGGTTGCATGATGCCATCTCAGCATGCGATGAAATCCAGGATTTTGCTGAGGGTAGCTCGCGATCGCAATTTCTTGAGGACCGCGGATGGCAGTTGGTGGTTTGAAAGCTGATCGAGATTGTGGGTGAGGCACTTCTGCAGGCTGAAATAGCAGAACCATCACTGTCTGTGCGTATCCCTGAACTACGAGACATCGTGAATACTCGAAACCGCATTACCCACGGCTACAACGCCGTCAACTTCAATCTGCTCTGGGACATTGTGCCTGACGACATTGCGCCGCTACGGGACAGCATGGCCGCATTGCTGCGAGAAGCACCGCCGCCTGGAAAGAACCTGGAAGCATGACCGGAGCTTCCTATCCTGCTCCGCTCGCTATGACGACTTCATGACTTAGCCCGCCTGCAAGAAACACCAGCAATCGCTCGCCTTCTGCCTGGATCGCATCGTGGTCTCTTGGGGAGAGCGCTGTAAACGGCACAATCCGCAGGACTGCCTTTCCCTTTGTCTTCTCGATCCCCCAGGTTGCCGCGACGAAACCGTCAACGAGCACCGTGGAGAGGAAGAGGCCGTTCCGAGAGCCGATCGCCTTGCGGTGCTCTTCAGCAATGATCCGGGTCCTGTCCGCGTGCGAGAGCAAGGCGTTGTCAAAGCCAGGCAAGAACCGAACGGGAGCCGGAGACTCCGGATCAGGCAGCGGTGCACCCAGCACATCGAAGAGTTCCTGCCCCTTTTCATTCCGATACACCCGCAGGTGCGGCCGCATGTGCTCGACCACCGCCCGCACACCCTGCAACCCCGACCATGCCTGCATGTCCGCCACCGTTGCCGGGCCGAAGGCGGCGAGATAGCGCAGCAGGACCGCATCCGGCGTGGAGCTGTTGGGGATGGCTTGCCCGATCCACTGCTCGGCGATCGCCCACGTCGCTCCATGGCTGGCTCCCCATATTCCACGCGGTGTCACCTGCACGAGTGGCAGCAGAAACCGCACCGCCTGCGCCATCCCGCCAGGATCCCGGTCCGGCCAGCGCTCCGCCAGCCGGGCAGCCAATGCTTTCATGCTGAGGGGCGTCTCCGCCAGCATCTCCCGTCCCGCTTCGAGGATCTCCGGTACATGAGCCGGGTCAAGCCGCTTGCCCTGATCGGTCCGGGGGAACACCCGTTCATGGAGTGCCTGCATCACCGGTTGCAACACCAGATAGTCAGCCACCGTGACGAGATGGATCGTTCCCCGCATGAGCGAGGCGCGGACCGCCGCGCGATCCTGCATTATCCGGGAGAGCTCGTCCGTCGCAAACCCTTCAAGCCGGGACCACAACCCGATATAGGGATCTGACGGTACCTGCGATTGCATCCCGACCAGATGCTCCAGCGCATCCGTCACCTGCATCGGAGATCGTTCCAGCAGCAGTTGCCGGGCGAGCAGCGCGTAGTTCAGCTGCCGTTGGGTTAGCGTCGTGCCCTCCGGAGCATCGACGGCGCAATCCCGGTAGTTATCCATCCGATCTCCCCCACCCATCTACGCCTTCAGACATGGTCGCAGCGTAGCAAGGAAGGGGGCCAATGGCTGTCCTGATTCGTGTCGGGCAGGGTGTGTCAATGCACCCCGCTTATCTTGTCTCGTGTCACCTTCGGGAATATCCACCACAGTGCCAGTACCAGAATCGCCAGCACCCCTGCTATCGTCCACGAGATCCAGCGATCTCGTACCACGGCGAACAGCACGAGTTGAGCTGCAAGCACCAGGGCGATGGAAAGCGGGATGAGGCCTGCGATCATGAACCTCGTTGCATAGTTCTTGAAGGTCTCCCGGTCCCGTAACGGGCGCTGCTGCCTATGGTGTGCCGCCGGGGCAGTGAAGAGCATCAGGCTGATCAGGGAGCATAAGAAGGTGATTATATAGACGACCTTCTGCTCGTCGCGTATCTCGCGGAACCCGGGATTGAATGGCAGGATAATCAGAAACGCGGTCAGCGTCTGTGTACCGGGCAGGAGAACACGGAGCTCTTCCAGCAGGTCAGAAAGATCACCATCCTGTGCCTCAGCCTTCTGAAGCGATTGCGTTTCGTCGTCGGACACAGTCTCTTGCATCATTCTCCCAGTGCCTGTGAGTTCATCGGGTTTGTTCCCTGGTTGCTGATTCGACCAGAGCGGGCGGCGCCTGATTGATCTTTAACGATCTGTCGATCAGGATGGAATGTACATGATCGATCAAGAGTTCATCGCAGCTTGGGTCGACCGGCTCCGGAGAAGTATCCCGGACGCCGCTGCCATCCTGCTCAAGGGTAGTTACGCACGTGGCGAACCGGGACCGTTCAGCGATGTCGACTTCGACGTGTTGGTCGATCCAGGACCGCGCGATGACTATCTCACATACCTGGTCCAGGACGACGGGGGCCAACTCGTTCATGTGTCGGTCGCGGTGCAGGATGTCGAGTCCTGGCTGTCCGAGGCCGATGAGGTCGAGGACTGGGCCTACCGGCTCACGGCGCTTGAAACGACGCTGCTCCTCTGGGCGCGGGAGGAGTCGCTGCGACGAAGGTTGGACCGTCCCGCCCGGCAACATCCGGCTGGAGACCCGGAATTGGAGGACTTCATGGAGGCCCACAGCAAGGTGCGTAATGCGCTGGCGAGAGGTGACGATCTGGCGATCCGCATCGCAGCACAGACGCTGGGCACGCTCTGTCCCTCGCTGCTGCGACCGATCAACCCCGAGGTGCAGCCAACCCATCGCCGTGCTGCACTCTTGGCCGTGCTGGACTTTCCCGTCGTACCCAAGGGCTACCGTGACGACCTGCTGCTCTGCCTCGGACTTTCAGGACGGGAGAGCACATTGGAAGATGTCCACGACGCTGCGAATCGTCTCACGACCGGCACGTTGTCGCTCCTGCGCCGTCATGCGGAGTTGCTGCAATCAGCACTGCCGACTGACCTGTACGGCTACCTGCAGGATGGCACACTGGAGCGATATATTCGCCAGAGGGAACACCGACCATGAACGAATCCGAGCTCGTCATTCGCGTCGTCGCGATGCCGGCAGACACCAACTCGTCCGGCGACATCTTCGGCGGTTGGCTGCTCAGCCAGATGGACCTTGCCGCCTGGGTGTGCGCCCGCAAGCTTACGAGTCACCATCTCGCGACGGTGGCACTGGACGGCGTCATTTTCCACCGGCCGGTGTACGTGGGAGATTCCGTCCTCTGCTACGCGAAGGTCGAGAAGACCGGCCGCACCAGCATTACCGTGCGAATCGACGCGATGGTTGAGCGCAAGGATGGCGGTGCGGAAGAGCAGGTGACCGAGGGGCGGTTCGTCCTCGTTGCTATCGGTGAGGATCGCAAACCCGTCCCACTTCAGGAAGAGTCCCTGGGCAACCGCTAAATCCGGGTGCGGAACAGTTCAAGCCGCACCCGGATGGATCTCCCCTAAGTGGCCGCCGTCGGCTCAGGAGTGTTGGTCGGCGGGACCATCGTCGGAGTTGGTGTCGGCACAGGAGTATTAGTCGGCGGGACCATTGTCGGTGTCGATGTGGCGGTGGCCGTGGCCGTGGCCGTCGGTGTCGACGTAGCGGTCGCGGTAGGTGTTGTTGTCGCGGTTGCCGTAGCAGTGGGGGTGACCGTGGCGGTCGGTGTGGATGTCGCGGTTGGCAGTGTCGTTCTTGGCGGAGCTTGCTGTTGCGGTGGCGCCACAGTCGGCGTCGGAGTGGCGGTTGGGGAGTCGGTCGACGGATAGAGGGCCACGATCCAGCGATCGTATTCCTGACCCGCGACAATCTCTGCCGGGATGCCCTCGTCGGTGTGGGAGATCAGGACACCCGGCCTCAGCGCGTCTTCGATCACCTGCTCGGCAGTGGTGTCATCGGTAACGGCGGCAGGCAGATTCACCAGCACCAGCGTGAACGCACCTTCCGGGACGGTCAGCGGTCCCACCTCATTCTCGGTGTCATCAGGCTCGACATCATCCAGGTTCACCAGCTCGACCACCAGAAACTCGACCGGGGCATCGCCCGCACTGGTGACCGCAATCTCCGCTTCCTCATCTTCGTCCTGCAGGGGAAGGGCAGCACCGGTATTGAGACGTATGACCTCGTCATCATCAAACCCGACAAGAATTGCCCCGTTGAGCGCGATCAGGACGCCATGGCGCACCTCGAGTGGCTCGGCATTTTCGGCCGGGGCGGTGAGCGTGGTTATCTGCCACTGGTATTCGCCAGCCTCCAGGTCGAGCTCTTGGGCGGCAAGGAGCTCCACGCCCTCCGGCCATTCCCTCTCCACGACGGAAGGGGAATCTGCCTCCTGGTTCATGCCAAATGCCGCACCGCCATAGGTCGCCAGCGCCACGAGGATGATCAGGAGCACGATGATCACACGTTCCGGGGTGGAGGAGAGCGAGCGTTGGGAGATCATGGTCTGGGTGCCTCTTTCAATAGCGTGTGCGTCATGTTGGATGGAATTGGTCAGGCGTAGGATCAGCATCATAAGCGAGGAACACATGCGACGGGGATGTGAGAACCTTGCAAGCCACTTTAATGAGGGGTTGGCCACGATGAAACCGATTCAGGGCGACCTACAGGCACCAGCATCGTTACCATGTCGATATCCCTGCGCGCACGACGCTTCGCCGCCTGCCGAGACTTTGGTTGCCTGTCTACTCATGCTTCCGGTGGGCCTGAAAATCATCTTAGCACGAGAGTCGTCAATGCAGCGCTCGATCGACCCACGAGCGTGAACCTGCCTGTTGACCGGCCCGCCACCCCGGATTTTCGGGCAGGCGATTCCATCTCCCGGCTGTGCTGCGGTGCAGTGAAACACGTGTGCTACGCCTGTTCAACGGCGATTGTAGCAACGGTAACCGCCGTTGCGTTGGGCCGATCTGTACCCGGGAAGGAGATGGGCTTTTCCTGACAGGTCACCAGGATCGACGCCCGGCCGTTCGTCACCATATCGAGCTCGCGGCTGGTCCAGCGCTCCGAGCGTAACGTGATCGGCCCCCCGGGTGTCGCTCCCATGAAATACGTCTCCCTATGTTGCGCGTCGGCGAGCAGGGCCGCACTGACGCGGGCTACCGTGTCCTCCGGCGAAAGACCGCCACTCTGGCTGACGTTGGTCCACTGAAACTCGAGAAATTCGAGAAGTCCATCCTCGAAAGCAGAAAAGTCGAATCCGGCATAGATTGGTCCACCAAAGGTGGGCTCGACATAGAGCCCGTGGCTTTGCGTCGCCTCGCCGGGCCCGTAGATGTTCTCCCATTCGGAGCGTGACAACCCGATGCCTCCCGACTGGATGCCGTTCGACTGCAGCGCAGCCACATCCCGGGTGCGGGAGCCTATGCTAGCGGCAATCCCCAGCAGGGCAAGACCCCAAGTCAGCGAACGACGGGAATACAACGAATCCATGAGAACCTCCTGAGATGGATGGGCGCGGAGGCATATGGCCGCTCGCGTCATGAATGTGTGGGGTCCCGCTTTCCTGGAAGGGACGGCGCGTTCGGACTACCTTCCACCGTGCCGTTCCTTCTCTCTCGCTACAACGGTTATCCACCTCATGTCGTTCCGCGCTCCCGGGAGTTCGTATACAATCGGCGAAGTTTGGGACATCGCGTGTCTAAAGGGGAGCTTCTCAACATGGCGGACATCGTACGCATGGGCGTTGTCGGCGCCGGGACCATCGCCCAGCGCGGCATCATGCCTCACCTCAGCCAGGA
>DASYWM010000072.1:0-5233 GCA_035936075.1 Thermomicrobiales bacterium
GTTCAGTATCCTTACTTATAGTTGGGACATAGAGAAGTGAGACCAACGCTTTTCTATACATCTCTCCTCCCCCCACCCCAATGGCCAGCGGATAATCCGAGTTCGGATTCCTCCGCTGGCTGTTATTTTGTACCGCATACCCACCTCCCGTGATCCTGCTCATTGCCCCAGATGATCTCGGAAAAGCTCGGTGACGCGTGCCTGGAGACCCGAAGGATCGGGCTGATTCGGGAAGAGCGAGCTATGCGCTTCGTGACCGACCCCTTCGAGGGCGATCAGGCTGGCATCGATCCCGGCATAGCGGCGTAAGGATGCGACGTAGGCACGCGCCTGGCCAATTGGCACAAGGTCGTCCATCTCGCCATGGATCACTAATTGAGGTGCGGCTGTAGCATGCACATGCCAGTACGGGCTTGAGAGCCGGGCCATCTCCGGAACGGTATGGGGAAGGCCGCCCATGAGGCCGCTGATGCAATCCCACGCTTCCGGATGCACGGGCATCTGCGCCACTGCATACCAGTCAATGAGGAACTCCAGCGGGGCCGAAATCGGGACGGCCGCCTGCACGCTGCTATCCTGGTCCGGATTGCCACCCTCTCCCTCAAAATCTGGATTGTTGCCAGTCACCGCTGCCAGGGCGGCCAGATGCCCTCCGGCTGAGTGACCCCAGATCCCGATGCGTTCGGGATCCACCCCGTACCGGCCAGCGTTTGCGCGCAGCCAGCGAATGGAGGCTTTCACGTCGTGGATCTGGGCGGGAAAGATCGCCTCGCTGCTGAACCGGTAACTGATGGAGACGGTGACGAACCCCGCCTCTGCCAGAATCTGGTTCGGTGTCGATGTCCGCTCGCCACCCAACCATCCCCCGCCGTGAACGTAGATCACAGCCGGTCGGAGGGACCGGGAGGGCTCCGCCGGTCGGAGGATATCGAGATGAAGCGGACGCCCTCCCCCACGCCCGTATTTGACTCCGATTTCACCAATGACCTCGTGTGACATGGCCGGCTATCCTCCTGCGACAATCGCTCTGTTGATTCTCGATCGGGCACCTGCGCTCTACGCGAGCCTATCGACGTCCTCCTGATTGTCGCACCCGGTCAAAGCCGGGAAATCACTCCGGCACCGGGACGCAGGAGCCGCCAAAATTCTCCGGTACAATCCCGTATATCCGTAGGCTCTCCATGCCCGTCGCGTGGCGCTGGTTTGGTCTCATGTCCCCGGAAGGATCGTCCGTTGACTGACGCACCCACATTACATGGCCATCACCCTCGCATTGGCCACAATCGCTTGCGTGGAAAGACCGCCCTGGTAACCGGCAGTACCCGTGGTCTTGGTCGCACCACGGCCGAGTGGTTGGCACGGGAAGGCGCCAGCATCTATGTCTCCGGGCGGAAACACGAGGACGTACAGGCGACGATTGCCGCAATAGAGATGCTCGGGGTAAAGGCGTGGGGATCTGCGGCTGATCTTGCGAAACCGGAAGAGACACATGCACTTGCGATCCGTGCGCTGGAAACGGCGGGTCCATTCGATATCCTCGTCAACAACGCCGGCATGAGCCAGCCCCAGTCCTTTCTCGACGTGACAGACGCAGAGTGGGACATCGAGCTCAACACGAACGTCCGCAGCCCCTTTATCCTCAGCCAACACCTCGCCCGCGAGATGATCGCGCACAGCATTCGCGGACGCATCGTCAATATCAGCACGATCGGCGTCTTCGCCGCCCACAAGCAACAGATGGTCTACAACATCGCCAAGGGCGGCGTGCAGGCGATGACCCGCTGCATGGCCTGGGAGCTGGGCCAGCACGGCATCAGCGCCAATTGCGTTGCTCCCGGCGCCGTGCCTGAACGTCCGGGTTCCCGGGAGCAAATGAACTCTGGCGCGTTCCAGGTCTGGAGCGAGCGCATCCCCATGGGACGCCTCGGTCGGGCCGAGGATATTGCTGCCGCCGTCGTTTTCTTCTGCCTGCCGGAATCGGAATGGACCACGGGGCAGACACTGCTCGTCGACGGCGGGCATATCTCCTATCTACGCGAGGACTAAGGAGGCGTCATCTTGAATGCGGGACTTTTCACCTATGCGTGGGACCTCGAAGCCGAGGGGTACGATGTGGCGGTCGGGCGCATTGCCGAGGCTGGCTTCACCTCGATCAATCTCGCCACCTCCTATCATGCCGGCAAGTTCCTGCTCCCCCGGAATCCTCGCCGCCGGGTCTACTTCGCGGAAGATGGCGCCCTCTTCTTCAGGCCCGACCCCAGCCGGTACGGCCGCATCCAGCCACGCGTTCACTCCCTCGCCCAGCAGGATGATGACCCTGTCACCAAACTGCTTGCCGCGATCCGGCCGTACAATCTCGCGTACACCGCCTGGACTGTCTGCCTGCACAACAGCTGGCTGGGAGAGCGCTATCCGGACACGACCATGCACACCGCCTTCGGTGATCCGCTCATCCATTCACTGTCGCCGGCCCATCCCGATATCCGCGCCTATATGGTAGCGATGGTGACGGATCTCGTCAGCCGCTACGAAGCCGCCGCGATCCAGCTGGAGTCCCCCGGCTACATGGGGTTCCTGCACGGTTACCACCACGAGATCATTGGCGCCGATCTGGATGCCGTCCAGCAGCAGTTGCTGGCGATCTCGTTCAACCCGGTTGAGCTGGCTGGTGCCCGTGAAGCGGGAATTGATGCTGAAAGACTGCGCTCCTGGGTGGCAGGTCTCCTTGACGCTTGCTGGAACCAGGGCGTGCCGTTGATGGACGGGGATTCCCCTGCTTCCGGAGTGCAGGACCTGTTCGACGACGCCGAGTTCATGGGGTACCGGACGTGGCAGGCGGATCAGGTCGTATCGCTGTCACAGGAGATCCGTGACGCGGTCAAAGCGGCCAACTTTCAGGCCCAGATCTTTCATTTTGCCGCGCTCGATGGCTCAGATGCGGACGAGCGATTGATCGCCACTGGCGACGGCATCCTGACGGGGTATGCATCGTCGGACGAAGATGCTACCCGCCGGGCGAAGAGGGCCGCAGCGTGTGGCAAGAGGGTACACGGCCAGATTCGCGCGATCGCGCCCGACACCACCGATCCGGCCATGATCGCTTCTCGCATGGAAGCCTGGCGTGCAAGCGGCGTCGATGGCGTGGACATCTACAACTACGGCCTTATGCCCGGCGTCATGTGGGATGCCGTCGTTGAGACCGTGAAAGGCTTGCAATGATCGACTCTGTCATCGTTCGTGACGTGGAGCCGGCAGATGGGGCGCGGTGGCGGGACCTTTGGAAGGACTACTGCGACTTCTACGGGACAACCATGCCAGAGGCTGTCACCGACGAGACATGGCGTCGGATTCTTGATGTCGATACGCCGTCGTTCGGCGCAATTGTCGCCGAGCGGGATGACTCCATCATTGGATTCGCGAACTATGTCCTCCATCCCTACACATGGGCGATTGGCGATCAGTGCCTGTTGCACGACCTCTACGTCGCTCCCGATGTCCGAGGCGGCGGCGTGGGAGAGCAGCTTATTCGCTTCCTGCAGCACCGCGGTGCCGAGCGTGGGTGGACGCATCTCTACTGGTTGACGCACGAGACAAACGCACGAGCGCGACGCCTGTACGACCGCTTTGCCCCGGCAAGTGGGTTTATCCGCTATACGGTGCCGGTCGAGGAGGCGACATGACCGATGTGAGATTCCGGCAGGCAACGATTGAGGATATCCAGGCGGTTGTCGACATGCTTGCCGATGATGCCCTCGGCGCCACCCGGGAAACACCGGACGACCTGACACCTTACCGGGACGCCTTTGCGGCGATCGATGCAGACCCGCACCAACTCCTCATCGTCTGCGAGGGGGGAGGCCAGGCTGGCGGGACGATGCAAATCACCTTCATTCCCGGGCTCTCCCGTAAGGGCTCGACACGCGCACTGATCGAAGGCGTTCGAGTTCACCGGGATGCGCGCGGCACCGGCCTCGGAACGAAAATGATGCAGTGGGCGGTTGAGGAGGCCCGGGCTCGCGGCTGCGCGATGGTCCAACTTACGACCGATGCATCGCGGACAGACGCCCATCGCTTCTATGAACGACTCGGCTTCCAGAAGACCCATCTGGGGTTCAAGATGGTGTTGTAATCGTCCAAGGCAAGCATCACCAGGCTCACAGGGGCCAGGAACCTGCGGCCATCCGCCGATCAGAGCCGCGCGCGTCGGTCGATAGAGGGCCGTTGTCATCCCCACCAGCTTCCGCCATGTGGAGACCGCGACGCCAGAAGGGTCCTCCAGTCCCGTACAAGTGAAAAGCAGATCCACTATGCCTGACCTTGCAAGGGGTCAACCCGTTGCAATATCTCGTGTGCGATATCTTCCGGGGCGCGATCGCCAGCAGCGATCACCAGATCGCCGATATGGTTGCGCTCCATGATCTCCTGCAACTCCGGCGCCCGTTGCCGGTACCACTCGACCCTATGCACACACTCACGGCCTTCCAGGCGCTGGAGGATGACTGGCATCGGGACATCCAACCGAATCACCGTCACCCTGGTTCCTGGCATGGCCGCGAGGTAATCATCGATTTCGGCGGGGCTCTCGACGACATCCGCAATCACAACACATTCCGGCTCCATCTCCTGGAAGTTGGGCCACATCGCCGCCAGGTTGTTGAACCCGAGTCGGACGCTGAAGCGATCTCCCGGCGGGCTGGGGTAAACCCAGCGCAGGTTGTCCATATCAATCCCGACATGCCGGATGGATCGCTGCTCAAGCAACTCGGACAGCGCACGCATCATTGTTGACTTGCCTGCGCCGACAGGACCGGTAATCACCAGCGCAGGTATGGAGCTGTCACGCCGATCCAATATGCGCCCCTTCCTTGTGGATAATGCGTAGAGGTAATGCTCATCGCCAAATGGAGAATAGCCATATGACCGTAGACCCTATGCCCAGGAATAAATTCGATCAGGAGGCACGCCTCGAGCTGCTGCGGCATGCCGCCAGCGCCTACATCGATACCGCTATCAGCAACGCCACGCAGGAATATCCGCACATGGCATGGATCGTCGCCTCCGGGCCCGAATCCTATCGCACCCACAGGGAGCTCCACCCGGCGTTCTATGGCTCTTTCGACTGGCACTCCTGCGTGGAGATGCACTGGACCGCCGTGCGCCTGCTTCGGCTCTTTCCGCGGCCCGGGACGGAGGACCGTGCCCGACAAACACTAAGTGAACTGCTGACGCCAGA
>DASYWM010000073.1:0-21400 GCA_035936075.1 Thermomicrobiales bacterium
GGACGAGGATGGCTCAGGCGCGCACTGGCTGTTGGGTTCGACACCCCCTCACGAATTCGGGCAGAGGGTCTCTATGCAGCAGGCTCTCTCGCCGCAACCCAGGGAAACGACAGGACTGCGGAGCCGTTGCTGGAGGCGGCGATGTCCGACTGGCGAGTGCTTGGTGAGCGATTGGGCATTGCACGCACGCTGCACACACTTGGAACCGTTGCCGTTGAGCGGAACGACAACGAACGAGCCGAACACCTGATTAGCCAGTCGCTGGCCGAATATGGTGCTCCCGCAGGCTCAAGTGATGCCCCCATGGGCCGCCTTGGCATTCAGCCAGCTCGCGGGTGCGGTTTCCCGTTTGGGCGACCGGCAGCGTGCCATGGATCTCGGGAAGCAGGGTCTGCTCAAGCAGCAGGAGGCAGGAAGTGGCCCCGGTATGGCGCTCGCGCTTGTGTACCTCGGCGATATTGCGCTTGACTGGGGAGACTACGCTGAGGCGCATATCCGGTACAGGGAGGGACTGGCACAGATGTGGCAGACGGGGGATCGATGGCATCTCCTGCATGCATTGGCTGGCTTCTCAATCATGAAGGCACAGGTCGGCCCTGCCGAGGCTGCGGCCCGACTGTTTGGTGCCCAGGCGGCTGCTCGTGCCGCCACTGGGCACCAGATCCCTCCCCGGTATCGAGACAGTTTTGATGCGGCTGTGGTGAAGCTACGAGCAACGCTTGGTGAAGAAGCGTTTTCGACATCCTGGACAGAGGGCATGGCTCTCGAACTTGAGGAGGCGGTTGCCGAGGCGCTGGAGAGCTGAGTCGCAGAGGCTACGACGGAACACTTGCTCCGGCTCAACAAGCAAAGTCGTGCCCAAGCCGGGAAGGGCACGGCGATCTGGCATCCGGACAACCTGCCATGCACCACAGAATCCCCCCTCTGGTCCGAAGTATGTTCTGGACCAGAGGGGGGATTGCCTCCATGGTGACCGCCTGGAGTCTCAGGCCGGGCCAGAGCGAAAGGATGACAGCTGGGGCAATCAGCGCGTAGCGCCAAAGGCAGGACGTCCACATTGTGAACAATACATACCCCTGCCAGGATCAAGCCTATTCGTGGCACGTGCCGCCAGTGATGCGCACGGGGCCGCCCTCTGGAACCGCTTCACAAGCCGTATTGGTCCCGCGGCTGGCAGCACTGAATGTGCCTTCGTCCTTGCCGACGTTATTGCCATCTTCGTCGAAGAGTCGCGGCGTGATGTTTCTTGCGAGGTCCTTGTTGTCGACGACCTCCCCGGCAGGTGTCGTAATGGTAATCCTGTGAGCTGCGACATCGCCCCCGCTGGCCAGTGTCAGCGCCAGAACGAACACGGCAGCACAAAATGCACGTTTCATGGGACTGCTCCTTCACGTGTGTATGGAATGATGGGACCGGTCCTTATGTATCAACATACGCCTGTGCACCTATAATGTCCAATACGTATTCGTGATCATCATCATAGGGAAACACTATGATTGAGCGGCCCAGCCTTCAGGCACTGGCACTCTTCCTGGCAGTGGTCGATCATGGCACGATGACCGCCGCCGCCGAGGCGGAGGGCATAGCACAGCCGGCGATATCAGTCCACGTCAGGAACCTGGAACGCTTCTATGGAGTGCCGCTGATGGAGCGTAGCGGGCGGCGGGTACGACCGACGGCGACCGGGGAACTGGTGGCTTCCTATGCACGTCGCATTGCCGGTCTTGTCAACGACCTCGGACACGCGGTAGAGGATCTCGAAGGGTTGCGAACTGGCCGACTGGTCGTCGGTGTGAGTGCGACAGTCGCAGAAACATGGCTGCCGGGGATGCTCGGCCGATTCCGCCGGGCGTACCCGGCAATCGAGATGGACGTGCGCATCGGCAACAGCGAGCAGATTCTCCACGAAGTGAGCGAGCGCAGTCTGGGATTCGGGATTGTCGGGAGGCCGGACCCCGGTCCCGACCTCGTTGCCCGTCGTCTCTTCAGCGATGGCCTGGAGTTCTTCGCCGCCGCAGGAAGCTCCCTTCTCGCGCGTCAACCCCTGCGGTTGGACGATCTGGCCGATGAAACGTTCGTTCTTCGCGAGACCGGCTCGGCCACCCGGGAGTACATGCTCCGTTGCCTGGCCGCGCATGACATGAACCCAGTGAAGACGATCCAGCTCGGGAGTAACGAGGCAGTGAAGCGGGCGGTTGCCGCGGGCCTGGGAGTAGGAATCCTGTCGTCGCAGACACTGGATGTCGATGTTAGAGCTGGGGACGTGGTGATCCTCCAATGTGCCGGTTGGGAGTGTCGTCGGCATTTCTGGCTGGTGCAGCGTCGTGATCGTGTGCTGTCCAGGGCCGAGCAGGCCTTCCTGGATCTGCGCTGACGGTATATCTCATATCCCCGGTGTATGTTCCATCGCTACGGCACAAAAGACATCCATGTGTGTAGGGGTCAATCCTTCGTGACCTCGGCCGAGCCACTACGGATGCTCCGGGACATTCCTGATACGCCGAAGAAAGTGACATCAAAGGCCGCCGGTGCTAAGGTTGCAACAGGAATGAGGGCAATCAGCCTTAAGTAGGCGTGGGAACGCCATGGGGACACGAGAGAGCTCACCATTCGGAAGCCTGTTGCGGCATTACCGCCTGGCAGCCGGGTTATCACAGGAGACGCTTGCCGAGCTGACTGGATTAAGTACTCGGGGGATCAGCGATCTGGAGCGCGGGGCACGTACAGCTCCCCGGTTGGAAACGCTGCGCCTCCTCGCCGCCAGTCTCGGCGTGGAGGGGCCTGGGCTGGCCGCCTTCCTTGCCGCCCGCAGCGCTGTTACGGCTGAAGCAGTTCCCACTTCTCAGGCGGACCATGCGATGCCTCCGCTGGCACTGACGCCGCTCGTTGGCCGGGAGCGCGAGATCCGGGCTATTACCGACCTGTTGTGTGACGATGACGTGCGACTTGTTACGCTCACCGGTCCTGGTGGCGTGGGAAAAACGCGTCTGGCACAAGCTGTTGCACATGAGGTGATGAATCAGTTCGCCGATGGGGTGGTCTTCGTGGACCTGTCCCCGGTAAGGGATGCCCAGCTGGTATTGCCGACGATCGCCGCGGTGTTTGGGGTGCAGGATGTCGGCGCAGCTGGTGTGATGGCTGATGCGCTTGTCACAGCGCTGGGGCATCAACATGTGCTACTGATCCTCGACAACCTAGAGCAAGCCATTGATGCCGCACCTGATATCGCCATGATCGTATCCAGGTGCCCCTGGCTCAAAGTCCTGGCTACCAGCCGGATCCTTCTGCGCCTGACCGCTGAGCAGGTCTTTCCGGTCTCACCGCTTCAGCTCCCTGATGGAGCCACCAAGCCTTCGCTACCCGAGCTTGCACAGACTGAGGCGGTTGCCTTCTTTGTCAATCGCGCCAGTGCTGCCGACCTCACGTTTCACCTGACCGAGGACAACAGCGGACCCGTAGCCGAAATCGTCCGGCGCCTTGAGGGGCTGCCACTGGCGATCGAATTGGCTGCCGTTTGGACACGGACGCTTCCTCCTGAGGCGCTGCTAGCGCGATTGGAACGGCGGTTGCCACTGCTTACCGGCGGTTCGCGTGATGCGCCGCTGCGACAGCGGACGATGCGGGACGCCATTGCCTGGAGCCACGATCTCCTCACACCCCATGCGCAAGCCCTTTTTCGTCGCCTCGGAGTCTTTGTTGGCGGCTTCACGTTCGAGGCGGCTGAAGCAGTGACGGGGAGGGATGACGAGGGATCCGGGGTTGATTTCCTGGATGGAATCGCATCGCTTATAGAAAGAAGCTTGCTACGGCGGGAAATGGGTCCCGACGCTGAGCCGCGCTACGTCATGTTGGAAACCGTACGGGAATTTGGGCTCGACCAGCTTGTTGCCAGGGGTGAGACGCCGGCGGTGCGTGCTGCCCATGCCACGTATTTCCTCCAACTCGCTGAGCAGAGCCTCGAGTCATTCCTGGGACCTGAACACCGCCGTTGGTTGGATCGGGTGGACGCTGAACAGGGGAACCTGCGGGCGGCTGCAACGTGGTTCGAGGAAGCCAACGAGACTGATCACTTGCTGAGGCTCGCTCGGGCGCTGGGTCACTTCTGGTATAGCCGTGGTCACTTGACCGAGGGCCGTTCGTGGTTGGACCGGGCGCTCAGCCTGGCGACGAGTGCACCGCTCGAGCTCGGGGCGGACGGCTTGGCTTGGGCGAGTGGCCTTGCCCACCGCCAGCTCGACATTGAAGTCGCGGTTTCACTCGCCGAGGCAAGCCTGGTTGAGTGGCAGAAGCTGGAGGGAACGCCGCCTGGCCGGGCACGGGCTGTTCTCACTCTTGCCATCGGGCTGGATCATCGGGGCGATAAAGACCGCGCGGCCGAATTTTACGCAGAGGCGGCGGAGATGTTCCGTGCCGAGGGCCAGGACTCCTGGGCTGGCATTGCTATCGTCAATCTCGCGCTCGTCGAGGGGGGACGAGGCAGGGTGCAGCTCGCCCGTGACCTGGGTGAGCAGGGGTTGTCATTGGTCCAATCCGCGAGAAGTGCGTGGGGCGTTAATCACGCGCTGGCCGTACTGGGTGATCTGGCGCTGGATCGGGGGGATCATGACGAGGCCGTGCAGCGGTACCACCAATGCCTGACGGCGTCCATTGATGTGGGCGACCCCGTGCAGATGGGACACGACCTGGTGCGGCTGGGCGTCGTGGCAGCCACATTCGGCGATATCTCCCGGGCGGTCCAACTTTTTGGGGCAGTGGAGGCTCTGCGCGAGGGTGCTCATCGAACGCTGTTGCCGCCGAACCTCCGTCCCAAGTATGAGGCAGCCTTGCTGAAATCCCGGGAGTCCCTGGGGGAAAACGCCTTCAAAGACCTCTGGAGGGCTGGGCGAGGGTGGTCGCTGGGTACGGCCTTGACCGAGGCCGCGGCAGTTACTCTCGGCGCCGTTGGAAGCAGCCCTCCCTCCACGGGACAGCATCCACCGCAGGCTTATAACCTGACGGAGCGTGAGTTGGATGTGCTGCGTCTGATGGTGGCGGGCAAGACCGATCGCGAAATTGCGGAGGAGCTCTTCATCAGCCGCCGCACCGTCACGACACACGTTGGCAGCCTTCTCCTCAAGTTGGGGGTCACGAACCGCGTCCACGCCGCCACTGTTGCGATCCAGGACGGGCTCCTTTAAGCGATCCTCCGCCTGATTTCTCAAGAATGTTGGCAGTGAGCATTACCCACGCAAAACATACGCATCCGGGCATCGCTGGTACAGCAAAAATACATGACAGCAGGGATGGCTGGTGCTATGCTGAAAGTCTAGGGACTACCAAAACGACCTCGGGAGTAGTAGGCGTGGGAACGCCATGGATGCGAAGCAACCTTCAGCATTCGGGAGGCTGTTGCGACAGTACCGTCTGGTGGCGGGGTTATCGCAGAGAAGCTTGCCGAGCGCGCCGGGCTAAGCACGCGCAGGATCAGCGATCTGGAGCGCGGGGCCCGTACGACTCCCAGGCTGGAAACGGTGGGCCTGTTAGCTGACGGCCTGGAGCTAGGCCCTTCCCAACGTAGCGCTTTCCTGGGCGCTGCACGTCCGTCAAGGGATTCCCACCTGCCTGAACCTACCCAGATGTCCCTTCTGCCGCGCGCCATTACGCCGCTCATCGGACGAGAGCGTGAACTCCAGGTGGTAAAGGAGTTTCTGCAGCGCGATGATGTCGCGTTGGTGACGCTGGCCGGTACTGGTGGGGTCGGCAAGACGAGTCTGGCACTGTCAGTGGCGGCAGATCTCGTGGACGATTTCGACGATGGAGTCACATTTGTCTCTCTCGCTCCCCTCAACGATCCGGCACTGGTCGCCTCTACCCTTGCCCGGGCACTCGGTGTGAGGGAGGCTGGAGGGCGATCAGTTGTCGAAGCGCTCCGTTCGTTTTTGGCCTTGAGGCGTCAACTCCTGATCCTGGATAACTTCGAGCACGTCCTGGCTGCTGCACCTCTTGTCACCGATCTCCTTCAATTCTGTTTGGGAATCAAGGTGTTGGCAACCAGCCGGGAGCGGTTGCATCTTCGCGGCGAGCAGGTGTTCGAGGTACTGCCTCTCGGGTTGCCGGATCAACAGCATCTGCCCTCACTGGAGGTGTTGAGCCACGTGCCGTCGGTGCAACTCTTTGTCGAACGAGGGCGGGAAGTGCAGCCGCAGTTCACGCTCGCAGAGAACAATACAGCAGAGGTATCCGAAATTTGCCGTCGCCTTGACGGCCTGCCACTGGCGCTGGAGCTCGCCGCGGCATGGATCCATGTGTTGCCGCCGGCATCCCTCCTCACACGTCTTGAGCGGCGTTTGCCTCTCCTGACGCAAGGCCCTCGCGACGTACCGTTGCGGCAACAGACGCTGCGTGACGCGATCGGCTGGTCCTACCACCTCCTGTCCGGGGCCGAGCAGCGCATGTTCAGGCGCCTGGCTGTTTTCGTGGGCGGATTTGATCTTCCAGCGGCGGAGGCAATCGCGCAGCGAGTCGACGGGATGGAGAGCGTCTCCATTGTCACCTCGCTGGTCGACAAGAGCCTTCTGCGGCAAGTTGAGGGCCTGGTTGGTGAACCCCGCTTTGGCATGCTGGAGATGGTGCGGGAGTTCGGGCTGGAACGATTGGTGGCAAGTGGCGAGGAATCCGCTATTCGTCAGACACACGCCTCGTACTTCCTGGCCTTCGCCGAAAACCTTCGACCGAAGATTGAGGGCCCCGAGGGACCGGTTGTATTGACCAGTCTGGAGAATGAACATGCCAATCTGCGGGCGGCACTCGAATGGGAGATCGAGGGCGCCGACGCCGACGGGGCATTGCGCTTTGTCGCCGCAATGTGGAAGTTCTGGTGGGTCCGCCGCCATTTGAGCAACGGCCGTGCCTTGGCCGAGCGAGCACTTGCACTTCCGGGGAGTGGGCCATCGGCACTGAGGGCGGAAGCCTCGTATGGGGCCGGATCACTGGCGATGGGGCAGGCTGACTATGCGGCTGCCCAGCTTCACGGCGAGGCGGGACTGGCCTTGGCGAGCGAGATCGACGATCCATTCTGGACCGGAATGCCCCTGAATTTGCTCGGCAATGCTGCTCGTCTGCAGGGAGATTACGGAAAAGCCCGCGCCCGCTACGAGCCGGCCTTGGCGCTCTATCGCAATTTGGGGCGGACACGCCCGTTCGCCCGGCACGCCGCCGCTATGGTGCTCGTTAGCCTGGGGACTGTCGCTTACGCAGAGGGCGACCTCGAAGAAGCGATTGTCCGCAACCAGGAGGCGCTGACAATCTGGCGAGATCGCCAGGATCTGTGGGGACAAGGTACCGCCCTGATCAACCTTGGAGCGGTGGCATCGAGGCAGGGCGAACTCTGCCTAGCGGAGTCGCACTACCGGGAGAGCATTCTCTGTAACCAGACAACCGGCGATCGTGCGGGTATCGGGGAGGGGCTGGCCGGGTTGGCTTTGGTTGCCGCTAGTCGTGGGCTATCGGAGCGGGCGGTTCGACTGTTCGCTGCGGCGGAGGCCATACGGGAGGTAGCCGGCACTCCAAACGCTGCAATGATTCCGGCCGACCGCAAATGGGTTATGACGGCAGTGAAGACACGTTTGGGAGCCGACGCGTTCGCGGCCGAATGGGAAACAGGGAAGGCATTGACCGCCGAAGACGCGGTGGCTGAAGCGATGGAGCCACCCTTAAGCCTGCCAGGGGAGGCACCCAAAGCCAAACTCGGAGATAGTTTGGGGCTCAGCGGGCGTGAGTTGGAAATCCTGCGCCTCATTGCCGAGGGACGATCCAACCGCGATATCGCCGGGGTCCTGTTTATCAGTCCCCGGACAGTCACCACCCACACGACTGGTATCTTTACCAAGCTCGATGTGGGTTCCCGCACAGCCGCTGTGGCGGTAGCCCGCGAACGTGGGCTCGTATAGCGCCAGTCCGGCATTGATGCCATTGCGTGGCCGTTGCGTCGGTCCCGCCAACTGGAACGGTTCCCGAAGCACGATATTTGTACGATTTGAAATGGATCCCCACGCCCGATGATGACGATGACCCCTCAATGATGCAGGGGGCACCCCATAGTCTTGGGATCAAAACCCTGAGGCACAACGAAGAAGGGCATTGTCATGTCTACACCGAAGCGTTTGGTCCTTGCATTGATCCTGGTTGTTCTCTTCCTTGGTCAAGCAGGGGCACCTGCCCATCCCGACCACGCCAGTTGTCAACCACTCAGTGATCAGATCGCAAAGGTTGCCAAGGCTGGAGCGGCGGGCGAGTTCATGCGGACGCTGGCGTTGAATCACCAGGTGGCTGAGATAGGTGCTGGCTTCCCCGTCCAGTTCTGCGAACCAAAGCCGTAGCTTCTCCCACCAACTTGAACCAAGCAATTGAGCAGCGTCTTCCGACGAATCGTGATGGTCCGCTGCTCTTGCAAACGGAAGGGCGCACACTGCTGATCACTGTTTGCCACTGTGATGATTTAGGTGATTTATACGAAGCCCATTTTTGTCCTGGCCATTGGTACCAGGTCTGCAGCACGCTTCGACTTTGCGTCGATGAGCAAGGTCTTTGTCGCTCTCTGTGTAAATAGAGCAAGCAACTACTTGGGCCCAGTTGAATCAGCGAAAAAGACGAGCGCCAGGGCTATCGTGCGACCGTAGCTACGGTCGGGATTGCACACGAGACATCGGTGTATTCGATGTCCGCCATGGAGTCGGGGCCGGTTGGACCGCACATCGGGCAGGCGGGGTCTCGCCTGATCGTCAGCGTCCGGAAGCTCATCTGCAACGCGTCGTACATCAGCAGCCGTCCCACCAGCGTTTCCCCGAGACCGAGGACGAGCTTGGCGGCCTCCGTCGCCTGGATCATCCCGATCGTGCCCGGCAGGACGCCGAGCACTCCCGCCTCGGCGCAGCTAGGCGCCAGTTCCGGAGGAGGAGGAGAGGGGAAGAGGCAGCGGTAGCAGGGGCTCTCCTCCTGTCTTGGATCGAAGGTCGTCGCCTGACCGTCGAAGCGGAAGATGCTGCCATGCACCTGTGGCTTCTTCAGGATCACGCAGGCGTCGTTCACCAGGTACCGCGTCGAGAAGTTGTCCGAGCCGTCCACAATCACGTCGTAACCAGCGAAGATCTCCAGCGCGTTCTCCTTGGTGAGCCGCATCTGATGAGTGATGACGGTGACGTCTGGGTTGATCGCCTCGATCGCGATCCTCGCCGATTCGACCTTTGGCATCCCGACCCGGTCAATCGTATGGACGACCTGCCGCTGGAGGTTGCTGTCGTCGACCTCGTCGGCGTCAATCACGCCGATTGTGCCGAGGCCGGCGGCGGCAAGGTAGAGTGCCGCCGGGGAACCGAGACCACCCGCTCCGATCAGCAACACCCTGGCGTCAAGCAGTTGGAGCTGGCCGCGCTCGCCGATCTCCGGGATGAGCACGTGGCGGCTATAGCGGCGTTTCTGGTCCATGGTCAACGTGCGCGGCTGGGACCACGCCTCGCCGGCATCCTTCCAGGCGTTGAACCCGCCGGCCAGCGAGGCGACGTTCGTGTAGCCCAAATCCTGCAGGCTCTTCGCGGCCAAGGCCGACCGCGTGCCACCGGCGCAATAGACGACAACTGGGGCCGTCTTATCCGGCACCGCATCCTCCACCCGAAGCTCGAGGTAGCCACGGGGGATGGTGACCGCCTCGGGAACGATGCCCTGTTCGGTTTCGTCTGGCTCGCGGACATCAATCACGGCGGCATGCCCATCCTCCATCAGGGCACGTGCGCCGGCAACATCGACCTCACGGATCTCGGCACGAATCTGGTCCAGCAATGCGCGGAATGTAGTCATGGGGGAGTGCAATCCTCTGTCAGAACGGCCGGTCGTGCGAGCCGGTGCGATGGTGCTTGTCTTGCAGGATATCCTATTAAGAGGAGCAGATTCCTGCTCCGGCAGCAATAGCCGGGCAAGCACCGCACATTGGCACTGAAACCCGGTAAAATGGAGATGCAGGGCAGAACCGTCCTGCGGCAATCCATCGGAGAACACATCATGGTATTCAGCAACCTGTTTGGCAAGAAGCAAGAGATGCCGTCCCGGGAAGATGCGATTCCTGGCCGCGACGCGCCGGTGTTCGAGATCCCGAAGACGCACGCCGTGAATGGCAACCGTATCCAGCCGCCGTTTCCCGAGGGGATGGAGGTCGCAACGTTTGCGCTCGGCTGCTTCTGGGGCGCCGAGCGGCTCTTCTGGGAGATGGACGGAGTCTGGAGCACCTTCGTTGGCTACAGCGGGGGGTACACACCCCATCCAACCTACCAGGAAGTCTGCACCGGGCGGACGGGACACGCTGAAGTCGTCGAGGTCATCTTCGACCCGCAGAAGGTGACGTATGCGCAGCTGGTGAAGGTCTTCTTTGAGGCTCACGATCCGACGCAGGGCATGCGCCAGGGCAGCGACGTCGGTACCCAGTACCGCTCGGCGATCTACTATCACAATGATGAGCAGAAGAAGATCGCCGAAGAACTGAAGGCGAACTACGATCGGGCGCTGAGAAAGGCCGGCTATCCGCCGGTTTCGACCCAGGTCGAGCAGGCGGGCCCGTTCTACTATGCCGAGGACTATCACCAGCAGTACCTTCACAAGGTGCCGGGGGGCTACTGTGGCCTGAGCGGCACGGGCGTCACCTGTGCCATCCCGAGCCAGAGTCCTGTCTCCATCGAGGAGCCGGCTCCGGTGAGCGGTGGCGATGATGTCGCAGCAGCCGATCCCGGCCTGAAGCCGCTGCCGGAGACGGAAGACGAGTGGCGACAGCTGCTGGGTGACCAGCAGTACAAGGTGCTGCGCCAGGCCGGCACGGAGCGCCCGTTCACGGGCGAATACAACGCGGTCTGGCAGGAGGGCACGTATCGCTGCGCGGCGTGTGGTAACCCGCTCTTCGACAGCAGTACCAAGTTCGATCACGGTTGCGGTTGGCCGAGCTTTGGCGAGGCCCTGCCGGATGCTGTGGAGTACATCGAGGATCGCTCGCACGGCATGGTGCGGACGGAAGTTCGTTGCGCGCGTTGCCACAGCCATCTGGGTCACGTCTTCAACGATGGCCCGCGAGAGTACGATGGCGCGCGATTCTGCATGAACTCAGTCGCGATCGACCTGCAGAAACGCTAGCGGACAACCACAACCGACGAAGAACATGGCAACGGCGGGGAGTACTCCCCGCCGTTGCGCTATGTCACCGCTTCGGTGGCCTCTTCCGTTTCCGTTGGTGGAGATTCACCATCGACCGGGAATTTGCGTTTGGTGCCCGGGCCAATTGCCCAGGTCTCTTGCTGGGGCTGGTACTTGCTCCAGAATTCCTTGTCCTCGATGACCTCGCCCTCACGGCTCACCACACGGCGCATCATGACATCGAAGCCATCGCCGGCACTCTGGATCTTCTCCCGCTGTCCCTTTTGGAGCTTGTCGTCGACCTTCTCCATTGGCGGGCCGGGCGGGATCGGCGCGCTCACATACGGCACTGACACATCGACGTCATAACCGGTAGGGCTGCCATACAGGGACGCGACGGCTGTTGCGCCCTCAGCCGACATCTCCAGCAGCATCCAGGAATCGGTTGGATTGACGAAGGTGAGATCAAGCTCCCACTCCCACTCGTTGTTCGGTTGATAGATCGCCGCGTCCAGGCCAGGAGGTGAGCCATCGGCCTCATAGAAGGCGAGGCGGAAGGTGTGATGGTTCCACTCGCCAAATTCAAGCCCTGCAAAGAGTGCAGCGCGGAAGACGGTCGTCGATGCCTGGCAGGCGCCGCCGCCGATATCGCTCTCGATCCAGGTGCCCTTGATGATCTTGCCTTCGACAAAGCCGTTGTCCAGCGAGATGGGACCCAGAACCGAGTTGAATGAGCATGTTTCTCCCGGCGCGATCAGGGTGTGGGCAACATGGCCCGCGGAGACACGCACGTTCTCGGCGCGAGCCTCGGATGACCCGGCAAAGCTCGACGATCCCTCGGCAAGGAAGTCGGTGATGCCAAGCTCACCAAGATTGTCCGTTCGCACATCCGCCAGGAGCTCGCGCATCGGCAGCTCAACCAAGCGCGCATCGGCAGTGGCCGCCGCCGCGATGAGGCCGGCTGTAAGCTGCTCCATGTCGACTTCCTGCCCTGGGATATCGTCTTCCACGGCATAGACACCACTGTCCCAACCAACAACTGCGTTGACGGGCGCGGCGTACATCTCATCCGCGATGCCCTGCAGGCCGGCGGCGATCATCCCGGCATCGAGCCAGGGCGCGGTTGGGTCCCCCTCGTCCGGGAAGGTAAGGGACTCGATCAGCATCTCGCGAGGAACGTTCCATCGGGTATTGCCGTACTGCACCGTGACGCCGTCCGAGATCAGGATTTCAGTTTGCACCCGCACGGGCTCCAGGTCGGCGACGGTGATCGGTGACACGACCGGAACAGTCGTCAGGCTCACAGTGCTCCGGCGGGCGGATTGCACAGCTGCAACGGTGTCCTGGACAGCGCGCTCGATGTCGAGCTGACGCCCGTCGCGGTTCTTCAGGATCTTGATCTCGTCTCCGGAGAGATAGAGTTGCGCATCCCGTACGGCGCCCTTGATCTCGGGGCCAATCTGCCCAAGAAATGCGGTGAGCTGCTCGTTATCTAGCACGAAGACAACGGGAAAGGATTGGTTGTCCGTGGAGAGAAGCACGCCGGAGTATCGGTCCACCACTCCATCGCGACCATGGTTGTAGGCGTTGTTCAGGGTAGCCTCGTAATCGATGGCAAAACCGAGATCGGCGAGGCCCGCATCCCACTGCTGGTTCTCGAAGACGTAGTTGACCGCCAACTCCTCGAAGGGCGCAAATTGCTCCTGGAGCAACGCCCTGGCACTCTCCATCGACATTTCGGAGATGTCCACTCCGCCCACGGATGTTCCCGGATAGAAGCTGCCGCGGGTAGTCAGGGGCACAGCAATGCCAGCGGTCGCGCCCAGGGCGGCGACACCCGCTGCAATGAGACTGCGTCGGCTCACCAGCCGGGGATAGCGTCTCGTACGGTCCAAGGAACTCCTCAATACATCGTCACCGGATGTTCGTGCCCGGTTACTCCACGCATCCCGATAGGCAGGGGGGTCGTAGAAGGCGAATGCTTCACTGGAGATAACGTCCTCATGCCGGTCGCGGTTTTGTTTGGTGGACATAAGGATACATGTTCCGCAGGAAGGATCGCGGGGGAAGAATTTCGTCTTGCTGGCGCCCCGAGCACCCGATAATCGCCCGGGTCAAGTATAGCGTCACGCACCGCACGCGGAGGTGTGAACAGCGGATACGAATGTGCGATAGCAAGCAAGAGGGTGACCACATCCTTCACGGGCAGGCAATCTGCCCATAGGATGGGAGCCGGTCACAGGAACGATACGGTCCGGCAGGATCCAATCCTGCAGGGCCGGTATCGCGCGAGGTCGTTAAGTATGGAAGCGAAGCTACAACAGCCTTCCTTCCGGGAGTTTGGGAACGATGACAGTAAGGTTTGGTGTTTTTGTGCCGCAGGGATGGCGGATGGATCTGACGGCGATCGAGGATCCCGTCGAGCAGTTCGAGGCAATGGCCAGTGTTGCGCGGGAGGCGGACAAGGGTCCGTGGGACTCCATCTGGGTCTATGACCATTTCCACACGACGCCCGAGCCGACGATGAACACGGTCTTTGAGTCGTGGACGATCTCCGCGACGCTTGCGCGTGACACTGAGCGGGTGAACATCGGCCAGATGGTGAACTGCAACGGCTATCGCAATCCGGCGCTCTTCGCCAAGATCGCCTCCACCGTTGATGTCGCCAGCCATGGCCGGCTCTACGCCGGATTCGGTGCCGGCTGGTACGAGCACGAGTGGCGGGCCTATGGCTATGGCTTCCCCGAGACGAAGGAGCGCATGGCCGCGTTCCGTGAGGGTGTCCAGATCCTGCACAAGATGTGGACCGAGGACAAACCCGTCTTCGAGGGCAAGTACTACACGATCGACGAGCCGATCAACGAGCCGAAGAGCCACAAGAAGGGCTACAAGGTCCCGCTGTGGATCGGTGGTGGCGGCCCGCAGGTGACGCTGAAGCTCGTTGCCCAGTATGGCGATGCCTGCAATGTCGGTGGTGGCAACCCCGCGACTTGCCGAGAGAAACTCGAGATCCTCCAGGGACACTGCGAGAAGGTTGGCCGTGACTACGGAGAGATCACCAAGTCAACGAGCCTGAACGTCTACCCGATCGCGAAGGGTGCGGACCCGGAGCAGGCAACGGCGAAGGTCCGTGCAAATTACGACAACGTCTCGTTTGAGAAATTCTCGGAGGGCACCATCGTCGGTGATGCGGACGTGATCGGTGAGAAGGTCCAGGCGCTGGTGGATGTGGGGATCGACTATGTCATCAACTACATCCCGGGTGTGGCCTACGATACCGAGGCAATGCAGGTCTACGCCAATGAGGTGATCCCGTCGTTTGCGAAGTAGACGGCTTCGCGCAGGGGACAGCGTGACTGACGGCATGTGACGTCTCTCCATCGCCATGCCGTCGGTCTTCGGCAGAGGGAGGTCAAGCGATGTCCGAGTATTCATCACAGCTGGGGGCTGAACGGCCCGCCGGATCGGCAGTGCGTCGCTACCATGAAACGACAAACCACCTGATCGATACGACCCGGCTTGGGGAGCAATACGCTGGCTCAATGGATGAGGCGCTACGTCCGCGCCTCTACAAGCTCTACCCGACGCTCTCGCCGATCCCTCTGCCACAGGACCTTCAGCCTTCGACGACGCAGGCACTGGACGCAATCGCGGACGCAACAGGCGCCGGTGCACCAGGCGAGCAGATTCCTGATCTGTCGACCCTGGCACGGCTGCTCCTGCTGACAGACGGCGTTATTCGCCGCGTGAACCGGGGCGGACGGGAGGTCGAGTTCCGCGCCGCTCCGTGCACCGGTGCCCTCTACCATGAGGAGATTTATCTCGTCTGCGGCGATCTGCCGGGCCTGCCGGCTGGTGTTTACCATTACGGTGTGCACGATCACGCCCTGCGCCGGCTGCGCGACGGCGACTATCGTGCCCACCTCGTCGAGGCAAGTGGCGGGGAACCGGCGCTCGTCCATGCCCCGGCCATCCTGGTGACGACGAGTGTCTTCTGGCGCAACGCCTGGAAGTACCTCAATCGCGCCTACCGCCATACCTACTGGGACACAGGGACCATGCTGCCCAACACGCTGGCGGCCGCTGCCACGGCAGGTCTGCCGGCGCGGCTTGTCCTTGCCTTCGCCGACGAGCTGGTGGCAACGTTGCTCGGCGTGGATCTCGATCAGGAGGGGGTGATCAGCCTGGTCGCACTCGGCCGGACGACCAACGAGCCACCACCCGCGCCACCGATCGACGCGCTGGCCCTGCCGACGGAGCCCTACTCGGTTCGCGAACTGGATTTGCCATTGATCCGCGAGACCCACCGGGCGACGCTACTCCGGACTGGAGAGGCGGCCGCCCAGTGGCGGTCAATTGACAGTGATACGGAATCAAGCCCGGCCCCAGCCTCCTCGCTGATTGCCCTGCCTGCACCAGGCCCGATGTCGCTTCCGCGCGATCCGTTTGAGGATTTGATCCGGAGACGTCGTTCGACCCGTCGCTTCTCCCACGAACCGGTCACGCAGGATCAGCTCTCAACTCTTCTCGATCGCACAACCCGCGGCGTGCCGTCCGACAGCCTCGGCCCGGAGGGTATCCCCTTCAACACGGCCTACCTGATCGTGAACGCGGTCGAGGGGCTCACACCCGGTGCCTACGTCTACCACCGGGAGGCGCATGCCCTGGAGCTGCTGCACTCGCTGACGGAGGACGAGACCCGAGAGCGCTCCTCCGCGCTGGCATTGGGACAGGATGCCGGTGGTGACGCGGCGGTGAATATCTACTTCCTCTCCGATCTCGACCTACTCCTGGAGCGCTACGGCGACCGCGGTTACCGGCTCGCTCACCTCGGTGGTGCGCTGGTTGCCGGCAAGCTCTACGTGATCGCCTATGCCCTCGGGCTCGGGTCCACAGGGCTGACGTTCTTCGACGACGCCGTGATTGACTTCTTCGCTCCGCACGCCGCCGGAAAGAGCGTCATGTTCTTGGTCGCGATTGGAGTACCAAGGCGCAAAACCTAAGCTACTCTGGTGAATGATTGCGATGTCTGCCTGAGTACCGGCGCTACCCACGCCGTGAGGCACGCTGGGGGACGGGTGGCGATGTGCACCATCCAAATAGGGGAGCATTTCGGGTATCCCCTTCAGCGATCTGTCATGAGATCAATACCTCAGGTCCGCCAGGCGGAGTAGCGGAGGACTTGCGGCGTGGGCACGAATGTGGAGGGCACCGAACGCCGCAATGTCCTCCTGAAAGGCTGCACGGCGCGACAGTGCCGCGACAAAGGCTCGCTGACGCTTCTCGCCCTCCGGGCTCGGCCGAAGGGGCCGCTCTCGCTCAATTGCTCCGCAATTGCCTATGCGTCGTTGGTTACGGACATTCAACCTCTCTGAAAACATCTCTCAAGCTTGAGGGTCCGGTTGGGTAGGGGTGAGCGCTACCCGACGAGCAGGCTCTCGGCGGCATCGACCCACATCTCGGTTCCACTCACGTGATCGGCGGCATCGGACAGCAGGAAGGCGATCACCCGTGCAACCTGGGTGGGGTCGGCAGGCCCGCCCGCGAGCGGCGAGACGCCTTTAGGGAACTCGACCGGCCAGCGGATCTGGTCGATGTTTCGTGGGTGCGTTGCCTCTTCTATATTGGTCCTGATCGCGCCGGGGCAAACGACATTGATGCGGATCTTGTGCTGGGCAAGTTCCAGCGCCACCATCTTGGTGAATGCCACCTGCCCGGCCTTGCTCGTGGAGTACGCGACCGCGCCGGGATAGTTGAAGTTGCGCGACCCATTCACGGAGGAAACAACCACGATCGACCCACCTTGTCGCTTCAGAAGCGGCAGGCTCACCTTGGTGGTGAGAAACGTACTTGTCAGGTTCGTCGCCATCGTCTGGTTCCACTCATCGAGGGTCAGGTCCTCGAGCGGCGCGAAGACACCGTTGGCGCCCGCATTGGCGACGACCAGATCAAGCCGGCCCCATGTGTCCTGGATTTGGCGGACGGCCCCTGTCAATTCGTCTTCGCTGGTAACATCGGCGCTGATCCCGATGGCTTGACCTCCAGCTGCGGTGACCTCCGCGCAGGTCTCATCAATCCGGGCCTGTTGCCGGGAAAGGACTGCGACCAATGCGCCTTGCCGACCAAGCTCGATTGCCGTCGCCCGGCCTATCCCGGAACCACCACCGGTGACGAGTGCTACCTTGCCTGCAAACTGTCCAGCGTTGGTCACGTATTGATCCTTCTTCATGAGTTCGGTGTGTCATGTTTGGCCAAGTCTCGTCCATGGAGGATGCGAAAGAAAGCCAGTTCTCAGTGAGGTGTATTCATTTCGTTGGCGGGGCCTGTAATGCCAAGGGGCTTTTTCAAGTCGGACCGTACTCCTCATCACCGTATTCCTAAATCGGCGATGTGATCGCCCCAGATCCCGCTGGTGCCGTGGTCGTCAACCACGGGCATTGCGAGGAGGGGCATGACGCGGTTTGGGGCTGGAAACGAACATTTGTGATATTGCGCCGCACAGACAGGCGCAGGGCTGGTCCTCGGCAGCAGGTGTGGTTGCCGGGTCTGGATCACTATTGGGGATAATCCTGCTGAATCAGCGCAATGATCGACACTGCCAGGGCTCGCGAGGCGTGTCAGTGGGGAGACCGTCAGTATGCCAGGAGAGCACGCGTCAGGTTGATAGTCATCGCCATGTGCAATGTGGCTGCGCGGGTGAATGGCCGAAGAACGCGGCCTGGAGTTACCTGTTTTCGTATCGGACAGGAACGTTCTCTCTCTAGGCGTTCGAGACGTGCCTATACTGCCCTTCTTGCAGGTCGAGTTCTGGTTTTTGAGCAACGATCATAACAGTCGCGGCAAGTCGCCTGATGTTCAGAGTCTGCACGATCAAGTCATACGCGAGGCTCACAAGATAGAGAGGGATGAAAAAGCCATAGTAATCCGACTGATAGGTTGACCATTCAGTCCGCACGACATTGAAGCCGCTACGCGAAAGCAGCTCCTCCATCTCTCGAGGAGTGCAGTGATCATAGTAAGCAGGAAACCCTTGTATACCCTCACTACCTGGTATCAGGGCCCGCAGAAGTTTTCGAGTGATCCAATGCGGGAGAAACCTGTTGAGAAGAGAGAATGGGGCGTTCCGGGATGGGAATACATGTATGGTATGCCCTCCAGGTTTTAGGACACGGTATATGTCACGAGCCACGGGTTGAACTTGTCTTAGATGCTCCAGCGTCGACATTGAGACGACCAGGTCGGCTTCCGCATCCCGAAGTGGCAGCCCTTCTTCCGCATTTGTTACCACCATTTCACTGAGGCCTTCGTTCGACGCCATCGCTTCAGCGGATATGTCGACACCGATAATCCTGCTATGGGTTTCGGGTTCCAGCAGCGCCGCGAAGAGGCATTGCTTTCCTGCTCCTAGGTCGACGATCACTTGATTGGCCTTCGCATTGCCAAGCTCAGCGACCACGTTGATATAGAGGTAGAGCAGGGGGTTCTGTTCGTGGCCTTCTGGATGGCCCAGATTGCGCTCGATGCGGCGTGCCAGTCGTCTGTTGAGAAGAATGAACGCCGTCACCACCTCGCCGAGTGATCGCAATGTCCTCATCCCCGCTCGCTCGGCCTAGCTTGGCTGAACGTTCGTTAAGCTGCTGATAGTGGCATTGTACGTCCCTGTAGCAGTTCATCAATCAAGAACGGGCTGCATTGAGCAGCCGCCCATATCCGGCAAAGCGCCGGAGAGGATCAGGGCTCACTGGGATCCCAGTGACCAGTCGAGATAGTGGGAGGCAAGCAGAGGTTGCTCAGGGTGCGACTTGCTGACCCCCTTGACTCCGGACAGTGTCACAGGATGCATTCGGTAATGTGATGCTGTACTTCCATACCGCGGCGTTGCTGGTGCTTGGCCTCTCGAGATGTCGCACGTGCGTACCTGTATCATCTTCAATCAAGGTATGTGTCTCGGACGATCAACCTGGTCAACCGCATACGGAGAGCATGTTCCTGCACGACTGGACACGTTGGTTTGCAATGAGGCTCTGCTGGACTACAGGAACGCGCCGGTCACGTCGTATGCGGAGCTCGTAAGCCCTTACACGGAACGAGTAAGTCTCGGGATACTGTCAAGATATCTGTGTCGCCATTGATTGAACGGGGAGTTGCCGGACGTGTCTTCACATCTGGATCCGGCCGTTACCAATGCCGAGCCGGCTCACGCCCTGGAAGCACCCCAACCTGACACTGTCCTCCCAGCATCTTCTCGCCTCCCCAGGTCGACGCAACGTGAACGCCTGGTGCAGACATTCCATGCCGCATCAGTGCAACAGCGTTTTCTTGCACTGCTGTTGGTCATCTTCCTGTTCAAGGGCATCATCATCGCGTTTGTTTTTCCTCCCTATACCGGGCATGACGAGGTCGCGCACTACGCATATCTTGAGATTCTTGCCGAGCAGGGGCGTGTCCCGCTCATCCCGGATCTGGAGGAGTGGCGTAATCAGTATGAAAGACCTGGCTACCAACCATCATTCGACCGGATGTCAGAAGAGTTTTATTTTCCGTACGCTCGATACACTACGCCTGACTGGTTTTCCGGCTACCAGATAGTGGCGTACGCGGTTACATTTGAGGGTGAGCCATATCCATCCGGGTGGGTGTATACGGGGAATCATCCGCCGCTCTTTTATCTGTTGCTGACCCCGCTCTTCTGGCTGCTGGCCGACCAGACGATCGAGACCCAACTCTATGTGTTCCGGCTGCTCACCATTCCCTTTGGCATGCTGACAGTGCTGTTCGCCTACCTGACGGTGCGCACGATCTTTCCCCGCGATCGCTTTCTGGCGATGACCGTGCCGGCCTTTGTCGCCTTCCAGCCCCAGATCGCCTACGAAGCCGCCATGCTCAACAACGACATCCTGGCCATCATGTTCACCAGCGCCGTCATCTGGCTGATCGCCGTCGGGCTGCGGCGACGCTTCCCGCTCTGGACCTGCCTGCTGATCGGGCTCTGCTTCGGGCTGGCGATGCTTTCCAAAAGCACCTCGGTCACCTCGGCGGCGGTGATTGCGTTTGCCATGGTGCTGGGGCTGGGGATCCGGAACTGGCGGGAGTGGCTCCCCAGGGGGGTGGTGACGGCCGGGATCGCCGGGTTGCTGGTGTGGCCATGGCTCTTCTACATGTGGTCGACGTATGGGGATCTGTCGGCGCTGGAACGGATCGAGACGTTGCAGTGGTGGAATTACGGGGGAGGCGAGGGGCGCTCGATCTGGTCGATGCTCTCAGACCCGGACTTCTTCTGGGAGCGCTGGCGAGAGACCTGGGGTGCCTTCGGCTGGCGCCTGATCGAACTTGATACCGTGGTGCTGCGGTGGATTCTGGGCGTAACCCTGTTTGCGACGGTCGGACTCGTCGTCTATGTGCTTCGATTCTTTCTGACCCGCCGTGGGATTGATAACGCTGAAGGTGCAGGGCAGGATAGAGGGGTAGCCCGGGACCAGGCCGACCCTACATTGGCGATCATGCCGTGGCAGGTGACGGCGGTGGTAACGATGGGGGTGACCTGTGTGCTGGCGTACTATGCGATCCTGCAGTTCGGGACGACGTTCTCGCTGACCCAGGCCCGGTACTACTTCCCGGCCATCGTGCCGGGGGCAATCCTGTTCATGCTCGGGGTGCGGTCCTGGTTTCCCCGCACCTGGCTGCCTTATGTGGGGGCGGTCACCTTCCTGGGCCTGGTCGGGCTGAACCTGCTCATCTACACCGCCTACGTCATTCCCTACTGGAATCCCGGCGTCTAGCATAGTTCCCGATATGCCGTTCGGGCATCGAGCCAATGGGCTGCTCCCGCTCGATTGCTGCGCAATCGCCTAATCCACCCTTCGGGGTACGCCCCCTACACGGTCATGGCGGGTCGTTCAGTAGGGTAGGGGTCGGCCCTGCGTCTGCCGGAGTGGATATTGGCTCGCCGAATGGGTCGAAGACCTGCCCGATCTACGTCTCGTGGATCCATTCCTGGATCACGGCGTCGATCGCGCCAGCGAGGGCATGTGGACGGCTGTAGGTCATGGCGTGGGGACAACCAGCCAGGATCCGGGCGCAGGCATTCGGCATTCGCTTCGCCATCTCGTGCACCCACCGCGGCGGCACGATAGGGTCGTGCTCGCCAGCGGCAACCAGGGTGGGCTGTTTTACATCACGAAGCCGCTCAAGTTGCTTGTCTGCCATGGTTAAATGCAGCATCGACAGTGAATGTCGGAGCCCGGCACGCAGG
>DASYWM010000074.1:0-8423 GCA_035936075.1 Thermomicrobiales bacterium
GGCCTGGGGAGCTACGGCGGGCCAAACGGAGATGTCTACCTCATGATTTCGGTGCGCGACGATCCCAACTTCGAACGCATTGGCGACGACATCAAGACAACCGTTCGCGTTCCTCTCTTGACTGCTGTTCTCGGCGGCGAAACCGTCGTGCCAACCTTGGACGGGCGCGTCGCTCTGACCATACCCCCTGGAACCCAGAACGAGAAAGTATTCCGGCTCAGAGGCAAGGGACTTCCCAAGTCCGGCAAGGGCGCTTCAGGACAGGGAGATCTCCTGGCAACCGTCCATGTGGACCTGCCGACCGATCTCAGTGAGGAAGAAACGAAACTCTTCAAGCAGCTCAGGAATCTGCGACAATAGATTAGTGTAGGCAAAGGTGGCGAGCGCCAGGGCGCGCACAGATCGCATAAGCGTCCACGGCCAGGGAGACCTGGGACATTGGTAACAACAAGAGGCGCAGTGGCCGGGGCGACCCGGCCATTGGCATGTCTCTACTCATCACCGGAGAAAGGGCACATTATGCCGGCGACCGTCATCATGGGTGGACAATGGGGAGACGAGGGCAAAGGGAAGCTGACCGATGCGCTGGCCTCCGGTGCGGCAATGGTGGTGCGCGCAAATGGCGGTAGCAACGCTGGGCATACCGTCAAGACCGACCAGGGCACCTTCAAGTTGCACCTTGTTCCCTCCGGCATTCTCAACGGCAATGTCATCTGTGTCATCGGCGCGGGCGTAGTCATCGAGCTCAGCACGCTGATCGGCGAGCTCGACGATCTTGCCGACCGGGGAGTAGACACGTCCAACCTCCGTATCTCCGACCGTGCGCATCTTGTCCTCCCCTATCATCCGGAGATCGATCGTCTCGAGGAAGCACGGCGGGAGTCGGATCTCATCGGCACCACCCTGCGCGGCAATGGACCCGCCTATGCCGACAAGGTATCCCGCCACGGCCTGCGCGTCTGTGATCTTCTCGATCCCTCGATCCTGCGCCGTAAGCTGGCGATCGAGGTCGACGCCAAGAACGAGGTCATTACCAGGGTCTACGGATCCGAGCCAATTGACTTCGATGAACTCTACCAGAAGCTCACGCAGTCAGCTGAGAGGCTCATTCCGTTCATCGCACCCACGGAGGTCCTCGTCCAGGACACCTTGCACGCCAACAAGGACGTGATTGTCGAATGCGCTCAGGGAGCGATGCTGGATATCGACTACGGAACCTACCCGTTCGTCACCTCGTCATCCCCAACGGCAGCGGGGGCCTGCCAGGGTGCCGGCGTTGCCCCGACACAAGTTGAACGCGTGATCGGGGTATACAAGGCCTATAGCACCCGTGTCGGTGCAGGACCAATGCCGACCGAGCTCAACGACCAAACCGGGGAGCGCATCCGGAGACGGGGTAACGAATACGGCACCACCACCGGACGCCCCCGCCGTACCGGTTGGTTCGACGGAGTTGCTGCGCGCCAGACTAGCAGGCTGAGTGGAGTCACGGAGCTGGCCGTCACCTTGCTCGATGTTTTGGATATGTTCGACGAGATCCGATTCTGTTCCGGTTACAGGTTTGCTGGCGACGAACTCACCCATGTCCCCGCTTCGCTGGAACGTCTGGAAGCAGCAGCAGCGACATGGGAGACGCTTCCGGGCTGGAACAGGGATACCACGAGCGCCCGCCACTACGGCGACCTCCCGGAGAATGCACAGGCGTATCTTGCAAGGATCGAAGAGCAACTCGGGGCACCAGCGCGCTATATAGGTGTGGGGCCGGCTCGCGAACAACTAATCGACAGGCTGGTGTAACGCACCATACTACGACGATCAGCCTGATTCTCGGACCGAACGCTCGACTGTCGCTTTCCCCCGGCGGGCCGTTCGCCGACCCCTTAGAAGGATTCGATACGGCCGTGTATCTCCTCCTTGGGCTCGCGGGACATGAGGTCCCGCACTGCTTCGGCGGCTGATTTCCCTTCAAAGAGGACCTTATACATTTGCTCGGTGATCGGCATCTCCACGCCGGTACGATGCGCCAACTCGACCGCCGCTCGTGTCGTGTCTACACCTTCGGCCACTTCAGACATCCCGCTCAGCACCTCCTCCAGCGACGCTCCGGTCGCTAAACCTGTGCCGACCTGGTGGTTGCGAGACTGCGGGCTGGAGCAGGTTGCTATTAAATCTCCAATCCCGGAGAGTCCGGCGAAGGTCAATGGCTGCGCACCATGCGCTATCCCCAACCGCGCAATCTCCGCTATTCCCCTGGTCAGGAATGCCGCCTTCGCATTGTCCCCTGCGCCGAGGCCATCACCGATGCCGGCTCCAATCGCGATGATGTTCTTGAGACTGCCACCCGTCTCTACCCCCACGATGTCGATGCTGGTGTAGATGCGGAACGCCGCCCCGATCAAAGCCGACTGGATCCACGAGGCAGCCTCGACGTTGCGGGAGGCGACGACTGTTGTGGCCGGTTTGCCAGCCGCCACTTCGGAGGAGAGATTTGGGCCGGAAAGGGCGCAGACCGGTGAAGTTTCGTCCGAAAGTACTTCTTCCACGATTGCACTGGGCCGAAGGAGCGTTCCGATCTCGATCCCCTTCGCCGCCGATACGACGATCTTTCCGAGGAAGAGATCGCGAACTGGTACGAGGGCTCCGCGAAGTTTTTGCGTCGGGATGGCCAGTATCACGGCATCCGCCCTGGCGAGAACAGCCTCGATATCGGTGCTCACCGAGAGCGACTCTGGAATCGTGACGCCTCTGAGCGAATGGGGATGCCTCCGTTCCTCGGTCAGGACCCGACATGCCGCCTCATCCCTCACGTACAATGCTGTTCCGTTACCCGCGCGGAGAGAAACCAGCGCCAGGGTTGTGCCCCAGGCGCCGCCGCCCAGCACTGCCACGCGGGGATGCTGCGCGTGTTGTGTCCGGTTATTCATTGACGGCCTCCAGCAATGGTTCGTAGACTCGGGCCAGCGAAAGCCGCCTGCTCCGGCAACGATACGACGAGATGGGACCGCCGCCAACCACGCTCAGGAGACTCCCTGTGACGCTCCAAATGCCGCTTGATACTGTTGCAATCCGCAAGATTCTTCCCCACCGCTATCCTTTCCTGCTCGTGGACCGAATTATCGAGATGACCCCGGGCGAACGCGCGGTGGGGATCAAGAACGTGACCTCCAACGAGGAGTTCTTCGAGGGGCACTTCCCGGAGTACCCGGTCATGCCCGGCGTACTGATCGTCGAAGCCATGGCGCAGGTCGGCGGTGTTGCCCTGTTAAGTCTGGAAGAGCATGCTGGCAAAATGGCCCTATTTGCAGGAATTAACAATGTCCGTTTCAAGCGTCAGGTCAAACCCGGCGATACCATCCTGATGGAGGTCGCGCTTGGCACGTTCCGCAGGGGTATCGGGACGGGCACTGCCACGGCCACCGTGGACGGAGAAGTCGCTTGCAGGGGTGAACTGATGTTCGCGCTCGTTCCCGATCAGACCAAGGGCTAATCATCCTGATGTCGCCTGATCCCAGCGATGCGATCATCGGCATCGACGCCAGCCGAATGCATGTCCGGGAGCGGACGGGCACCGAGAACTACTCCGACCAGATCATTCGGGCGCTCCTTGCCGCGGACGCGGACTGGCGATGGCGACTGTATGTGAACGGGGAGGTAGCGCCGCCGTCACTTGCCACGCCAACGAACGCTGAAGTCCGGCCGCTTCAGGCCCGCCGACTCTGGACGCATTACCGCCTCTCACGTGAGATGCTGACACGCCGCCCGAATCTCCTCTTTGTGCCCGCGCACGTAGTTCCGATTGTTCACCCGCGTACAGTCGTGACCATCCACGACCTTGGATACCTTCATGTGCCCGAAGCCCACCCGGTCACCCAGAGGAAAATGCTTGACCTCACAACCCGATGGAGCGCGAGGGTCGCACATCACATCATTGTGCCGTCGGCACAGACCCGGGAGGACCTGATCCAACGCTATGGCGTCCTTGCCGGGAAAATCTCGGTCGTGCATCATGGCGTGGACCCGCAATTCCGCAAGGTTGACCGGTCGAACGAGCAAGAGCTGCGCACCCGATACAACCTGTACCGACCATATGTCCTTGCCGTTGGCACGATCCAACCGCGCAAAAATTTGGCCATCCTGGCGCGCGCGATGGAAACTGGGGCTCCGGACCATGATCTGGTGATCGCAGGCAAGCGAGGCTGGATGTCGGACCAGGTGTTGAGCGAGCTGCGTGAGACCAGTCTGGGCGCCCGCTTACGGATCATCGACTACGTTCCCGATAGAGATCTCCCATTGTTGTACGCGTCGGCTTCGATTTTCGTGCAGCCTTCCCGATTCGAGGGATTCGGTATGCCTGTTCTGGAAGCCATGGCGGCAGGGACACCGGTAATCTGCGCCTCAGGATCGTCGCTTACCGAGATTGCCGGCGACGCCGCGGAGTTCTTTCCTGCCTCCGACCATGCCCTGCTCGCCCACCATCTGGTTGAGATCCTGCAGGATCCTTCCCGTATGGCCGGCATGCGGGACAGGGGCGCAGCGTGGTCAGCCCGCTTCACATGGGAACGCGCGGCACGGGAAACGCGTAGAATCTTCGAGGAAGCATTGACCTGATGAATCCAACGGCAAATGGAAAAAGGAGCAACGCTTGAACTCTTCGGGACGCACCATCGGCATCGTCCTGTTGGCTGCCGGCGTTATTATCGGTGCTGCCCTCGCCGCCTGGCTCTTCTTCGGCGTCCAGGAAGGCAACCTCAGGGCATCGGGAGCGGCGTTTGGAGCAGTGCTCTTTTTCAGCGTATTAGTGCTCCCCCTGGTCGGGGCAGGAATCTTTTTCATCGTCAAGGGGAGTGCCGAGGCCAGGAACCTGGCGCGGGTTCAGGAACAGCGACGGCTCCTGGACATGGTGAAGACTCGTGGTCAGCTCCAGATCAGCGATCTCGTCCTCGAGCTTAAGTCAAGCACCGACAAGGTTAAGAACGACATCTACGACCTGGTGGGTCGCGGCCTCTTCTCAGGGTATGTGGATTGGGACAAAGGTGTTCTCTACTCGGTCGAGGCATCAAAGCTGCAGGGCCGGGAGACTTGCCCGAATTGTGGGGGACAGGTAGAGCTCGCCGGCAAGGGGATGATTAAATGCCCGTATTGCGGAGCTGAGATCTTTCTTTAGCCCCCAGGATGTGCGCCGGGCAGCCGGTAACAGGAGGACAGCCCATGGACAGACTGCGAAAGTTAGGAAACGTCGAGAACCGCATCACCGAGCTCCTCCACAAGGTACCTGGGTATAACGGGTATCGCGACAAGGAGAACCGGCGCGACGAGGACAAGCGACTGCGAGAGTCCATTGCCAACGACGTCCAGAACAGCGCGAACCGTCTCACCCAGTACAACGCGGACCTTTCCGCGGCGCGTGAGTTCACTCACCTGTCCCGTGTCGAGGCACTCATCGGCCAGATTCGACTATTGGCCGATCGGGTCCGTACTGCCTCCTACGGCTACGGTGGCATCTTCACGGAGCGAGAGGTAGACGCCGCTGCTCTTGACCAGCTCCGGCAATTCGACCTCGCTCTCCAGCGTGAGGTAAGCAGCCTCGGTGAAAAGGTCCAAGCGCTGACGAACTCTACGCCACCCAGGGACGATGACGTGCGTTCCCTTTCAGGAGAGATTGACCGCCTGCAACTGCTCTTTGATAGTCGGACAGAGGTGGTTGATCAGGCGAGGCCGACGCGTGACGCCAAAGTGTTGGAACTCCTTGAGACCAACGAGCCAGCGGCTCCTTCTCCCCTGCTGTCCGTCAGCAAGGGTGACACGCTTTCGGTGCTCGGGGATAACTTCATCGCCAATGCGACGATCTCAATTGCTACGGATCAGGGCCCGCTGCAGCTGATTCGCGTTTCCGAGGAGGAAGCGGGCGCTACGTGGCTGCTCGGCTCGGGAGTCGAAGGTATTGTCTCCGCCCGGCTCATAGAGAGCCTCGGAGAAATGCCTCCATATCAGACGATGCAGCGCGCTGCAGCCACGCTTGACACAGAAAACGGCAGGCAGGAGGGCGTCACCGTCCAGTATGCTGCGCGAATGACCGGTGAAGGTGAACTCGAGCTTACGGTCGTCTTTGGAGACTCTGCCCGAGTCTACCGAGGGAACGAAATTCGCGATATTGACGTCGAGGTTTACGGAGCCGCCTGAGGCTCAATTACTCTGCTTGCAAGGAGAACCACACCCCAATGAGCATTCTGGACCGCATGCAGCGACTCGTTCGCGCCAACGTCAACGACCTTATCGACCGGGCAGAAGACCCGGAAAAGATGATCGACCAGATCCTGCGTGACATGGAATCGAACATCCTCACAGCCCGTTCGCAGGTAGCCGCCATGATCGCCCAGGAGAAGGAACTGGAGGCAGATCTCGACGAGACCAAGCAACTCGCTGCCGAATGGGGCGACAAGGCGAAACGTGCCGTCGATGCAGGCAAGGACGATCTCGCGCGCGAGGCCCTCCGACGCAAACGTGACAATGAAGAAAACGCCCGCGTGTACCAGCAGCAGCATGAAACACAGTTGCAGACGGTGAGCAACCTAAAACACCAGCTGCAGGCGCTGGAATCCAAGTACCAGCAGACGCAGAGCCAGCGGGACTCGCTCATCGCCCGCCAGCGTCGAGCGAAAGCATCCCAGCAGGTGGCGGAGTTCAGCTCTACCCTTACTCCGTTCGACGCAAGCTCCGAGTTGGAGCGAATGGAGCGAAAGATTCGGTCCACCGAGTCCCAGGCGGTGGCCCTCGCGGAGATGGAGTCCACGTCGCTGGATGCCCAGTTCCGTGAACTCGACTACGATGTTGATATCGAGCAGGAGCTGGAAGCGCTCAAGGGTGGTTCGAGTGAGACCGCGGGCCAGCTTGAAGCGGGCGGCCAGCAATCCGGCGCCTAGATCGAAGACGCCTGTCGATGGATGCGGTCAGACACCTGACCGCATCCGTTTCACGTGGATGGGCACGGGAAGTCCGAGCCTCGACCATCCCGTCCGGGAGATATCTGCATGGCAATCCTCGACCTTATCGAGTTTCCCAACGAGGCGACTGGTGACATCGTCCGCCGGGTTCCCGAAGGAACATCCGGCGAGTTCCGTCTCGGTTCCCAGCTTGTCGTTCGGGAGAGCCAACGTGCCGTCTTCTTCCGCGACGGCAAGGCCTTGGATGTGTTCGGGCCCGGTCGGCACACGCTTTCGACCAACAACATTCCGCTACTGACCGGCCTTCTGGGAATCCCCTTCGGGGGCGACTCCCCGTTCCGCGCCGAGGTGTACTTCGTCTCGATGCGGGAGTTCACCGACATGAAGTGGGGTTCAAGCCAGCCGATCGTGTTCCGGGACACCGAGCTGGGCATGATCCGTCTCCGTGCCTTCGGCACATATAGCATGCGGGTGAGCGACCCGCAGCTGCTCGTCTCCCAGATTGTTGGCGCGCGAGGCAGCTACACCACGTCATCGATTGAAGATTTCCTCCGCAGCGTCATCCTCCAGGAGTTCACAGACCTCCTTGCAGATGTCCAGACGTCCATCCTCGATCTCGCGAGCATGGCGAAGGAAGTAGCCGACGGCACCAGAGCCGCACTGGCGGACGACTTCTCCCGGTACGGCTTTGAACTTACAAGTTTCCAGGTGCAGGCGATCACTCCACCGGAGGAAGTCCAGAAGCGTATCGACCAGCGCTCCGGCATGGCCGCGCTGGGGGACATGCGGACCTATACGCAGTTCCGTACGGCAGAAGCAATTGGCGATGCCGCCAACAATCCTGGTTCTGGTGGCGAGGGAATCTCCGCTGGTATGGGGATGGGCGCCGGCATGGGCATGGGGGCCGCAATGGCGGGAGCCATGCGCGACGCCTTCCGTGACGATCAGCAGCAGCCAGTGGATCGAAACCAGAGACAGGGCACGGGTATCCAAACCACCACATGTTCCGCCTGCAAAGCCACCATCCCGGCAAACTCGAAATTCTGCCCGGAGTGCGGGACGAATCAGCAGTCGGTGACTTGTCCGAAGTGCCAGACTGAGAACCAGCCCGGCGCGAAGTTCTGCGTCAACTGTGGAGAGAAACTCGCGTAATCACTACCTGATACGAACAGGAAACGGGCGAGGCATGGGAGTTTCCCATGCCTCGCTTCGTGTGCCGGGCCACGCATCAGAATACCGTGCGTCAGCATCGTACGTACAGCCGTTTTCCCCGGTTTTACGGGCATTTCTGGTATACTTGGACATTAGGCTCTTTGCCTTTCGTCACACCTCAGGAGCCCGAAACCGTGGATATTGGAAACGTCCGGATTGCCACTATTGAATCCGAAATGCGGCAGTCCTACCTCGACTACGCCATGAGCGTCATTGTGCAGCGAGCGCTGCCGGATGCTCGTGATGGTCTCAAGCCGGTACATCGACGCG